>DAIDHB010000018.1 GCA_027452145.1 Planctomycetales bacterium
GCGACCCTGCGCATGAGGCGCCGGATGAACCGGAGGATTTTCGGGCGCAAGCCCGCCACCGACGGCAGCGCCTCAAATTCCTCGTGCAGCGCCTCGCGACGTAACTCCTGGCAGCGATTGGCGTGCGACGGGCGACGCTCCCTGCTGTCCCACGGCGAGTCGCTCCGGTCGCATGATCGCGACGGCTTCCGGTCCCATGCCCACAGCTCCACCAGCGTATGCCACCAACCGATCAGGTTCCACGCCCCCACGTTGGCCCACACATGCCGCAACTGCTGCTGACCCGCCCCGTGCACCTCCTTGACGTCGTGGAAGACCTGCTCCAACGCCGAGCGGTCGGCCACCGTCTCCAGGATGGTTCCCACGGCCAGGTCCGAGTCGCTGCTGAAGTACGCCACCCATTCCTCGTCCTGGCGCACCATCACCACCCGGATCACGCCGCCCGCCGGCTTGTAGGTCGCCAGGAACGTCCGATACCTCTTCGCTTCCAGCCGGCCGTAGAGCGAGAACAGTCCCACCTGCCAGCCCGAGGTCTGTCCCGCGAGCTCGGCCAGGTGGATCCGCTCCTTGCCGTACTTGGGCGGACGGCCGGGGCGGCGCTTCTCGGCGGGTATGACCACCGGCAGAGTCCACAGCGCGGCATCGCACCGCAGCCGACTGATCACCGTCACCCCCGCGGCCGCGGCCCGCTTGAGGAACGGCCGCTTGGCATAGGCCCCGTCGGTCACCACGTAGACGGGCGGGCGATCGGGCCCCAACCGCCGCACCAGCCATTCGACCTGGGCGGCGGCCAGCTCGAGCTTGGTGCGGAACTGCCAGCCGTAATAGCTCGCCATCCAGCCGACGTCCTTGGCTCGGATGTAGAGGTGCGCGAGGATCGGCAGGCCGATCGTGCCCCAGAGGGGATGCCGGACGAGCCGGGCCAGGGTGACCCAGACGTGGCCGTAGAGGAATTCGGACCCGCGACCCGAAACGGGGACGCAGCTCGACCCGAAACGGGGACGCAGCTAGTTGTTCCACCGGCCCGGCCCTCCGATCCGGGTTCGCGGGTCGGGCCGGTCGGCGGGCGTGATTTGCCATGAGCCGTGAGATTCGCGACGGGTTGGCCTCGATCATCGTCCCCTTGCGGGCAGCGGACGTTCACGCAGCTTTGCCTCCAGGCCCTGTTCCGGAATACGCGGCCCGACTGGGAGCTGATCGTCGTCGATAATGGGTCGGTCGATGGCACGGCCGAGTCTCTCGAAGGCCGTTCAATCCGCGTCGAAGGCCGCGGCGACGGCGACGTTGAAGCCCGGAAGCAGGACCGAAGCCGCCGCTTCACCGCGGCGGTAGACGCCCGCTTCCTCGTACGCATCGCCCCGCAGGCTCAGCACCGTGATCGTCTCGGCCCGCGGATTCACGATCCAGTACTCCGAGACCCGGCCCTCGGCATAATCGCCTCGCTTGTCGACCAGGTCGCGTTCCGGCTTGTCATCGCTGACCACTTCCAGCGCGAGGTCGGCTCCCAGCCAGAAGCGGTCCTGCCGGCGCGGATCCGCGGCGGACAGCAGCAGCAGCAGATCGGGCTCGCGATATTTTCCCGGCCGGATCTGGAGCCGCAACGGGGCGAAATGCACCTTGCCGCCACGGGGCTCCACGAAACCGAAGAAGGCGAGGAACAGGTACTTCAACACGGTCTGATGCCTGTCCGTGGGCATGGGGAGGACTTCCAGGAAGCCATCGGTGAACTCGACCAGTCGGTTGCGGTGGTCGGTCAGGACGAGATATTCCTCCTCGCTCCATCGACCCTGCGGCGGCAGGATCTCCTCGAGCATGTCCTTCCAGGCTTCCGACGGCGAAAGGCCGATCGGAAGCGATGGTGTGGTCGCCATGGCGTTCCCCCGGGACAGACGACTCCAACTACCCGGCCCAGTATAATCGGGGCCCGTGCGCTTCGCCATGTGAGCGACGGTGCGGCGAACCTCGGCCGGGTTTTCGCAACCGGATCGGAAGGCGAGCCGGTACGAGTTGGTGCCGGGCGAGGAATCCGCGATCTGCCGCGGAGCCGTCGGAGCACCGGGGCCCGGAGTTTTTGTTTCGTCCGCCGGTCCGGCCCGGCCCGGCCCGACCGAGCGAACCGGTCCGGGGGTCGCGGGGCGGGCCGGTCGCCGGGCGGGATTTGCCATGAGTCGTGAGCGTCGCGACGGGCTGGCCTCGATCATCGTCCCCTGCTGCGGGCAGCGGGCGTTCACGCAGCTCTGCCTCCAGGCCCTGTTCCGGCATACCCGGCCGGGGTGGGAACTGATCGTGGTCGATAATGGGTCGACCGACGACACGGCCGAGTACCTGGAAGGGATTCGCGACGCGGCGGCCGTGCCGGTGACGGTGATCGCCAACCGGCAGAACCTCGGGTTCCCCGCGGCGATTAATCAGGGGCTGCGCGAGGCGTGCGGCGAGTACCTGGTCTTGCTGAACAACGACGCGGTTGTCACGGATGGGTGGCTCGATCAGCTCGTGGCGCTCTCGGCGCTGGAAGAGACGGAAGACTTAACCGCGAAAAACGCGAAATCCGGGTCGCGGGCGTCGCCGGATTCAGGGAGCGGGCCGGGCGGCCGTGGCGAGGCCGGCGGCTCGGCGAAGATGCGGATCGGGCTGGTGGGGCCGATGGCGAACTATGCGGCGCCGCCGCAGCGGGTCGATGAGGTCCCCTATCGCGACCTGGACGAGATGCACACCTTTGCCCGCCAGTGGCGCGAGCGGCATCGGGGGCAGTGGTTCACGGCGGGCAAGCTGTCGGGGTTCTGCCTGCTGATGAAGCGGGCCGTGTATCAGGCCGTCGGCGGGCTGGATGAGCGGTTCGGGATCGGGTTCTTCGACGACGATGACCTGGCCGTCCGGGCCCGTCGGGCGGGGTTCGAGCTGGCGGTGGCGAGGGATCTATTCGTCCACCACTTCGGCAGCCGGACGTTTGTCGGCAACGGGATCGACGCCGGGCGGCTGCTGGAGGAGAACGCGCGGCGGTTCGCCGAGAAGTGGGGCGATCAGGCGCCGGCGGGGCGGCGGGTGGCGCTGCGGCCCTGGAGCGGTGGTTTGGGCCAGGAGACCCCTCATCCGCCCTTCGGGCACCTTCTCCCCGCGAGCGGGGAGAAGGGGACGGATGCGGACGCGTCCAGTCCTCCTCGTCCCTCGCCACTAACCCCTCGCCCCGGTTCCTCGGGCTCGCCTGCTGTCGAAGCGGGAGGAATCGGGGCTCGCGTCAGCCTGACGATGATCGTACGCGACGAGGAGGACAACCTGCCGCGGTGCCTCGGGTCGGTGCGCGGGGTGTTCGACGAGATCGTCGTGGTGGATACCGGGAGCGTCGATCGGACGCGCGAGATCGCGCGGGAGTATGGCGCCCGGGTTGTTGAGTTCGCCTGGATCGACGACTTCGCCGCGGCTCGCAATGCGGCGCTCGATGCGGCCTCGGGCGATTATGCCTTCTGGCTCGATGCCGATGACCTGGTCGAGCCCAGCCAGCGGGAAAAGCTGGTGGCGCTGCTGGCGAGCCTTCGGGCCTCGGACCAGGCGGGGTACGTGGTGAAGTGCGCGTGCGACCCGGGGGCCGATGGCAGCGGAGGCGAGACGGTGGTCGATCACATCCGGCTGTTCCCGCTCCGGCCGGACGTGCGCTGGACGTATCGCGTGCACGAGCAGATCCTGCCGGCCCTGCGGCGGTCGGGCGTCCCGGTGCGGTGGACCGACCTGGTGGTGCGGCATACCGGATACGCCGACGTCGCCCTGCGGGCACGCAAGCTCGAGCGCGATGCCCGCATCCTCGAGGCGGAGCTGCGCGAGCGGCCCGACGAGCCGTTTCTCCTGTTCAACCTGGGCTCGATCGCCGTCGAGCAAAAAGACTGGCCTCGGGCGCTCGTATACCTGAGGCGCAGCCTGCGAGCCTCGGCGCCGGGGGACTCGATCACGAGGAAGCTGTTTGCCCTGATCGCGCGGGCGCACCAGATGATGGACGACACCGAGGCGGCGATCCTCGCGTGCGCCGAGGGCCTGGCGCTGGACCCCGAGGACGCCGAGCTCTTGTTCCGCAAGGGGGTGGTGCACCGCCGCCGAGGCGAGCGGGCCGAGGCGGAGAATTGCTGGCGACGGATCCTCACGCTGCGCCGGCCGGAGCGGTTCGCCAGCGTGGACATGGGGATCTACGGGCACCTGACACGGCGCAATCTCGCGGTGCTGGCCGCCGAACGGGGCGATGCCGCGGAAGAAATGCGGCAATGGCGCGCCGTGCTGGCCGAATGCCCGGGCGACCGCGAGGCCGTGTCACGGCTGGGCCGACTGGAGGGGCAGTGGGCGACCGAGTGAAGCACCAGCCGTGCCCGAAACCGGCAGGCCTGGACCACGAGAGGCCAGGCCGGACCACGAGGGGGTCGATCCGTGTTTTGCGGTTTTTTTCGTGATGGGGTCGCGATGGTCAGACCGTGGTGTCGCGGCTTTTTCCTGGATCGCCGCCCGGTCGACCGGTTCCATGGGGGAATGCCACGACGACGGAGGACGAGACCTACGTAGGCAAGCTGACGCGCTGCGTGCACCTCAATTCGGTCCAGGCCCGCCGGGTTGGAGCACCACCTGGCGGCCTGGCCGTGATCGAGCGATCCGGCCACGCCCGCCGCGATCGCCGTCTGACGTGGGTAGCCCATGACGAATTGCTGGCGGCGTGGGGGGGGGAGCGAGTTCGGCGCAACGGACCCGGCGGTACGAGAC
This sequence comes from Planctomycetales bacterium, assembly GCA_027452145.1. Taxonomy (GTDB): domain Bacteria; phylum Planctomycetota; class Planctomycetia; order Isosphaerales; family Isosphaeraceae; genus JAKAUH01. The sequence continues at coordinate 4,735 of DAIDHB010000018.1, forward strand.
CCCGGGGTTGGCCGATCTCGAAGCAGCTCACTTCGCGTCGCGGACCAGGGTGACGGTCTGGATGCGGCTGGGGATCTTCGTGGCGTGGGGGTCGTTGTCGAAGGCGATGAACAGCTTCGCGGTCGTCCGGCCGCCGTCCTTCGCGACTGACAGGACGGCGAGGCCCTCGGCCTTCATCGCAACCTCGAACGTGGCAACCTTCCGCGCGGCGTGGGGCTGGCCGTCGGCAATGAACCAGAGGCTGTTGCCGTGGAAGGCGTTGTTGTCGTCCTCCGACGCGGTCAGCGCCAGGAAGCCCTCGAGCGCGGGCACATACTCGAGCGAGGTCATCTCCGAGGTGTGGCCCTCGCGAGCCTCGGGCTCGAAAGTAAAGAGCGGCTTGAGCTCGAGCTCGGCGTCCTGGGCGGGCGGGGCGGTGATGTCGGCCGCGAATGCGCGGGCCTTGTCCGACGGGTTACGCAGGGCCACGACCAGCTCGCGTGCCGGCGAGCCGTCGGCCTTGCGACGCTCGCGCACCGCCAGGCCCTCGATCTTCCGCTGGCCGACCGCCTTGTCCGAGAGCCCCTCGGCCCTCAGCACCGACTCGAGCGAGCGGGCGATGTCCCAGCGAATCACCGAGGCGTCGTCGATCGTCGGCTGGTCGCTGTCGCGCAGGCGGAAGCGGAGCAGCACGCTCTTGCACGCCCGCTCCTCGTCGGTCTTGCCGACGTGCGCGCCGGTGATGTAGTAGTTGCCGTCGGAGTCGCGCGCCATGCCCTCCCACTTCGGCCCGCCCAGCTTCGAAGCCTCGGGAAAGCGGGGCGAGGTAATCGGCGCACCGGCGATCCGGCCCGTGGCCACATCGACCACGAACAGCGCGGGGTGCTTGTCATGGGCGATCAGCACGCGACGGCCGTCGCCGACGGGCTCGACGCCCGAGGTCTCGACGATGAGATTCACCTTGCCCGAGTCATCCACGAGCGGGATGGGCAGTGAAGCGCCTTCGAGGCGGATGTCGTCGGCCCGAGCCAGACCCCACGCCGAGGCCATGAGCCCGGCCAGGACCGTCAGGCTGATCGTTCGTACCGGCAGCGAGATCATGTCGGAAGGCTCCCTGGAAATGGATTGAGGGCGCACCGTCCCTACCGGATCGCGTGCGACGGGCCTCGATCCGAAATCGGACGATCATCGCCCCCGATGAGACGGCCGGGCGCGGCCGCAGGCTATTTGAGGTCGAAGGTAAACTCGGTATTCGACGCGTCCACGTCGGCAGTCAGTCCCGACGAGGACACGCTGGCGTATTTCTTGCCCACGGCGTCCTTGGGACTCTTGATGCCCGTCTCCATAACGGCCACGCGATGATGGCCAGCGATGGCTCCGTCGCCCTCCTTGTCGGTCGTCAAGGTGAACGTGCCGTCGGACTGGATCTTGCCGTAGGCGTTCCGCCCGAAGCCGTCGGGCTCGAACTTGACTCTCCCCTGGGTCAAGGGCTTACCCTTGTAGGTCACCTTACCCTTGACGGGGACGAGTGTCGTGGCGGCCGCCTCGCCGCCCTTCGACCCGCACCCGGCGCAGACGCCCCACGCCAGGGCCGAGAGAATGATCAAGGTCTGTGGTCGCTTGAGCATGAGACATCTCCCGATCGGTGAGGTCGCGGGTGTATCCCGAGTCGTCCCGCGCAGTGGCCCGCCTCGACCGCCGATGGCGGGTCGAGGCGGGCGTATCCCGAGGTCCGATCTCAATACTGGTCGGCGCTGATGACCTCGCCGCCGGCGATCGTGCCCAGCGCGCGCCAGGTGTAGCCGCTGACGGAATTCTTGATGAAATGGACGCTGCCGTCGCCGAACAGCGCGTTGACACCGCCGGGATGCAGGCTGCTCGCATTGAGGGCCATGTAGGTCGGGCCGCCGTCATTCTCGTCCACCGAGTCCCAGTCCATCGGAATTGTCTGCCCGGCGTTGGCGAAGCCGGTGGCCCGGCTCTGCGCCAGGACGTCATTGTTCGGCGGCAGGGCGGTGGTGAAGCCGGAGTAGTAGACGCCGCCGTCGCAGTAGCGCGTGTGACCGATCGGTCCGCCGGCCTTCGGCTTGCCGGTGGCCGTGCTGCAGTTGTTGACCTGGTAAGCCAGGGCCGCGGTCGAGTTCGGGCCGGGGATGGGAACATTCGTGGGCGAATACGTGCCGGTGTTCGGGTCCGACACAGTTGCCCCGGGGCTCTGGCAGCTCCGCATCTGGCCGTGGCCGATCAGGCCGTCGGCCGCCATCAGGGTGTTGCTCATCCCGTCCGTCACGGCGGCGATCCGGCGAATGTAGTTCGGCCCGAACATCGAGCGATTCTGAGGGCCGATCGGATTGGAGCTGCCGTTCCAGTTGACCGACCAGACGTACCAGTCGCCGTTGCAGGTCCCGTAGCTGCTCGTCGCCGTGTAGGTGCCACCCAGCGAGCCGTCGTTGATGTGCGAGCCTGGATCGCTCGGGCAGAAGAACACATTCACCGGCGTCCAGGAGACGGTCGTGTTCGGCGGATCGTCGTACGCCCAGTTCATGAAGTTGATCGAGTTATACAGGTTGCCCTGCTCGAGGAACGACATCGAACGGCACTGGGGGCTCCAGGGGGAGATATAGGCCCAGGTCCCCGGCCCGCCGCCCGGCATCGGCACCAGAAACGAGGCCGGAGGGAGGCAACCGTTGGAGCTCTCGTAATTCAGGAACGCCAGGCCCATCTGCTTGAGGTTGTTGGTGCACTGGGCGCGGCGAGCGGCCTCGCGGGCCGACTGGACGGCGGGCAACAGCAGCGCGATCAGGACCGCGATGATCGCGATCACGACCAGCAGCTCGATCAGTGTGAACCCTCTTCGTGGGCGTGGGACACGGGCGTCGGTCATCGATGAGACCTCGGAGTACATGGTCGTTGTTTGCGTTTCCTGCACACGGCTTCGAGAAAAGAGGTTATAGCCGCCCCATGATCCCCTTATGTTGCCGCCGCGAAGATTCTGTGAAGCCACCCACCCCGGGCGTAAAACCCCCACAATCCGCCGGGTCGCATGGTGACGCCAAATAAATTTAATACAGAGGCTTATACGCCATCTATCGCAGCTCGATTCGAAACGCCGTATGCTCGGCGTCGACCTCCAGATCGAGCTTGGAAGTGCTTGCTTGCGCGTAGTGTTTCGGGATCAGCTCGCGGCCGGGTGTCGGCCCCGTGCCGACGATCGACACCCGATGGTGGCCGGCGACGACGCCGTCGCCCTCCTTATTTGTGGTCAACACGAAGGTGCCATCGGGCTGGATCGTCCCCGACGCCTCCCGACCCACCCCTTCGGGCTCGAACCGTACCACGCCCTTGCTCACCGGCTTGCCCTTGAAGGTAATCGTCCCCTTCACTGGGATGAGATCCGGCATCCTCCCGCCGCCCGAGGAACTGCATCCGCAGATCGGCGCGCAGCAACTCAGGACGAGGAGGCGCCGGATAATGCGCACCGATCGCATGAATCTCTCCGGAAGAAGCCCCGGCCCGCCGCGCCGCGGTTGGCGGGGCGGGCCGAGGGGCTGGTGTGGGCTCAATACTGGTCGGAGCTGACGACCTCGCCGCCGGCGATCGTGCCCAGGCCGCGCCAGGTGACGGGATTGACCGAGTTCTTGACGAAGTGGACGCTGCCGTCGGCAAACAGGGCATTGACGCCGCCGGGATGGTAGCTGCTCGCCGCCAGTGACATGTAGGTCGGCCCGCCGTCGTTCTCGTCCACCGAGTCCCAGTCCATCGGGACATTCCGCCCGGCGTCCGCGGTGCCGGTCGCCCGGCTGATGGTCGCGACCTGCTGGTTGGGCGGCATCGCGGTGGTGAAGCCGGAGTAGTAAACGCCGCCGTTGCACCAACGTGTATGGCCGATCGGTCCGCCCGCCTTCACCTTGCCCGTCTTGGTCCCGCACGAGTTGATCAGGTAGGCCAGCGCCGCCGCGGAGTTCGGCCCGGGTAGGGGGACATTCGTCGGGGTCCACGTCCCGGTGGTCGGATCCGAAGGAGGCGTCGGCGTGCCGAGGCAGCTCCGCATCTGCGCGTGGCCGATGTAGCCCTCGGAGGCCATCAGCGTGTTGCTCGTGCCGTCGGTGACCATCGCGATGCGCCGCGCGTAGGTCGGGCCGAACAGCGACCGATTCATCGGCCCGACCGAGTTGGTGGCGCCCCAGTTGACCGACCAGACATACCAGTCGCCGTCGCAGGTGCCGTAGCTGGTCGTCGCGTCGCCCGTCCCGCCCATCGAGGCGTCATCGAAATGGTCGCCGGGATCGCTCGGGCAGTAGAGTACCGAGAGGGTGAGATACTCGACCGTCGTATTGGGCCCCTTGCTGTAGGTGAAATCCCAGTTGATCGCGTTGTACATCGCCCCCTGCTCGAGATACGCCGACACCCTCGCGAAGGCGCTCCACGATGACTCGAAGCCCCCGCACGCGGGGCTGAACGAGCCGGGCGCGCCCGTCGGGCAGGGCACCAGGATCGTGGTCGGCGGGAACGTCCCGTTGGCGGTCTCGTAATTCAGGAAGGCCAGGCCGAGCTGCTTGAGGTTGTTGGTACACTGGGCCCGGCGGGCGGCCTCGCGCGCCGACTGCACGGCCGGCAACAGGAGGGCGATCAGCACCGCGATGATCGCGATCACGACGAGGAGCTCGATCAGCGTGAAGGCGGGCCGGCTGCGTCGGCCGCGAATCTCGGACATGGGTTCCACCTCGAACTCGGAGAGCTGGACGAATCTGAGTTCATTACGAGGTGGTATCCTGCACGACGACCGAGCAGGTTTGGTGTGCGACCGACGAATGTCTGATTAATTTACAATTCTGAAGATGAGGCCATCAGAGAGCGGAATGCGCCCCGACGGCCTGCCGGACGACCTCGCGCCGGTCGTCCGCCTGATCGCGCATGATCTGGGAACGAGCGGCGCCCAGGCCGATCCGAAGGCGGACTTCCCAGGTCCCGCGTTCGTCGGCGGTGATGTGCCAGTGGGGGATGATGGCGCTGGACTGGAAGACGCCCTCGATGCCGCCTTCGCTGCGGCTGACGGTCCGGATCGGGAAGGCCCAGAGACCGGCCGATTCCGTCCAGCCGAGCGCCACCGACAGGTCGAGCCACTCGTCGGTCAGGCAGATTCCCGAGGTGTGCGCCAGGTCCAGCCGCTCGTCGAGCATCCCCAGCCGGGCCCCGGACGGCGCGCTGAAGAACCGGTCGGGCGCGTGGCCGACCATGGCGGCGAGATTGATCTCGACCGCGAAATGAAGGCAGACGTCCCTCGGCAGATCCTCGAGCAGGTAGGCGATCGACAGGTCGGGCGAGCCGGCGTGCAGCTCGATGGTCTTGCGGATGCGGATCGTATGCTCCCCCACACGGCCGGGGCGCTCCATCACGACCGCGACCCGGCGCCCCTCGCGCTGCACGCGCGACAGATAGGCCCCATCGACGAAGTCGCCCTGCTCGGCCTCTCGCCCGGCGATGAGGTCGTCCAGCGACAGGTCGAGCGGGTAGAAATGGTCGACCAGCGCCTTGCGCGGATGCCGGTCGTAGACGAGCAGGTCCTCGAGCCCCCGCTCCTTGATCGCCAGCGGTCCGGTGCCGTCGATCGCCGACAGGCCCGAGCCGCCGGAGTCGCCGCGGCGGGCGGCCTCGCGGATCGCCTCGTGATAGGGCTCGGGCCGGCGGTCGAGCGTCGCCAGCAGGTTCGTCGCGGTCCGCCGGACGTCCAGCTCGTAGAGATGCCCGCCGCGCGCCGGGCGCACCAGCGCGATCATCGCCTCGTTCTCGAGGCGGACCTCCTGCCGGGCGTCGAGGTTCAGATCGGCGACCTCGAGCGCGACCCTCGGGCCGGTGCGGCCCTGCGCGTCGTCCAGGGCATTGTCGGCGGCGATGAGGCCGTGGTAGATCGCGTTCCGCAGATGGGGCAGGTACAGCCCGCCGAACGAGCCGTGCCAGTAAGGACAGTTGCACTGGCCCCGATAGAGCTCCTGCCGCGCGGCCTCGAGATAGTCGGGATCCGCCGTCCCCCCGGCCTCGACCGACGCGATCCGGCTCGAGACGGCAAGCATCCGCGCGTACATCTCGTCGCACTCGGAGTACTTCGCCTTGAAGTTGCGCCAGAAGCCTCCCGGCCGGTAGAACCGCGCGGCCTCGCCAGCGTCCGGGAGCCCCTCCACCCCCGCCAGGCCGCGACGATACGCAGCCTGGGCGTCCGGATCGAGCGCCCACTCGGTCATCTCGCGGTACGAGCCGTCGGGCAGGTAGACCTTCCCTTCCGGCAGGGTCACGTCGACGGCCCGCGCCAGCGTCGTCGTCTCGAGCCAGTCGCGGTTGCCCAGCAGCATGTCGCAGAAGCGATGGAGCCATCCTTTTTTATAGACGTGCTCGAATGTGTCGGGCCATGAGCCGAACTTCTCGCCGTCGTCGGCGAAGACGACCGTCGCGCCGGGCCGGCGCTCGGCCAGCCGCCGCAGGTACTCGTAGCTGTCGTGCGGCTCGCGGAACGGGATGTTGTAGCGCAGCGCCTCCGAGCCCGGGAATACCTTGAGCAGGCGGCCCTCGTCCTCGGTCAGGTAGTAGCCCAGCACGTCGTCGGCCGGGCAGCCGGCGCGGAGAAAATGCGCGTCGTCGAGGATCGTGTACTCGATCCCGGCCTCGGCGATCGACGAGACCAGCGACTGCTCCCAGACCCGCTCGGCGATCCACATCCCGCGGACCTTCGCGCCCAGGTTGTCCTCGATGTATCGCGAGTACGCGCGGATCTGCCCGACGCGGTCGCGGTGCGGGATCATCGTCAGGATCGGCTCGTAGAAGCCGCCGCCCAGGATCTCGACCCGGCCGGCCTCGACCATCCGACGGAGCCGGGCGACGTACTCGGGCCGTCGGTCGACCAGCCATTCCAGCAGCGGCCCAGAGGTATGCAGGACGAAGGGGATCTCGGGGTATCCCTCCATCACCTCCAGGAACGGCAGGTACGCCGTGCGGTAGGCGTCGTCGAAGACGCCGTCGAAGTTGCCCACCGGCTGGTGATCGTGCAACGCCAGGATCAGACGGACCTGCGACATCCCTGGTTGTCCTCGCTCGCCACGACCACGCAACCAGCCCCTCGGGACCGTCCGCCGCACGGACGGGTCAAAACGGGGCCTCCGAACAGGATTCGTTCCGACTCAAGCACACGCAACCACCTATCGGCCCCGGGCGCCCGAGCCGACGAGGGACCGCGGCGCGGCCGACGGCTCCTGGTCCGCGGCTGGGGCGAGCTCGATTTCCCGGAGGAAGCCGGCGGCGTCCTCGGGCGGGACGGGGTTGATGTAGAACCCCGAGCCCCACTCGAAGCCCGCGACCTTGGTCAGCCGGGGGATGATCTCGATGTGCCAATGGTAATGGGGCAGCGCGGCGTGGTCAAACGGCGCGGTATGGATGATGTAGTTATACGCCGGGCGATCGAGGGCTGCCTCCAGCTTGCCCAGCACCTGGCGCAGCACGTGCCCCAGGTCGTCGACGGCCGGCTTCGAGATCCCCTCGAAGTGGCTGGCGTGCGCCTTGGGGACGATCCAGGTCTCGAACGGAAACCGGCTGGCGAACGGGCAGAAGGCCGTGAAATGCGGCGAATCGAAGACGATCCGCTTCTCGGTCGCCTGCTCCTGGCGGACGATGTCGCAGTAGATGCAGCGCCCGCGGTAATGGAAGAACTCGAGCGCGCCGGTCATCTCCTCCCAGACCGAGACCGGCACGATCGGCGTCACGATGAGCTGGCTGTGCGTGTGCTCGAGGCTCGCGCCCCCGGCCGCGCCGACGTTCTTGAACAGCATGCCGTGAACCAGCCGGTCGTCGCGCTTGAGGTCGACCAGGCGGTCGCGGTACGCCCAGAGGACCTCGCGGATGTTGTCCTCCGGCAGAGTGGCCATGCTCTTGTGATGGTGGGGGCTCTCGATGATGACCTCGTGCGCGCCGATGCCCGTCATCATGTCGTAGATGCCGTCGCCCCGCTTGTTGAGGCTCCCCTCGACCTTGAGCGCGGGGAAGCGGTTGGGGACGACGCGAACCCGCCAGCCGGGGCCGTTGGGCCGCGAGCCGAAGTGGCGGTAGGCGAGCACCTCCGGCGGCGTCCGGTCCTCGTGGCCCTCGCAGAACGGGCAGGTTGCCGGCGTGTCGGCCGGCGGCTCCTCGGCGCGGAAGTCGCGCGGCCGCTTCGCCCGCTCGTGCGCGATGATCACCCAGCGGCCGACGATCGGGTCTTTCCTCAGGTCGGGCATCTTTCAGTCTCCTCGACGGCTGACGGCCGACGGCCGGGCCTTCGCGAACGGGCGCACACGGGGCGAGACGGGGACACTCACCTCGGGGACACGGAGCCGGCCCCCGTCTCCTCGGGGCTTCTACACTTGCCAGAGGACGCGCTCGAAATCGAGGGAAGGCGTCGTCAGTTCGAGCACCCCCTCGCGGGGCGCCCGGTCGACGCTGGCGTCCCCCTGGAACAGCTCGACATAGAAACGGATCGGGTCGCCCGGCGTCCGGTCGATCCGGGCGAAAGGCACGGCCAGTTCGAGCACCGCGCCGGTGGCAACGCCGACCGTGTCGCCGTTGGCGGTGGGCTGGCCGGGGCGGTTCAGGTACGCGACAGGCCGCGCCGAGGACGGCTCGAAGACGACGACCTCGCTCTCGGCGGGATCGATGAAGCCGATCCGCAGGCGATCGGCCTCGGCCAGCCGCTGCCGCGCCGGACCGCCGTCGGTGTCGACGCGGATCAGCAGCCGCTCGGCGTCGAAGCCGAACCAGACCGCGCGCATCAGGCCGCGCGCGACCTGGCTCATCGTCCCCCGCTCGTTGCCGCAGGCGTATCTCGCGGCGTCGATCCATTCGAAGTACGGCGCCCGGCCGTCGAGCGTGACCCGCAGGAAACTCACGGGCTGGTCGTGGATCGGAGGACGCGACGCGCCCCGCGCGATCGGGTCGAACAGCACGCCCGGCGGGTCGCAACCCAGCAGCGAGTAGACGTTCCTCAGATGCTTGCGAAACAGGTGGTCGAAGAGGGCATCCTGTGCGCTGGAATGGTCGTCGCCGAACCACCAGAACCAGTCGGAGCCCTCGGCGATGTAGATCTCTTCCCAGGCCCGCTCGAGCGACTCGGCGTCGTGGCGGCCGGCCTGCGACTCGGCGACGAGGAACTCGCGAGCGGCATGCAGCGCGTCCCACGCGCGGTTGTCCTCGGGATGGCCGATCCAGATGGCGAAGTTGTGGCTGATCCAGCTCCCTGCAAAGAGCCGCGAGAGGTTCTCCGACTCGCGCGGCGGGTGCTCGGCGAGGAACTCGTCGACCCGCACCGGCCGGATCCTCGGGTCGCGCGCGGCCGACTGATAGAGCGACCGCAGGAACGACACGCCCCCATCAGGGTAGTACTCCCAGCAGTTCTCGCCGTCGAGGATCACCGGGACGAGCGTGCCGGGATCGCGGCGGCAGGCGTCGCCGATCGCGTGGACCTTGCCGAGGAAGTCGCCCGCCGCGACCGGGCCCGGGCTGCGCTGATAGTGGAATCCCACCTGGTCCGACATCGAGTGGTCGCGGAAGACGATCGAGAGTTCGGAGCCCCCCTCGCGCAGCCGCCAGGGCCGGTACAACCGGTCGGGGTTGCGCACATGCCCCCGGCTATCGCGCCCGACCAGGCCGTGGGTCGAGCACCCGAGGATCTCCTCGTCGGTCGCGATCCAGCGGATGCCGTGCTCGGCAAGCAGCGGGACGATCGCCTGGCAGACGGAGCCCTCGCTCGGCCACATGCCGACCGGCCGCCGGCCGAATCGCCGCTCGTGGCTCTCGACGGCGCGACGGACGTGCTCGGCGGCATCCTCGGGGTAGCCGCCGCGGTAGGAGGGGAGCGCCACGTCGGGCATCGCCTCGCGCGCCAGGTTCTTATCGAGCAGCAGGGGCAGGATCGGGTGATAGTACGGCGTCGTCGTCAGCTCGACCTGGCCGCGTTCGGCGAGCTCGCGGTGCAGGGGGATCACCCGCGCCAGCAGGTCGCGCTGCTTGCCCAGCAGCCAGAGCTTCTCGTCCTCGGTGTAGTGCTTCCCCTTGTCGCGGAACTCGGCCAGCTCGGGGTCCTTCTCGAAGACGATCGGGTGGATCCAGGCGAGATTCGACCAGACCTGGAGGTCGCGCAGGTCGCGCGGCCGGAACCGTTCGAGTGCCTGCGCGCCGCCGGTGTTCCACGCGGAACGCCTGAGGAACAGCTCGTGATACCGCGGATGGGGCCGGATCATCGTGTCCGGGAAGGCCATGAAGAACGAGTCGAGGACGGCAATCGCCTCGTCGCGGGTCAGGCCGTCGGCCGGGCGTTTCGAGAGGTTCAGGTGAACATCGGTTGCGCCGTCGACATAAGCCTCGAGCTGGTGCAGCAGGCTCGGAACGAGATTGATCGTGCAGCGGAACTCGGGGACTTCCTCGAGGTGAAGAGCCATCCCAAGGTAGTCCTTCGTCGCGTGCAGGCGCACCCACGGCATGGGGTTCTCGCCGCCGACGTCGTCGGGGTAATACGGCTGGTGCTGATGCCAGACGATCGCCAGAGACGTGGATGCCATGGGTCTCCCTTCGCGGTCGAGACGGGTGACGGCGTGAGGACAAGGCGCTCGGAACCGACCGGCGCGGCCGTCTCGCCACGGCGCGCGGCCTCGATGCCCTCGCAAGAAGGATAGGTCGCCTCCGGAGATATGCTCGGAACATCGCGACGGGCAACTTAAGCCGCAATCGCGGCGGGGTTGCCATCCCGGGGCCGAGTGCCGCGCGCCCAATGTTTTCCCGGGCGGTGTCCCTGGCCGGCCCTCGCCATCCGACCAACCATCACGACCGGGGGCGTCGGCCGGGGAAAAGCAGGAAACCTGTAGGGGCCGCAAGGGGCGCGATACGACCGGGACGTGGCTTCGGTTTTGCGGGGATTGGCCTCTATCCGCAGGCCGGGGAGTGTGGCATACTACTGGGTTGGTGGACTTAGCGACGAGACGTCCGATCGCGACGGAGTCCTGTACCGGGAAGGGAGCGCCGAGATGACCGGGATCAAGCGGATTCTTCGGTTCGCCGCGGTCGGGGTGGTCGCGGCATCGGCGTGGGCTTGGGGCACCGTTCGACCGGCTCACGCGCAGGGGGCTGCGATCGCCTACGAACCGGTCGTCAACTGGTATCTCAATGGCGCGGCGCTCACCGCGACGCCCGTCGTCTCGGCGGACCGCCGTTACGTGCGGATGACGCTCAACCCGTACTTCAACACGGTCAATGGGTTCACGACGTACTCCGCCCAGGTCGGCGCGGTGAGCGGCGGCGGGGTCGTCGGCGGTGGCGCCGGGGGATTCGGCGGCGGTGGCGGCGGCGGCGGCGCCGGCGGGTTCGCCGGGATGAATGGCGCCGGCGGCGGGATGAACGGCCCGATCGGCGGGGGAGTAGCGACGGGCTTTCCGTCCGGTCGGCCGCTGACCGCCAATAACGCGAGTTACCTGGCGGGTGACTTCGCCACTCAGGTCTCGCCGCCCGCGGCGAGCGTCGGCGGGGGCCCCGACCCGTTCGACCAGGCCGCCGGCTCTGCCGGTGGCAACGTCGCTGCCGCCGGCCGCCGGTTCCCCGGCCAGGCCGCGGTCGCCGGCGAGGGGATGAGAACTGCCCCGGCCGAGTGGCCGGCCTTCACCGATGACTTCGACCGTCCCACCGCCCGTAGAAGCCGGGCCACAACCACCCGACGCGGCAAGGCGACCCGCGGCACCGCACGCCGTCCGGCCGCGGCGACCCGGCAGCACCCCTGAGCCGGATCATCCGATCAAGCCGGGGAAGGAGATACTCCGCCGGCGCTCCGAAACCGCATGACCGCGAGGGGGAACACCAGGCGAGTCGGTCGTCCGGATCAACCGCGAGAGCAGGATCGCCTGCTCATCTCGGATCGCCGCCCGCGCCGGCGGATCGCCGAAGTCGTAGGCGCGAACTCGTAACAGCGCTCCGCCTCCAGCCCGGAACGTGTCGGTCGGGATGGCCAGCGGGCCGACGATCCGCACGACGTCATCGGTCCCGTAGCCGAACATATCGATCGCGGCGAGCGCCTCGTCGATCGTTTTGCGGATCATGCGGCCGTCGAGGAGCGCGGCAACCTCCAGCCCGGTCCGGCCGTCCAGCCGGGCGCCGCGGGGCGCGATCAGAACATGGCTGCTGCGACTACCCCCGACGATCTCGAGGGTTGCGCCGTCCACGTAGAGACCTGGGGCCAGCACGGTCTCCTCGATGGCCGGCGATGACGACCCAGCCAGGCCGCCAGCCCCGCTGTAAACCGCCGTCACTGCATGGCCGCCCGAGGACGCCCAGGAAGTGGTCCAGGACGCCTGGCCGTCCGGTCCGATCGGCAGCGGCGAGCCGACGTCCTGGCCGTCGACGAGGAACCGCACGGAGCCGCGCGCGGGGATCGGACCGGCACCGATTGTCACCGAGGCGGTGAACGTCACCGGGCGCCCCGGAGCCTCAGTCGGCGCGGACGACATCAGGCCGACCGACGTGGCCGACGGGGTGACGATGATGATGGTTTGTGCCGTCGCGACGGCCTCGTCCTCGGAATCCGACGGGACGAACGTGACGGACAGGATCTGATCGCCGGGTCCTGGTTCGCTTCCCCAGCCGGGACTGTAAAAGAAGGTCCCGGGGACGCTGGTCGACGCGTCGAGCTGCGACGCCCCGAGCGCCGTTCCGTAGGGAATGGAGCGCGGCGCGGCCCAGATGATCGTGGGCGTCGCCTGACGGACGGTGAGCGCGACCTCGCCGGACGCCGCGGCGTAGTCTGAATGATCGGTGGGGGTAAACGTCGCCGAGAGGATCCTCGTCCCGGCCGCCTCGACCATGCCCGGCGCGGGGCTATACGTGAAAGTCCCCGCGACATCGGACGAGGCGTCGAGCTGCGCGGCGCCTAGCGGCGTCCCGTAGACGATCGGCGCGGGAATCACCCAGGTGATGACAGGTGCCGCCTGCTGGACGTCGAGGGGAACCTCGAGCGTGGCGCCCGTGTAATCCGCGGAATCGGCCGGCGTGAAGGTCACCGACAGCGACCGGTCACCCGCGCCGAGGATCGTGTTCGCCGCGGGCGTATACTCGAATGTCCCCGCAACGTCCGCAGACGCGTCGAGCTGGCTCGCTCCCAGAGGCGTCCCGTAGACGATCGACGCGGGCGATGGCCAGGTGAGCGCAGACCTCGCCTTCTCCACCGTGATCGGAACACTCGCCGACGTCACCGAGTCATCGACCAGATCCGTCGGGATGAACGTCACCGAAAGCATCTGCGTCCCCGCCCCGGGGACCAGGCCGGCGGACGGCGTGTAGATGAGCCGGCCGGGGACGTCGACGGCCGCGTCGAGTTGATCCGGGCCGAGCGTTGCTCCGTAAGTGACGGGCGCGGGCGCCGGCCAGAGGATTTGCGGCGTGCCCGGATTGACGACGAGGGAGACCTGGGCGACGGCATCGGTGTAATCGACCGTATCCTCGGGCGTGAAGGTCACCGCCAGAATGGTCGTGCCGGCGTGGAGGAGTGCGCCTGTGCCTGGCGTGTAAGCGAATGAGCCCGCCACCTCGGCGCTTGCATCGAGCTGGCCAGAGCCGAGGACGGCCCCGTACGTGAGGGCCGCGGGCGTCGGCCAGGTGAGCGCGGGCGTTGCCTGGGAGATCGTGAAGCTCACCACTGCCGAGGCCGCCTCATAATCCGCGCTGCCGACGAAGGTGGCCGCCACCGTGTAGGTGCCCGCCTGCGAGGGGGCTGGACCGATCGGAGATAGTCCCACGAGCTGAGCGGTGTCGGTGAATGCCCCGTGGTAGTAGGTGAGCACGAGCGGGACTCCCTCCAGGCTGGTGGAGGGACTCCCGCCGATGCCGGCGACCGCCGCGGTGGCGGCGAAGGGCGAGCCGTCGTAGGTGCCCCCGGCGTCATCCAGCGTAACGGTTGGAGCGGCGGGATTCACGATGAGCGTACTCGATGCGCTCGTCGCTGCATAATTCGCGTCGCCGCCATAGGCGAACCCGACCGGGTACGGCGATCCAGACACTCCGAGCGTGCCGGTCTCGAACGTCGCCGAGAACGTGCCGTCGGACCCGACTTCGGCCTCCACACTGGTACCATCGAGAGTGACTGTGATCAACTCATCGGCGGGAAGCGCCTGGTTATCGTAAGCGATCGTCCCCCCGAAGGTCACGCTCGGGGCGCCGTAGCTGATCGACTGCCCCGCCAGGCCCGAAAAGACCGGGACCGGCTGATTCGCCAGCTTGAAATCGACCGACCCCGTGTCCGCGAGGGTGGCGACGACCGTGTAGCTGCCATTGGTGGAATTCGCGGTGGCGTCCACCGCGGCGACGCCGTTGGACCCGATGACCGCGGCCGTGCCGGACAGGCTTGCTGTCGCCCCCGAGCCCGGGGCCGAGAACACGACGACCCCGCCGGCGACCGGCTCCTTGGGATTGTTGGCCGTGACGGTCACGGCGAGCGGCTGAGGGAACAACGTCGACGGATTCGTGACCTGGGGAGTGCTGCCGGGGACGAGCGTGATCGTGAAGCCCTGGCTCTGGAATGCGCCGATGTCTGGCCGCGGCGAATCGAGTGGCTCGCCGCGCTGATCGGCGCTGACACCGCTTTTCGTCCCCGCTCCGATGGCCGGGCTGCCGGGCAAGAGGGCCATGGTCGCGGTCGTCCCGCCGTAATTCCCCAGCGGGGCCAGGAGCGGGTCGGCGATGCCGACGATGTTGTGATCGGTGCCGTCCTTCAGCCCAGCGGAGCCGCCGGTGCCGATCAGGTTGTAGGAGCCGGAGACGGAGCCGGATGGCTCGCTCACGGCCCCAAAGGCCACCGTGATGAGGGCCAGATCGCCGGCGGTTCCCCCGGCATTGCCCGCGACGATCACGCCGGTCAGGGTGGTGCTTCCGTAGGCGATTCCCACGCCGCCGGCTCCCGATGCGGAGTTCCCGCTGATCGTGCAGTCCGACAGGTTCGTCGTCGCGAGCGAGTACACACCGCCAGCCGCCTGGGCCGAGTTGCCGGCGATCGTGCAGTCCGACACGGTCAGTGTCGAGTTGTACCCGGACGCCGGCTTCCCGTTAGCCAGGCCGCCACCGGTCGGGCTGGAATTGTTGGTGATCGTGCAGCCGACGATCGTCGCCGTTCCGCGGTCGAATACCCCGCCCCCTTCGCCCGTCATCTGGAACGGAATGACCTGCCCGTCAATCGTCGCCGGCGGAGATGCGGTCCCCACGTTGCCGCTGATCGTGCAGTCGGTCAGGGTCGCCGTGCCCGAGTTGAACACCCCACCGCCGTCGCCGTCACCCATTCCTAACACACTCGTTTGCCCGCCCGCAGGCACCGACGAAACAGCGATGCTGGAATTGCCGCTGATCGTGCTATTGGACAGGGTCAACGACCCTGCGTTATACACTCCCGCTCCGTTGCCGCCGATCACGAGCGTTTGGCTGACTCCGTTGGCCGATTCGGTTGCCTCGGAAGCCGTCGAGACGTTGCCGCTGATCGTGCAATCGCTGACGACCGCGTTGCCCGTCAGATTCACCAGGCCGGCGCCCCACGACCCCGAGTTGTCGCTGATCGTGGAACCGGTCACGGTCAGACTGGTTCCGCCCGAGTTCACCAGGACACCGGAAGCCCCGGTGTTGCCCCTGATGGTGCAGCCCGTCACCGTGACCGTCCCGGTGTTCTCCACCCCGGCGATCCCCGCGGTGTTCCCCGTGATCGTCGAGTCCGTCATCGTGAACGTCCCCGCATTGTCCAGGAGACTGGTGCCCCCGAGACCGGTGATCTGCGATCCCGCGAGGTCCGCCCCGCCTGTCCCGACCGAATTGCCGCTGACCGTGCAGCCGGTCAAGGCCGCAGTGCCGGTATTCATGAGCACGGCGCCCTGACCGGGAAACGTGGCCGTCCCGAAGCCTGGTGCAGACTCCGACTGAGAGATGCTGGAGTTGCCGCTCAGCGCGCAATCGGAGAGCACCACGGACGCCGGGCCATTCAGGCTCGGATTAGAGACGCCCCCGCCCTGGAAACCGGCGTTACCGCTGATGGTGCAACGGTTCAAGGCCGCCGTCCCGACGTTCCCCACGCCGCCGCCGTACGCCGCCGTATTGCCGCTGATGGTACAGTCGTCGATTGTCACGGATCCGTCGTTATACAGGCCGGCCCCGACCTCGGCGAGGATCGCCGACAAGCCGCCGGAGGCGGCGAGTGCGGTGGACAGCCTGCCTCCCGTGATGGTCAGGCCCGAGAGCGTCGCCGTGACGCCCTGATCGACCTGGAAGACTCGCCCGTTCTCGTTGCCGTCGATCGTGAGCAGGCTCGCGCCCGGGCCGTCGATCTCGATCGAATCGGCGGTGTTCCTCAGCACGAGTGCGCCGCGCAGCAGCGTGATCGTCTGAGGCCCGGCGGCCAGGCTGAAATCGATCGTGCTCGGGCTGGTCGCCGCGTTGGCCTGCACCACCGCCCACCGCAACGTGCCGTCGGTGGGTTTTCCGCCGGTCGTCGTGTCGGCCGTGCTGGTGACGGTGAACGTCGCCAGCAGCCGGCGATCCTCGAGTGCCATCAGCGCGGGGCGGAGCCGACGCCGTCGTCCGCCGACCGTGCCTCGACCGTCGCCCCACCAACCCGATCGATGCAACGATTTCCTGTCGCCAAGCATGATCGACCTCGCTCTCGAAGGTTGCTAACAACGGTGCGGCACTTCCGCGTCCAATCAGCGCGCACCTCACCCCTCGGCCAGTCGACCACGCCGGCGCGGAAGTTATGACCCGGCCAACCCGGCCCCATTCGACCGGCGTGCACGGCCTATCGCTCCGGATGTCGTGCTCGCTTCACGGTGGCGTCTTCGACGTCGCACCGCCGCGGCCATAGAGTGAGAACTGCGCGATTCCGGATCCACGGACAGCTATTCCGGGAAACCTCGGGACTTTTCGGCTATCATCACGAGATGCAAGGCTCGATGCGACGCGATTCCTCCTGCAACGCGGCTCGCTGCCGGATCGCCCGCCGAGGTCCGTCCCGCCCCCAGGGGCGATAAGAATTACGACGAGCCTGTCCGTGATTGGAGCTGGTGCGCAGTTCCTATGAGAGGGGCTCTGCACGATGAACGAAGTGTCCTGTGAATTTGGTGAGACCGAACCGCTGCTCGAACGGGTGCGGGCGGGCGACCGCCAGGCGGCAGCCGAGCTACTTCCTCGCTACCGTCAACGGTTGAAGCGGATGATAGAGCTCCGGCTCGATTCGCGGCTCCATCGCCGCCTCGACGCGTCGGACGTCGTCCAGGACGCCCTCCTGGACGCGGCGGCGCGGCTGGACGACTACGTCAAGGACCCGAAACTGCCGTTCTTCCTCTGGATGCGGATGATCGCGGGCGACCGGCTGATCCGATTGCATCGCCAGCACCTGGGAGCCCGGATGCGCGACCTCGGCCGCGAGGTCTCTCTCTATCGCAGCGCCCTGCCGGCCGCCAGCTCGTTCGCGCTCGCGTCGATGCTGCTAGGCCGACTGTCCTCGCCGACCCAGGCCGCTGTCCGCGCCGAGCGACTGGTGCGAATCCAGGACGCGCTCAATGCTCTCGACCCGGTCGACCGCGAGGTGCTCGCGCTGCGCCACTTCGAGCAGCTCACGCCCGCCGAGACCGCCGCGGCGCTGGAGCTGAGGCCGGATGCCGCGTCGAAGCGCTACATCCGCGCCCTGAAGCGGCTGAAGCAGGCGCTCGCCGAAATGCCCGGTGGGCTGGAGGCCCTCTGAGATGAGCCCCCGAGACCCGTCGCTCGACAACGATTCCGACCCCGGAAAATACGCGAAGCTCGACGGCCTGGCGGCCGAATTTGCCGCGCGCTATCGACGCGGCGAACGCCCCACGCTCGATGAGTACGCCGCCCGCCATCCCGAGCTGGCCGACGAGATCCGCGAGGTCTTCCCGGCGATGGTGGGGCTCGAGCAGGCCGAGGAAATCCGCAAGGACCACAGTGGAGACCGGACAGCCGACGAGCCGCCCGCGCTGAGCCAGGTCGGAGACTTCCGGATCCTCCGCCAGGTCGGCCGTGGCGGGATGGGGGTCGTCTACGAGGCCGAGCAGGTCTCGCTCGGCCGGCGGGTGGCGCTCAAGGTCCTGCCCGGGGGACCGTTGCGCGACGCCCGATCTCTCGAGCGGTTCCGCTACGAGGCACGCGCCGCGGCGCGCCTGCACCACACGAACATCGTCCCGGTCTTCGAGGTCGGCCAGGACGGAGATATCCTGTACTTCTCCATGCAGTTCATCCGGGGGCAGGGACTTGATCTCGTGGTCGACGAGTTGAGGCGCCTCCGCGGCCTGCGACGCCGGGACGCCGGCATGTCGTCGCACGCGCGGGGAAACTCGGCCAGATGGCTCGCGGAATCGCTGTTGACGGGCCGGATCTCGCTCCAGGGGCAGCCCGCCGCGCCGGGGGGTTCGCGATCGTCGTCGGCCGACGGCGGGCCGACGACGCGGATGAGCCGCGAATCCGGGTCGAGCTGGGGAGCCGATGACCGAGGGGCAGAGTCCCCGGCATCCGCGGTGATGCCCGGGGGGACGCAGATCTCGGCGATCGAATCCTCGGGGAGCCGGCAGCCGTATTTCCGGAGCATCGCCCAGATCGGCCATCAGGTCGCCGACGCCCTGGCCTACGCGCACGCCCGAGGCGTCGTCCATCGCGACATCAAGCCGTCCAACCTCCTGCTCGACACGTCGGGAGTCGTCTGGGTCACCGATTTCGGCCTGGCCAAGGCCGAGGACAGCGGTCTGACGGCGACAGGCGACATCCTCGGCACCCTCCGCTACATGGCTCCCGAGCGGCTCCGGGGCGAGGGGGACGCCCGGGCGGATGTCTACGCCCTGGGACTGACGCTCTACGAGCTCCTGACGCTCCGTCCGGCGTTCGATTCGTCCGACCGTCTCGAGCTGATCGACCGGATCAAGGGGCAAGAGCCCCCACGCCCCCGCGCGCTGGCCCCCGGGATTTCGCGCGACCTGGAGACCCTACTGCTCAAGTCGATCGAGAAGGACCCGCGCCGGCGGTATCAGTCGGCCGGTGAGATGGCCGAGGACCTGCGGCGGTACCTCGATGGCGAGCCGATTCGCGCCCGTCAGGTCGGCGAGCTGGAGCGCGCGTGGAAGTGGGCGATGAAGCGAAAGTCGCTCGCCGGTCTGATGCTACTGGCGGTCGCATCCCTCGTGATCGGAATGGCCGTTTCGCTGGTCTTCCTGTTGCAGGCCCGCCGCTACGCCTCGCTGGCCGACGCACGCGCGAGTGAAGCCGCCGATGCGGCGCTCGAGGCGAGGCGCGCCGCGGCCGACGCGCGAGTCGCGGCAGCCCAGGCGACCGCGGAATCGGGCGAGATCGACCGCGGACTCTACGGCCTGATCGACGCGCTCGAGCTCGCCCCCGTCGCCACCCCGGGCGACCGCGCGCGCCGCCGCGCGATCCTTCGCAACGTCGAGGCATGGCTCGCTGCGACGCCCGCCCTGCGGTATATGATCGACGGGTTGAGTCCCGAAACACGCATCGAGTTCACCGGGCCGGACGGAACGGTCATCGCATTGATCACGGGTAACCAGATGAGGAGGATTGATCTGGCCACAGGCCGACCGGTCGGCGACCCTCGGGGCCTCGAGCTTCCCGCGCCGATCCTCGCGGTATCGGCCGACGGCTCTCTCGCCGTCACCGCCGCCGAGATCCCCAACCGGCCGCAGCGAGCCTGGGACGTGCGCGTGCTCGAGGTCGAATCCGGGCGCCAGCGTGTCCAGCTCCCGCCCCTCGATTACGACCAGATGGAGCAGGATGTCATCTTTGATCCGGGTGGACGCTACATCGCGCTGAGGTTTCCCGTCGGACGAAGAGGTTGGGCCGGAGGCCCCTATGTCCGTCGGTGCTGGAAGATCGATACCACGGCCCCAGTACCGGCCGGCCCGAAGGCGGACGTGCCGGATCGCTGGACGCGGTCCGAGGTTCGGATCGTCGCCGGCCGAGAGGGGCACGCAATCCTCGTCTACCCGGAGCCCCACGGGTTCCAGGAGCTGGGATTCTCGAAGCGCCTTGCGTTCTGGGACCTCGACCGGCAAACCCGGATCGAGAGGCTGGAACCGGAGCGCGCTTCCGGCGTGGCGCGCTCGATCAGCAACGAGGGCCATTACCTCGATTGCGCATTCGACGGCAGACACCTGGTGTACGCCCACGACTCGGGGCTGGTCCGATGGTGGGACCTCGCCACCGGCCTACCGGCCCGGCCGGACTGGCGGCCGTGGCGCGCCAGCTCACAGGCGACGCTCGCCGGGGACGCCAGGATGCTCGTCGTCCGCTGCGACGACAACCGCGTTCGATTCTACGAGCTGGCGACCGGAAGAGAATGCGGCCCCGCACCGTCGCTCGCCGGCAGCGAGGTCGGCATCGCTCCCCAGGGCTCGTTCCTGCTGGCGCGTCGCGGCGACAAGCTCGCCGTCTGGCAGACCGCCTCGGCGCCGAGGCCCCCTCATCCCGGCTCGATCGACACCATCGAGCGAGTTTACAGCGCGATGGCAGCAGCCCGCGACGGCCGGGAATACGCGGTCGGGTCGGCCCCCGCGGAGGGCTCCACGATGGGCCGCGATACGCTCAACACCCTGGTCAAGCTGGTCGCGACCAGGCCCTCGGCCGTCGGCCACCGATACGCCACGGACGACGGGCGTCCACTCGGCGGGCCGCTCGATCCGCTCGGGAGCCACCCTTGCTACAGCCCTGATGGACGGCTGATTGCAGCCTGCCGCACCCAGGCGAAGAAAGGCGGAGTCTTGCAGGACGTGGTCGTCGCAGCGTGGAACCGAGAATCCGACCGCGCGGTTCTTCCGTGGACCAGGCTGCCTCAGTATGTCCATTCTCTCGCCTTCAGCCCGGACGGGCGGACGCTCGCCGCCGGTGTCATCTCCGGAACGTGGCTCCTCGATACACGCCCCGGCCGACCGCCTCGGTTCCTGCCGCAGCCCGGCCCGATTGCTCGGCTGGAGTTCAGTCCCGATGGGCGCAGGATGGCGGCTGGCGCACGATCGGGTTGGGACGCCGTCCCCGGTGTTCGCATCTGGGATCCGGGATCCGGCCAGCCGGTCGGGCCGGCCTTTCCCACGAGGAGATTGCCCTTCTTCCAGTTCAGTCCCCACAGCGACGCCCTGGTGCTCGTCGACACCGGCGGCCGCCGGCTCGCTCGCCTCGACGCCAGGACGGGCCGGCCAATCGCTCCGGCAGTCGCGCTGGCCGGGGCGGAAACCGAACTCCCGACCGGCGATCGACACGTCACATCGACCGTCTCTCTTGCGGTCACGATGCGCCCGGACGGCCAGGCCGTCGCCGAAAGCCCCACCGCCGGCACGGCTCGCCAGTATGACGCGCGAACGGGCCGGCCGATCGGCCCGCTACTGGACCACGGCGACACAATCGGCTGGCTGGTCTACAGCCCCGACGGGCTCACGCTGGCTTCGGCCTGCCTCGATGGCACCTTGCGGCTCTGGGACGCTCCCACCGGCGCGCCTCTCGGGCCGCCCCTGTCACCGGGCCTGCCCATCCTGGGAGTCTTTTTCGGCCCCGATCAATCACGGCTGAACGTCGTGACGATCGACGGGCGGGCAACTTCGTGGCCCGTACCCGGACTGCCAGAGACCGAGGATGTCCGGCGACTCCGCCTCCGAATTGAGGTCGTTACCGGCCAGCGCATCACCGGGACAGGCGACGAGCTGCTCGACTTGCCGCCCGCGGCCTGGCGCGCCTCTCGCGACCGGCTCGAGATCGTCTCGCCCGGCGCCCTGCGGGGCGACGACGTCCGCCCGGTCCTTGCGCGCTGGCATCGGGACCGGGCCGACGACGCCAGGCGCCAGGGCGATGAACAGGCTCGCAGTCATCACCTCGCCCGTCTCGCCGAACTGATCCCAGACGACTGGCTGGCGGATGCCGAGAACGCCGCACCCCTCGCCCAGACTGACCGAGCCGGCGGAGCCACGCAGACGTTCGACCGTCTCGCATCGCGGGCGCGCCCGGACGATCTGGCATCCTGGATCTGGAATCGTGCCGTCGAGGATCTGTCCGCGGGCCGGGCCGCCGCCGCCCTGGGAGGTCTCGAGCGGGTCGTCGCTGCCAGGACGGGCGACTGGCGAGTCCACGCCCATCGAGCCGATGCGCTCGATCACCTGGGGCGTTCGGCCGAGGCGAGGTTCGCCCGGGAACTCGCATGCGAGACCGGAGCCGACGCCATCTTCATCGCCGAGGCCGGCGCCGAGCAGGCGGCGCGACGCGACTGGATCGGGGCTGACCGACTGCTGTCGCTGGCGGCATCGCGCGGCCACGACGTGCCGGTCGATCGTGCCCTGGTCTGCGCGACCCTCGGCGATGTCGACGGCTATCGCCGCGCCTGCCGATCGATCCTGGCTCGCATTGCGGCCCGACCGGGACCGGCGCCGATCGGAGCGTCGATCGAGGCGGCCTGGGCGGTCGGGCTGGCCCCGGGCGGCGTCGACGACTACGCTCTGCCGCTCTCGCTGGCCGAAGCGGCTCTTGCGGCCATCCCCGGGCTGACGGCTCCCGCCGACGTGGTCCGCGAGATCGAGCGCGACGTCCGACGCTCGAGGATCGCCGTCTTGCTTCGCGCCGGGCGGTTCGAGCAAGCCCTCGTCGCACTGAAGAAAGCACCGGCCGGCAAGGACGGCGACCCCGCCGACGCACTCCTCGAGGTGATTGGCCTGGCGCGGACCGGCAGGTACGCCGATGCCCGGACTCGGCTCGCCTCCGCGCGGCCGGCGCTCGCTGCGGCTCGCCGGAATTCGAGCTCGTGGCAGGACCGCGAGGCTCTTGAACTGCTCGCCGCCGAGGCCGAGGGCCTGGTGCTCGACCGCGACTTCCCGGCCGCGCCCTTCGCCTCGCCCTGATCGCGGCGGGGCAAGCCTCAGCCTCGCTTCAGGAACCCCCGGCTCTTCAGCCAGGCGACGCAGAGCCCCGGCCAGCTCGACGGGAGCTTGTCGTTCTGCCGCACGCCGAAGTCGTGATCGCCGGTGGCGTAGACGTGTAGCTCCGCCGGGACGCCCGCCTTCCTGAGCGCCAGGTACATCAGCCCGCTGTTCTCCGACACGCAGCCGCCGTAGCTCTCGCGGTCGTCCGACGCATGCGCGAGAAAGACCGGGGGCATATCGGCCGGGATGCGCAGATCCGACCGGATCGCGTCGCGGTCCTTGACCTTCAGATAGCCGGGATAACACGCCACGACGAAATCGGGCCGGGCGCTCTGCGAGTCCGCGGCGTCGACCGGCTGGTACAGTTGATCGCCGAAGCCCGCGGCGGTCGCCAGCGCGAGATGGCCGCCGGCCGAGAATCCCACGATCCCGATCCGGTGCGGGTCGATCCCCCACTCCGCCGCGCGGCTGCGGACCAGCCGGACGGCGCGCTGCGCATCGATCCGAGGGCCGGGCGCCGGCTCGGCCTCCGGCTCGCCGGGCCTCCTCGGACAGCGGTACTTGAGGATGATGCCGGTCATGCCCTGGGAGTTCAGCCAGGCCGCGACCTCCTCGCCCTCGAGCTCCCAGTAGAGGTCCCAGTAGCCGCCGCCGGGACAAATGATCATCGCCGTCCCGGTGTCCCTGGCCTTTTCGGGCCGATACACGGTCAGGGTGGGCCGCGAGACGTTGGTGATCAGGCGCGTCGGCCCGACCAGCGGCGATTGATGAATCCGGCTGGTCTCCGGCCGCTTGATCCCCACGTCGCCCGGGACCTTCCCCGGCCAGAGCTCGACCACCAGAGGCTCTGCCGCGCGGGCCGAGATCGCCGCGAAACAGAGGGTGAGATAGCACAGGCTTCGTGCCGCATAATCCATGCGTACAACCTCCCAATTCGGTGAATCGAGTCGATCCGAGAGCTTCCGGGCGAGTCAACGAGACATGAATGCACGGGACGATCCCCGCAAGATTCTTGACGCGTCCGGGGCACGACGGCCACGATATTTCCGTGACGGACGAGGTTCGTCCTCCAGAAGCACGGCATCCATCGGCCGGACAGAGGACCGTCCGGCTCGCGACCAGGGATCTCCGGACCGGGAGAGGATAGGACGCCGAGCCCAGGAATGACGTGTTCCTGGCGATGGCTTTCCCGCGAATCCACACCGATACGATGGCGCGCCGGCCGACGCGGAACGAGGGATAAAGGCGATGTTCCTGGCAATCTCGCACCTGCTTGCCGCCTGCCTGCTGGCGCCGGCGGCGCTGGCTGACGACAAGGCGAACCCGAATCCAGCAGCGACACCGCCGCGCGAACGCTACCTGGCCCTGGCTCGCGAGCATCAGGACGCCGTCAGTCAATTCTGGCAGGTCTATCAGGCCATCCGCAGCGCCGAGGCACGCCGTCGTTTCTACCGCCAGAAATACCCCCGGACCAGCGTCTACATCGCGAGATTCACCGCGATCGTGGACTCGGCCCCGCGCGACGACGCCGCCATCGATTCGCTGATCTGGATCATTCGCAACGGGGGCTACGATCCCGAGGTCGACCGGGCCGTCGTACGGCTGACTCAGGAATACGCCACCAATCCCAGGCTCGGCGAGCTGATCCCGAGGCTCGTACCGAGCCTGGTGTACTCGCTCTCGCCGTCGGCAGAGGACCTGTTCCGTGCCGTCATCGAGAAGAACCCGGACCGTGCGGCGAAGGGCCGGGCGTGCGTCGCCCTGTCGCAGTATTGCAGGCAGGAGGCGGCGCTCGTCCGCTCGCTCAAGGGGGATTCGTCCGGAGCCCGGCAGCTTCAGGCCCATTACCAGGCGGAGGCCGACAAGACCCTGATCGAGAAAGCCCTGCGCAAAGACGCCGCCGAGCTGGACCAGGACGCCGATGCGGCCTCCCAGCGGGCCTCCAAGGAGTTCGCCGACGTCGCCGACTACCTCAGTATCCTCGACCCGGCCGCGCAGGCCAGGCTCTTCGACAAGGGGTCTCCCGGCATCGGCACTCCGGTCCCCGAGATCCAGGGCGAGGACATCGAAGGCCGTCCCCTGAACCTGGCCCAGTATCGCGGCAAGGTCGTCGTGCTCCTGTTCTGGGGGGACTGGAACGGTCCGTCCCGCGCGATCTACCCGACGGCGCGTGCCCTCCTGGCGCGAATGGAAGGCAAGCCGTTCGCCCTTGTCGGCATCAACAGCGACACCGACCGCAACGCGCTGCGACGGCGAATCGAGCAGGAGAAGCTTCCCTGGCGGTCCTGGTTCGACGGCGGCCGCGAGGGACCGATCGCATCCCGGTTCAAGGTGCCGGGCTGGCCGACGGTCTATCTCGTCGACCACCGAGGAATCGTCCGGCACAAGTCGCTGGGGCCGCCCGAGGATGAGGTCTTCGGTCCGATCCTGGACGAGCTGATCGAACGCGCGAACCGGGATGCGACGGCC
>DAIDHB010000019.1 GCA_027452145.1 Planctomycetales bacterium
GTGTAGAACTGGACGATGGTGCCGGACCACATACGGACGACGCCGGGGCCGCCGTGGTTGCTGCAATAGTTCGTCGGCGCCCACGGGTTGTTCGGCCGCTGCTTCTGGTTGTCCGACGGGCACATCAGCACCCCGATCGCCGAGAATGCGACCGAGTTGTTCCCGGCGTTGTCGGCGTTCAGCATGAAGTTGTAGGCGTTGTACAGCGGCCCCTGCTCGATGCTCGGCAGGAGGAACACGGCCCAGCTCGCGTTCCAGCCCCAGCCGTTGCTGGCGCCGAGGAACATGTTCTCGGCGGGGAGGGCGTTGGTCTGCTGGTGGTAGTTGTGGACGGCCAGGCCGAGCTGCTTGAGGTTGTTGGTGCACTGGGCGCGGCGGGCGGCCTCGCGTGCGGCCTGGACGGCCGGGAGCAGGAGGGCGATCAGCACCGCGATGATGGCGATGACCACCAGAAGCTCGATCAGCGTGAAGCCTGGACGATGAGCGCGTGTCGCGCGGGGCATGAGACGGGGTCCTTTGCACATGAGAATGATCTCAACGGAACAGAACAGGCGACTCCGGTGGCCTGCCCTCGGCCGTGACGGCCGCGACGATCCTCCGGCGGCGGGTGCGCGTCGGGTCGGGTCGGAGACATCCGGCGGGTTCGGCGCGCACGGCGTCCTGCAACCGCGAATGTCCTGCCCCGATCGACGGATCGTGCGGACATGGCGGTTCAAGCTCGATTCGTAAACTTCGGGCGGTGGGAGACCTCATTCGATCCCCAACGCGCCGAATCCGCATCCCTCGGTCGCATCTCGCCGGATCCGCGGCGAGGACCCTGCGCGCCGCGGGCCCTGGACCCTCAAGGGAAGAGGCCCCGATTCACGCTGTCTCCAAACCACTGAGTCTTGTAGGCGTCTTTCGCGCGCGATCCTGCCCCGGCTTCTCCGAATAATTTCAGAGAAGGCCCTGAAGGTCGCGTCCGGCGGTCGGGGCGATGGGAGAGAAGGTGGGGGGTGGCGGGATCCTTCGCGGCGGACGGGGCCTGTTCAGGAAGATCGGTGGACACGGGCCGGCAGGAGCTAAGATTACCCCGGCCAGGAGGATTCTCGAGCAGGTCGGACTCTTCAGCCTGGCGGTTCAGCCCCGCGAGGCTGGAGGGCCCGACCGGTTTTCGTGCCGTCGAACAAGGAGCCCTGAGAGCTGGGGACAGGGGTGTCTAAAGACCTGGGCCAGTCCTCTGCTCGGCCTTTCAAGCCGGCCTGGCGCCGCGGAGGTCGGAGGCTCGCGGCAGGAATGAAATCCGGTCCGCGCAGGCCATCGGCCGATTGCGAGCAGGGACCGGGACGAAGCGGCCCCGCAGACGACGTTGCACGGGGCGACGTCGTCCGCGGGGCCGTTGGTGGATCTCCGACGAGAATCGTCGCGTCGAGACGCCGACGAGCTGCCGGACGGTTCACTTCTTGGTGGCGTCCTTGCCGGGTTCTCCGGTCTCGCTGCCTTTGGGCAGGGCGTTGGTGTTGATCTTGGTCTCCCCCATGTTCGCCTTCACGGTGTCGAGCGGGATGGCGGGCTTGGTGTCGGCCGGGACGCCCTCGTCGATGCCGCCGCCGCCGCAACCGACAACGCCGAGCAGAAGGGCCGCACCGAGGCTGCTCACGAGCATTCGTCGCATCATTCGATTCTCCGGATGGTTTTCGTCCTGGTGATAGTTGGGTGTGGGACGCGACGGCGGGGCGAGGAAGGACTGAGCCCGAGCGCCATCTCGCCCGCCAGGGGCGATCGGCGTCATTTGCGATCCAACCGTCCGTCTCTTTGCGAGGTTTCCCCGCCGAACCGACCTTCGCCTTGTCGTCGGGCCTGGCGGCCCCGAACCGGATGGGCGCGCAGGAATTCCACCGCCTAACTCCGGCTCGCGCAAGTCGAAGCCCGAGGGTCACGATATCGGGGGGAGCTGAGACTTCCCACGATTCGAGCGTCCACAAGCCTAAAGCAGGAGGGAGGCCGTGGGAAGCGTCATCCGGCGGAAGTCGGGTGGAAACTGGCCCGGCCCGGGACCCGGGAGCAACCCGGGCCGGGCCGAGTCGGAGGGACAAGGTCTCAGTACGAGTCGGAGCTGACGGTCTCGCCGCCGTTGCGGGTGCCGAGGGCCCACCAGGTATTCATCGCCACCGAGTCCTTGACGAAGTGCACCGAGCCGTCGGCGAAGCACACGTTCACGCCGCCGGGGTGGGCACTGCTGACCGTGATGGCGCTGGAGGTGCCGCCCCACAGGCCGCCGGGGTCGGCGGGGTTGAGGCAGGTCAGCTTGTTCGGGGTGTTGTAGTGGGTGTACGAGTTGACGATCGTGTGCCACTGGTAGCCGAGGCACCAGGAGAAGCCCGACAGCCAGCTACCAGAGGAGGCCTGGGTGGTGCCCGATTGGCTCTGGCAAGCGGCGACGCCGGCCTGCGCCGTGGCGTAGCTCAGCGAGTTGTAGTTGGTCGGCAGGGTCGAGACCAGGAAGGCGCCGCGGGCGGCCTGCGGTCCGCCGCTGGCATA
>DAIDHB010000020.1 GCA_027452145.1 Planctomycetales bacterium
TGAGCCCCCGAATGGGGGCGACCGGACGTAGCCAGGGGGCGTCAGCCCCCTGGGCGTGGGCAGGGGGCCTGTCTCCCCTCATGCTCTCTCCTTTCCGCCGAGCCCCCGCAGGGGGCGACAGGCCGGGGCCGCCAGCACCAGTTGGCAGCCCCTCGGAAGGCTGGCGCCACCAGCCTCAAGACCACAGGTAAGCCTCATCGAATTCGATCTCATGCCGCTTCAGGAACTCGACATACTCCTCCTGGAATGTCCTGGTGCGATGGTGCTCGGCCTGGTTTCGTACGTATTCGCAGACCCCTGTCAGTTGTGAGGAGCTCACGGTGAAGGCCCCGTAACCCTCTTGCCACGCGAACCGTCCGATCGAATCCGGCCGCTCGTTCACCCATTTCGTAGAGTTGGCCTTCACCAGACGAACCAGTTCCGCCACCGACATGTCGGGCCGAGTGCGGATAACCAGGTGCAGGTGGTCCGGCATGCCGCCAATTTCCAACAGAATGCTCCTCTGCGCACGGACGATTCCGCCGATGTACGCGTGGAGATCATTGCGCAGGCCAACCGAGATCAGGGGCTCGCGGCGTTTGGTGCTGAAGATGATGTGGTAGATGAGCTTGGAGAAGGTGATCGCCATCGCTCTCTCTCGTCTCCATATCGCGTGTCGTCGTGAGGGATTCCAAGAAATCGAGGCATTCCAATCAGAGTGTACGCTCTGTCGCCCCCTCCGGGGGCTTGGTAGAGAAGAAAAGGATCTTCACGCTTGCACCATCCCCAGGGGGCTGACGCCCCCCGGCTACGTCCGGCCGCCCCCATTCGGGGGCTCAAGACCGACCGATGCCTCGCCCGGCCCCACGGAGCCGACGCCCCCGGCTACGCCCGGTCGCCCCCTGACGGGGGCTCAACCGAGCTACGAACGTGCAGTCCGGCCTCGCTCTTTCCTCAAGGCCCTACGCCCCAGTGCCGTCCGGCTGCTTATTACCCCGGCAGGAAAGATCCGCAAGTGGGCGGGCATTCTTGCCCGACGCTCAGGCCCCGTCGGGCAAGAAATGAATGCCCGACCGACTTTCATGCCGGCGTAATGGAGCGGAACCGCCCGGACGATCTCGGTAAGGTTTCCGGCCGCGCCCCGTATCAGTGGTGAGGGACGAGGAACGGCTCCGATCCCATAACGCACCAGGCAAAGTGAGACCCCACCCATGAAGACGCGATCCGTCAGCGCGAGTCTGGTCCTGGCGACACTGGTCCTGGCCGTCGGCGCGCGTGCGGCCCGGGCCGCGGGCCCCGAGGATTCGATCGTCAAGGTCACGAGCGTCGTGAGGCTGCCCAACCCGGTGCGGCCCTGGACCAAGCAGAACCCCGTGGAAGTCGGTGGCACGGGCGTGGTCATCGACGGTAAGCGGATCCTGACCGTCGCCCACCTGGTCAACTATGCCGAGGAGATCTACGTCCAGCCGGGGCAGGGAGGCGACCGGGTGGAGGCCAGGGTGATCGCGAAGGCGCCGGGGATCGACCTGGCCCTGCTCGCGATCGACCCCGCCGAGGCCGACTTCTTCGACAAGCGGCCCCCCCTGCCCCGCGCCTCGGCGCTGCCGGAGGTGTCGTCGCGGGTGGCGGTCAAGGGCTTCCCGGTCGGCGGCTCCGGCCTGTCCACCACGCAGGGCATCGTCTCGCGGATCGAGTTCGCCTATTTCGAGACGGGGTCGATGGGCCTTCGCATCCAGGTCGACGCCGCGATCAACCCGGGCAACAGCGGCGGCCCGGCCCTGGTCAACGGCAAGCTGGCCGGCCTGGTCTGGGGACAGGCCGGCGCCGAGAACGTCGGCTACCTCATCCCTACCGAGGAGATCGACGACTTCCTCAAGGATGTCGCCGACGGGCGGTACGACGGCAAGCCCCTCCCCTCGGAGCAGTGGCAGACGCTCGAAAACGAGGCGCTGCGGGCCCGCCTGGGCCTGGCGAAGTCCATACGCGGGATCGTCGTCCGCAAGCCGGGTCGCGACGACGCCTCGTACCCCCTCAAGGAGTTCGACGTCGTCACGGCGATCGGCGACAAGGCGATCGACAACGAGGGTCAGGTCCAGGTCGCCGACAACCTGCGCCTCTCGTTCCTCTACCTGGTGCCCCGGCTGGCGCGCGATGGCTCGGTGCCGATCCGCCTGATCCGCGACGGCCGCACCCTGGATGCCCGGCTCCCGGTCGGCCGCGAGAACGACCGATTGATCCGGGGCTACGAGGGGAAGCCGCCGTCGTACTTCGTCTGCGGTCCGCTGGTCTTCTCGCCGGTGATGCGGGAGTCCCTGTCCATCTATTTCCGGGCCAATCCTGGGGCTATCGACCGCAACAGCCCGATGATCACGCGGGGCGGGGATCGGGTGCGGTTCCCGGGCGAGGAGCTGGTCGTGGTGACGTCCTCGATGCTGCCGCACCGGATGACCAGGGGCTACAGCGAGCCCATCGGCCAGGTCGTCGAGTCGGTCAACGGGACGAAGATCAGGAACCTCCGCCACCTCGTCGAGACGATCCAGGGCTGCAAGGACGAATTCTTGACCATCCGCTTCGCCGAGGACGGCGCCGAGACGATGGTGTTCCGCCGCAAGGCGATGCTCGAGGCGACCGAGCCGCTGATGGCCCAGAACGGCATCCCGCGCCGCGGCAGCGACGACGTTCTGGGCGCCGCGGTCCTCAGGCCGATCGCGGAGCGCACGCCGGCCCGTTGACCCCATCGGCCGCGTGGCATCGAGGAAGCGCGGTTGCCGACCGATGCGAGGGCCGCTCAATCGCCGACGAGGCTGGCGGAGGCCGGCCGGCCGCCGACGCGGGCGATGGCCTCCTCCAGCTCGGGCATGTGGACCGGCTTCATCAGGTGGAGGTCGAACCCGGCGGCGCGGCTGAGCTCCAGGTCGTCCGACGAGCCCATGCCGGAGACCGCGATCGCCGGGACGGGGCGCGTCGTGCGCAGGGCCTGGACGAGCTGGAGCCCGGTGCCGTCGACCAGCTCGATGTCGCTGATGAGCAGGTCGAAGTCGGCGGAATCGGCCGCGCGGAGGGCCGCGTCGACGCCGGCGGCCCCGCGGACGTCGTGTCCGCGGCGGGTGAGCAGCTCGGCCAGCGAATTCCGCGTGTCGTCGTTGTCGTCGACCAGCAGGATGCGCAGCGGCCGCCGGCCGGCCAGGGCCGGGTCCGGCTCGGGCTCGGACGGCTCGATCGTGGGGACCTCGGCCGCCGCCGGCACGGTGGGGATCTCGACCGTGAACGTCGACCCGCGATCGGCCCCGGCGCTGGACGCCCGCAGCCGCCCGCCGTGCCGCTCGATGATCGACCGGCTGATCGCCAGGCCCAGGCCGAGCCCGCCCGACCGCCGCGCCGACTCGGCGCTGCCCTGCTCGAACAGGTCGAAGATCCGCGGCAGTACCTGGGCGTCGATGCCGATGCCCGTGTCGGCCACCGAGATCACCAGCATCCCGCCGGTCGAGGCGTGTCCGTCGTCCGGCAGGCCGCCCCGATCCGCGGGCAGGCTCGCGGGCGGCCGGGCCGGCGCCGGGCCGTCGTGGGTGCGGATCGTGATGGTCCCGCCCGCCGGGGTGAACTTGATCGCGTTCTTGAGCAGGTTCCACAGGACCTGCTGGAGCCGGATCGGGTCGGCGTCGACGTCGTGGTGGACGGCCGCCAGGTCGACCGCCAGCCGGAGGCCCGCCCCCCTCAGGTCGTCGCGGCAGATCTCGGCGACGCGGTGGATCAGCTCGTGCGCGTCGACCGTCTCGCGCTTCAGGTGGAGCTTGCCGCCGCGGACGCGCGCCAGGTCGAGGAGGTCGTCGATCAGGCGGACCTCCAGGTTGACGTTGCGGCGGATCATCTCCATCGCGGCCCGCAGCGGCTCGGGGGTGTCGGGCCGCTCGAGGATCGCCGTGACCGTCGTCAGGATCGGGGACAGCGGCGTGCGCAGCTCGTGGCTGAGGGTCGCGAGGAACCGGTCCTTCGATCGGTTGGCCGCCTCGGCCTCGACGCGGGCCGCCTGCTCGCGCAGCACCCGGACGCGCTCGTCCTCGGCCCGCCTGGATGCGCTGACGTCGCGGAGCACCAGCACCCAGCCGAAGGAATCGGCGCCGGCGCCGCCGGCGTCGCGCGGCCCGCCGCCCAGCCGCGAGATCCGGGCGTCGTACATGGTCGCGGCCGACTCGTCCGGGTCCGGCCCGGGCCCGATCAGCTCGAAGCCCGCCTCGTTCCGATGCCCGACCTCCTCGAGCCGCGCCGCCAGCACCGGCCAGCGGGCGAGGGTCCGCGCCGCGTCGGTCCCGAGGATCGCCCCCGCCTCGCGATCGAGCAGCCGCTCGCCGGCCGGGTTCACCCCGACGATCCGGCGCCTCGGGTCGATCACGAAGACCGCGTCCTCCATCCTGCGCACCACGGCCTCCCAGACCACCGGCGTCAGCTCGAGCAGGCCGAAGCGGAACATCGCCGGCAGGAACGCCAGCCCGGTCACCCCGAAGGCCAGCGCCGCGGCATCGAGGTGGGTGAATCCCAGCGCACGCGTCAGGTCCACGACGTTCACCACCCAGGGCAGCAGCACCCCGCAGAGCATGAACCCCGCCTGCGCCCGGAATACCCCGCGGGAACGCCAGAACGCCCGGACCAGAAGCGCCGTGGCGATGGCCGCCAGGCCATAAGCGTAGGCGATATACGCCCAGAACCCGGGCCCATATTTCGCCACGGCGACCAGGTAGCCGCCGATCCGCCTGTTCTCCATCGACGACCAGTAGGCGTGGTGCAAGGGGTTGGCCCATGCCAGCAGGGTCAGTACCACCATCGGCGCGGCGAGCTCCGCCAGGTGGCGCGCCAACCATCGCGCATGGCCGGTGTACACCAGGACCGACGCCAGCATACCCAGCACCGCCGCCGACGCGCCCGCCGCCCGCAGCGCGAAGCACGCCTGCTTCACCCCAAGGCCGCCCACCACCAGCTCGATCGCGTCGAAGAGCGCCCAGGCGGCCTCGCCGGCCATCATCACGGCGAAGCTCGCCGCCAGCACCCCGCCGCCGCGGCCGACCCGCCGCCAGGCCAGCACAGCCAGGCCCGCGGCGATCATCGCCGTGATCCCGAACGGCATCGCTTCCGGATTGGCTTGGATGGTCATCGTATCGGCCTCACCCCGGCCGTCCTCGGCCCGGCTCGCCCCCCGATCTCATCGCTTCGTCCCGTCACGCCCCGTCCTGCCCGGCCCCGCCCCGTTCGGCCCCGCCTCGATCGGCTCGCACGACCCGACACGGCCCGAATGCGGCGCGGGATGCGACCGGCGCCCTCAACCACGCCGGCCATCATCAAGGCCGACGCCACCGGATCGGGGCCTTTCACGTCACCGCATGCCACGTCATTCGCCGTCGCGACCTCCGCGACCTCCCGCTCGCGGGCATCCGTCACGCCGGCACGGGCGTCATCACCCCTGGCATGAAACACTCTGTCAATCCCGCCGCGTCCATGGCGGAGGATCAATCACCGCACCACTGTCGCATGGGAGTCCGCCGCGACCCGCGATCCATCGAGCCAACCAATTCTAACGCCCGACAAGGCGAACTTCGAGGTCACTCTCTGGGGACGCTCCGGCTCTGCCCGCCCGCCCCATTCCGCGCCGCCAACCGTCGCGGTCGCCTATTAATTTATTGTATCCTGTCCGGCAAGGGCGCGACGGCGGATTCGCCCCGCGGGTTCCCCGAGGCGACGGGTTTTCCATCCAGCAAGACAGGCCGAGCCCCTCACATGGACATTGTTTATCGATATGACCCTTACAAGCCCATGACGCCCCGGCTGCTCGAGGACGCCGACGCGGCCATCGACAACCTGCGGCGGGGGCACGAGCGATATTCCACCATCGTGACCCAGGTGCATCGCGAGCTGGCCGGCGACGGGTCGCCCGGCCGGGTGGTGATCCCGGCGGATCCGCTGACCCTGGGCCTGCCGCCCTGGTCGGGGAGCCCGCCGGTGCAGACGCCGTTCGCCCTGGTGCTGGGGTGCTCGGATGCTCGCGTGCCGATCGAGCGAATTTTCGACCAGTCGCCGAATGACCTGTTCGTCATCCGGGTGGCCGGGAACGTCCTGGGGGTCGAGTGCCTGGGGAGCATCGACTACGCCGTGAGCCAGCTCGCCGAGAGCCTCAAGCTGGTGGTCGTGCTGGGGCACAGCACCTGCGGCGCCGTCTCGGCGGCCGTCGATTCCTACCTGGCGCCGAGGGACTACGCGAGCATCGCGTTCACGCACGCGCTGCGATCGCTGATCGACCGCATCCAGGTCGCGGTCCGCGGCGCCGCGACGGCGCTGGAGCGGGTCGCCGGCGTCGACGTGAGCCGGCATCCGGGGTATCGCGGGGCGCTGGTCGAGGCCGCGGTCTACCTCAACGCGGCCATCACGGCGTATGACGTCCGCCGCGAGGTGGAACGCCTGGTCGCCGGCGCCGGCGCCGGCGGCACGGGGCCGCGGGTCGTCCATGGCGTGTTCGACCTGGTCCGCCAGCGCGTCGCGGCCCGGCCGCCGGCCGCCGAGGGGGACGGCGACGGAGGCCCGACCGGGCCGGTGCTCGCCGAGGTCCCCGCCGGCCCTGACGAATTCGCCGCCCTCGGCACCGAGATCGCCCGCATCATCGCCGACCGCCGGCTCGCACCGGCCGACGACGCCGATCGACCAGGCTGATCGGATTCCGACCGGAGTAGGTCGGGCATTCTTGCCCGACGCGGGCCCGATCCCACCCGGTCCGCCGGATACCGCGTCGGGCAGGAATGCCCGACCTACCTGAATGGAACGGCCCGTCACTCGCGCGAGAACGCATTCCAACAACGGACGACGGACAGAAGACAAAAGGACAGCACAATCAGGCCAAAATCCCGCGGACGGGGTGGTGCTCCTCGACGCCCGTCAGCCGGACGTCCAGACCCTGGAACTTGAACGTCAACCGCCGGTGGTCGATCCCCAGGCAGTGGAGGATCGTGGCGTTCAGGTCGTGGATGTGGACCGGGTCCTTCACCACGTTGTAGCTGAAGTCGTCCGTCTCGCCGTGGACGACGCCCGGCTTGATCCCGCCGCCGGCCATCCAGACCGGGAAGCACCTGGGGTGATGGTCGCGGCCGTAGTCCTCGCGGGTCAGCCGGCCCTGGCAGTAGACCGTCCGGCCGAACTCGCCGCCCCAGATGACCAGCGTGTCGTCCAGCAGCCCGCGCTGCTTCAGGTCGGTGACGAGGGCATGGCACGCCTGGTCCACGTCGTGGCACTGCCTGGGCAGGTCGCCGGGCAGGTTGCCGTGCTGGTCCCACCCGCGGTGGAAGATCTGGACGAAACGGACGTCGCGCTCGATCATCCGGCGGGCGAGCAGGGCGCACCGGGCGAATGTCCCGGGCGTGTTCACGTCCGGCCCGTACATGTCCAGGACGTGACCCGGCTCGCTGGAGATGTCCGTCAGCTCGGGGACCGAGGTCTGCATCCGGAAGGCCATCTCGTACTGGGCGATCCGCGCCTGGGTCTCGGGGTCGGCGAACTGGCGGTATTCCTCCTGGTTGAGCCGGCCCAATGCGTCGAGGGCCCGCCGGCGGGTCGTCGCATCCACGCCCGCCGGGTTCGACAGGTACAGCACCGGGTCGCCGTTGGACCGGAGCGCCACGCCCTGATGCCGGCTGGGCAGATAGCCCGAGCCCCACAACCGGTTGTAGATCGCCTGCGCGTCCCTGCGGCCCGACCAGGTCGCCGTCATCACGACGAACGCCGGCAGGTCGCGGTTCATCGTCCCGAGGCCGTAGCTCAGCCACGAGCCCAGGCTCGGCCGACCCGGGAGCTGGTTCCCCGTGCAGATGTAGGTGACGGCCGGGTCATGGTTGATCGCCTCGGTCCAGACTGTCTTGATCAACGCGATGTCGTCGACGATCCGCGCCGTGTACGGCAGCAACTCGCTGACATACGTCCCCGTCTGGCCGTGCCGGGCGAACCTGTATTTCGACGGGGCGATGGGGAAGCGTGACTGGCCGCTGGTCATCGTCGTGAGCCGCTGGCCCATCCGGATCGAGTCCGGCAGGTCCTTGTCGAACATCGCCTGCATGGCCGGCTTGTAGTCCCAGAGGTCCATCTGGGACGGCCCGCCGTTCATGAACAGGTAGATCGCCCGCTTCGCCTTCGGGGCGAAATGCGGGAGGCCCGGCAGCCCGCCGGTCGCGGACGCCGCGGGCCCGGCCGCCCCGGACCGATCTCGATCGGCCTCGGCGGCCCTTCCGGCCGACTCCGCCAGCAACCCGGCCAGCGCCGCGCTCCCGAGGCTCACCCCCGCCCGGCCGAAGAAGTGCCGGCGGGTCAGCACGTCGATCTGTTCGCGAATCGGGTCCATGTGCGGGCCTCCGCTCCGGATGATATCGGCCTGAACCGCGGGCTTGAACGACGGATTGAACCGCAGCCTCGACCGCGGCCTGGAATTCGGACTCAACCGCGAAAAACGCGAAATCCACGAAAAGGCTCGTCACGCCTCATCAGGCCCGTCCTGATATCCGAAGCCCGACGAACACCACACGCGGCCGACAGGCCAGGCTCACGCACAAACATCTTTTTCGCGTTTTTCGCGTTTTTCGCGGTTAATCTTCTCTTGATCTCGCATCTCTGCTGTCTTCTTCGCGGTTGATCACCCCCTGGTGATCACCTCATCCAGGTTCAGCACGACGTTCGCGATCATGGTCCAGGCGGCCAGCTCGTCGGGCGCGAGGCCCGGATCGGGCCGGCTCTCGCCGGTGTTGACGAGCTTCCGGGCGTCGTCGAGCCGGCCGCGGTAGTGGGCGCGGAAGTCCTTGAGGGCCGAGGTCAGCTCGGCCAGCTCGCGGGCGTCCGGTCGGCGTGCGACGGCCAGGCGGAACATCCGCGTGATCCGGTCGCGGTCGAGGGCGGCCGCATCGGCCTTCGGGCCCGCCCCCGCGCGCTCGTCGCAGCCATCGCAATCGCCGCATCCCGGCGCCTGGAGGACCCGCTGGGCCAGCGCCCGCGAGGCCTCGATCATCTGCGGCTCATTGAGCAGAAGCAGGGCCTGGAGCGGCGTGTTCGTGCGCTCGCGGCGCACGGTGCAGGCCTCGCGCGACGGGGCGTCGAACGTGGTCATCTGCGGCGGGGCCGAGGTCCGCTTCCAGAAGATGTAGAGGCTCCGCCGGTGGACCTTGTCGGCCCCCTTGTCAGCCTCGAACTTCGCCGTGTTGCTCGACGTGTAGCCGACCGCCTCCCACAGCCCCGCCGGCTGCGGCGGCTTGACGCTCGGCCCGCCCAGGTGCTCGGCCAAAAGCCCGCTGACATAAAGCGCCTGGTCGCGGAGGGTCTCGGCGTCGAGCCGATAGCGAGGCCCGCGCGCTAGCAGGCGGTTCTCGGGGTCCTTCGCCAGCTTCTCGGGCGCCACCCGCGACGACTGGCGATAGGCCGCCGACATCACCAGCCGCTTCATCATCCGCTTGACGTCCCAGCCGTCCTCGCGGAACCGCACGGCCAGCCAGTCGAGCAGCTCGGGATGACTGGGCGGCTCGCCCTGCGAGCCGAAGTCCTCGGCCGTCTTGACGATCCCCGTGCCGAAGACCTGCTGCCACAGCCGGTTCACGGCCACGCGCGCCGTCAGCGGGTGATCGGGCGCGACCAGCCACCGCGCCAGGCCCAGCCGGTTGGCCGGCTCGCCCGGCGGCAGCGGAGGCAGGAACGCCGGCACCGCCCGGCCCACCCTCTCGCCGCGCTGGTCGTACTCGCCCCGCTTGAGGAAATACGCCGGCTTCGGCTCGCCCGACCGCTCGCGGAAGACCAGCGTGGTCGGGGCCTTCGCCTCGATCCCCTTCTTCCTCGCCTCGGCCGCCGCCAGCCGAGCCCGCAACGCGGCGATCGACCGGGCGGTCGTCGCGTCGGCATACTCGACGTAATAGGTCGAGAGCGCCTTCGCCTGGGCCTCGGTCCACCTCGCCGGCTCGAGCTTGATCGCCGCCTTGAGGTCATCCGGCAGCCCGGCCGAGGGCCCGCGCTCGCGCTGGGCCCGCATCCACGCCGCGAACGACTCGAACCGCTGGCCGTCCTGCGGGCGCTCGGTGATGATCCCGGCGCCGTCCCAGTACACCTTGCCCCCCTGCTGGGTGAACGCCATGCCGTTGATCACCGTCCCGGGCGCCAGCTTGAGCGCGTCCACGGGCAGCTCGAGCCGGACCCACCGGCCGGGCCCGGGCAATTTGCCCATCGCCATGCGGCTGGGCGTGCCGTCCTTGCCCCAGTCGATCGCGTTGGCGCCCCAGTACGCCCGATGCGACCAGCCCGACGCCGTGTGCCACTGGAGCATGATCTCGGCCGGCGGATCCTTCGGGTCGAGGTAGACGTGCACGAAGAAGGCGTCCCCCCCGCCGACCACCAGCCGCTCGTCGGCGTTGTCGAAGAACCGCTGCACCAGCCCGCCCGACTTCACCAGCAGCGACCGCTTCCCCGCGTGGACCGGATGCCCCTTCTTCTCGACGAACTGCCCCTCGCCCTGCGGCGACGCGCCGGGCGGCAGGTCGTCGTCGACCCAGACGAACTCAGCCCGCGCGGGCAATTTCGAGCGGTCGTCCCTCGCGGCGACCTTCGCCCTCGCCGCGCACGCCGCCGCGGCCCGGGCCACCTCGTCGCCGATGGCCTTGCCCGCCGAGGCGATCTCGGCGTCGGCCTTCTTCAGCGCCTCGCGCTGTCCGGCCGTGGGGACCGCGACGAGCGGCGCCCACTTCGCCGAGTTCCCGTCCAGCGCCGGGCCGTCGATGTTGTTGAAGAACGCGAAGAGCTGGTAGTAGTCCTTCGCCCGGATCGGGTCGTACTTGTGGTCGTGGCAGCGAGCACAGCCCGTCGACAGCCCGAGGAACACCGTGCCATTGGTATCGACCTGGTCCACGATGTTGCGGACATAGACCTCTTCCTCGATCGAGCCCCCCTCGCTGGTCGAGACATGGCAGCGGTTGAACCCGGTGGCCACGAGCTGGTCGAGCGTCGGATTGGGCAGCAGGTCGCCGGCGAGCTGCTCGACGACGAAGCGGTCGAACGGCTTGTTGGCGTTGAACGCGCGGATGACCCAGTCGCGATAGGGCCAGATCTCGCGGTAGTTGTCCAGGTGCAGGCCGTGGGTATCGCCGTACCGCGCCGCGTCGAGCCAGAACCGCGCCATGTGCTCGCCGTACCGGGGCGAGTCGAGCAATCGGTCGACGACCGTCTCATACGCGCGGGCCGAGCGGTCGGCGAGGAACGCGTCGACCTCCTCGGGCGTCGGCGGCAGCCCGGTGAGGTCGAGGGTGACGCGGCGGATCAGCGCCGTCCTCGCCGCCTCGGCCTCGGGCCGCAGCCCCTCGTCCTCGAGCCTCTCGAGGATGAACCGATCGACCTCGTTGATCGGCCAGCTCTGATCCTTGACCGCCGGCGGCACGGGCTTGACGGGCGCCTTGAACGCCCAGTGTTTCGTCCAGGTCGCGCCCTGCTCGACCCACCGGCGGAGCACGGCGACCTGCTCGGGCGAGAGCGGCTTGCCGAACTTCCGCGGCGGCATCAATTCCTCGGGATCGCGGCTCTCGACGCGGAGGATCAGCTCGCTGTCGCCCGGCTTGCCCGGGACGATCGCATGGGCGCCCGACTCGAGCGCGCCGAAGGCCCCTTCCTGGGTATCGAGCCGCAGCCCGGCCTTGCGCGCCCTGTCGTCCGGCCCGTGGCAGGCGAAGCAGTGGTCCGACAGGATCGGCCGGACATCGCGGGCAAAACCGATGGGCTTCGCCTTCGGTGCGGCCGCGGTCGTGGTCGTGGTCGTGGTCGTGGTCGCGGCCTTCGACGAGGTTCCCCGGCCCTGGTCCTTGACCGCGCCGCCGGCGCCGCCGTCACCGCCCATGCCGCGGGTCGACCAGGCGGCGCCCGCGACGACCAGCATTCCCACCAGCGCGACCCGTCGACGAGCTGTCATGGCTGCCTTCCCCTTCACGTTGGCTTCGCTGGGGATCGCATCCGTGATCCATGCCGGACGGGGTGCCATGCCATGCCCCGATCCGGATCGGGGGCCCCGCGCCGCTTCTCTTCGTTTTGGTCCGCTCGGCTCCGCTCAGCTCCACGGTACACGATGCCAGAGCGGCCCGCGAGCCGGCGGGCCGCCGGGCGTGATCCGTCGCTCGATCCGGTAGGAGTCCTTCGAGGTTGGGTCGTCAACCGCCGCCGAGGCGAGACGAGCCGCCGGGGCCGGTTCGATCGGATCGAGGTTCGCCTGGATGGATTCGGGGTGAGTGAGTGCCTGTGCTGCGGTGCCGCCGTGGCCAGACGAGGGACCCGGCCGTCGCGACCGATCCCCGGAAGCGGGTGGCCGGTCGGTATGGCCCCCGCACGTTGCATGCAGGCCCCGGCCTCCCTATTGATAACTATACATGGGGTGCCGACAGATTGGAAAGAGTCTGCCCCACAGACGCCACATGGATGCACAGGAGCAACGTCTCACAAGTCGGTCGGGTAGGAATACCCGACGGCCCTCCAGACCGGCGCACCCTGCCGAACTCCGGCGGGATCAGGCCCAGCACGCCGGACCGGGCCGATCCGGGACAGATCGACAGGCCAGCGGGCCGGACCGCCCCCGGCAAATCGGCGCCGGGCAGCCTGAGTCGTGGCAATTTCGACCCCAAATTGGCGCCTGTCGACCCGCTTTTTGGCAGTTCCCACCCCAGATCGGTGCCTGCCGACCCGGATTTTGGCAGTATCTACCGCCGTTTCTGCCGCAAATCCGCGCCTGACAGCCGGCTTTTCGGCCGATTTCTGGGCGAAATGGCACCATGTGGCACCTGGTGGCAGGTTTTCGGCGGGTCCTTCTGCCAAAACCGTGCCTGCATCGCCCGGCGCCCGGGTTTCGGCCGGCCCTTCCGACGATCCTACCTGACCGCCCAGGGCCCGCCGACGGCATCGAGCTCGTCGCTCCGACGACCAGATTGGCAAAAGCACAGCAACCTACCATTATGCGCTGCGGAGAGCCGGAATATTCATTCTTTTTTCAGGCATCTTGTTTTTTTGGCCGGATTATACCAATTTTAACGGATTGCTGGATTGATCGGATCAACAAGGAGGCCTTGTCCGCGCCGCGTCATCCCTAACGCGGCATGGCCGCAACTCCCGACTTCGCCGCCGGATTTCACGCGGAGACGCGGAGGGAACCCGATTTCACGCAGAGACGCAGAGGCAGCAGAAACGCAGAGAAGACCCGATCGGGCGGAATCGGGATTTCGCGCCGACCTCGCCGAGCAGCGCATGGCCGGTCCTGGGCGAACCGGCGGCGTGAGTCGCCGGGTCCGGGGCGAACCGGCGACGTGGGTGGCCGAGTTCTTTCACTCGGCCTGATGACCCGGCGACTCACGTCGCCGGTTCGCCCGGTCCGAGCGATCCGCCCATGCCGGGCTCGAACCAGGTGGTGTTCGGCGAGGAGTGTCGAAATTGTTCCCCAAAGGCCGGGGACCGGGTGGCGACGACGACCTGGCAATGCAAGAACGCAGCGGGGGCCACGCCGGCCAGGATCTGCGGCGCCGGATGGGATGGCGCCGCGATCCGAGATTATCGTGGAAGTGGACGAGCCGGCAGGAACGGAGCAGCGAGGGTATCTCCATGGATACCGGGTCCAGAGGCGGGAAAAGGTCCCGGCCCGTCGCGTGCGGGAATGGATCGCACCCGGCGGCCCGGCATCGAGATGACGTCCTGTTCGCTCGTGCTTCGAGGCAGGTCGCCCTCTCAGGTACTCTCGGGTGGCCGCCCAGTCGCATGCTGCCAAGCGAATACTTCCGAGGCGACAGCCGACCACCATCCAGATCCACGGACTTCCGAAGGTGCCCTGTCGGGACTCGCGACGACGTGAGCATCATCGGCGATCGATTCACGCACCGTCGGGCCCGGCGGAGTGAAGGGCGATGACCGCGGAGTAGGCTTGATGGACCGAGCTCGGCTGTTCGCGGGTTTTCGCAAGGTCCTCGGCGGTCGTCATGGCCGGAAGCCACTCCGCGAAGAACCGCTCGTAGACTTGCGGCGGATTCAAGAACTGGGCGGATTCTGCCTCCAGCCAGACGGTCTCTTCCGAGTCGACCAGGGAACAGAACAGAGTCACCTTCTCGCGTTCGGCCCCGGTACCGAAGAACCCCTCGGCGTCGAGATCGTGAAGCCCCAGGACCATCGCGGCGTAAGCCTGGGCTCGCAGGTCGACGTCCGACTCCGGGCCGGGCGGCTCGTCGTCCGTCTCCACCTCGCCGATCAGGTCCTGGAACGAAGTCAGGTCGTGCGCGCCGCCGCCATAGCCCCACTCGCCGAAAGACCAGCGATAGTCGAGAGGATTGAATTCCCAGCCCCGTTCCTTGAGGAACTTCTGATGCGACTCGTTGGCGCGGTACTTCGCCACGATCTCCTCGTACCCCTGTTCCGAGTTCGCGGCCAGGTTGACACAACTGGCGTCGTCGTCGGTTCCATAGACAACATAAACATAAAAGGAGTCATTTGGGAATTTCTCCCGCATCCGACCAAAATAGGCCTTCGCTCCGTCCTTGAGGTACTGTCGCGCCTGTTCGAAATCGAACAATTCTTCAACCACGATACAAACCTCCCGGGAAGGATTTCGCCGATCCGTCGGAATCGGTCTGGTTCCCATACGATCCTCTGCGGGCGGGTCTCACGCAAGGGGGCGGATTCGGCCGCGCCCCAGGGCAGGTCTCCTATTCAGCCGGAGAATCATGGGCCGGGAATGAAGCCGCGCGGAAGAAACCGAGAAGATTTCTTGATCGCCGCTCGGAAGCCCGGGCGCGTCGCCTTCTGGCGACGATCAGCCGGCCTGCCGATAGGTCGCGGCCAGCTTGTGAAGATCGGGATTCTCCGGCCGGGGACGTTGGCTTTCTCGGGCCTTCCGAAATCGCCGACGGAGCGGAGACCGCCCGGGCTCACCGCCGGCGGGCGACGACGGGACCGACCGTCGAGCCGACGCGGGACGGGACAGGCCGGGACGCGGCGGCCGGGACGGGCGATACTCGCCGGCCGTCGTGCCCCACGGCGTGGCGTGGTTCGCATCGGGCTCGATCATCAATCCACGTCGGGCCGTCAGTTGGCTCGCCGTCAGTCCCTCACGTCCGCAAGTCCAGTTGCTCCAGACGCGTGAGCCATCGGCCAAAGTGAGGGCAGGCCTCGCGCAGGCGCGACACTCCGATGTCGTGGGCCAGCAATGGGCCGGCCACGTTCTCGTCGTACTCGGGAACGCGCTGGAAGATGCGAGCCTTCGGGTGTGACTGGTGCCCGTGGTTGATGTCTTCGGGGGATTTGTACGCCTGGCACTCGTCGTGGAGCTGGCTGATCCCGACGGCCCGAGCGGGATAGAGGCCCTCGATCCGCGCGGCGTCGGTCAGGACCAGTGCCTCGAACTCGTGGACCTGAAGGTAGGGGATGAAGCGAGCATCGCCGACGGCCTCGCTCAACGACTGCTCCAGCACCTCAGCCTGCTCCCATCCGGTCTGTCTGGCCATGCCGGCGTCGTGGCCGGGGAAATCGTGCGGGAGGTGGTAGAGGTCCACCATCATCGAGAAGCGGGCGTCGTCGGATTGGTCCTCCCTGAGCCAGATGCGGATGTCCCTCAGCGTGTGCCCGAACGTGTGCAGTAGTCCTCCGCTCGGGATCCGCCCACGCCGACGACTGTGCAGGCCCGTCAAGCGAGGTCGGGTGAGGAACACGTTGAAGCCGGCGAGGTGGCCTTGCAGAACACCTATCGCGAACTCCTGCTCGGTCTGCCCCTCGACGGTCAGGTAGAGCCGCTTCATCCGTATGGGCCTCCGCCGATCACATTCTTCTCCCAGATCTCTCCGAGGGAGTACTCCTCACGCCATGCGGCCAGCTCTTCGGCGGAAAGCCGCTTGAACTCGGAGGCGCCGTCGCGGCTATTGACGACCACGACGTCCTCGGGCTCGAAATGATCCAGGAAGACCGAGGACTGGGTGGCGAGGACGACCTGGGCGTGCAGGGACGCAGCCCGCGCCATGCCGGCC
Organism: Planctomycetales bacterium; assembly: GCA_027452145.1. GTDB lineage: Bacteria > Planctomycetota > Planctomycetia > Isosphaerales > Isosphaeraceae > JAKAUH01. Next base: position 16,008 of record DAIDHB010000020.1, read on the forward strand.
AGGATCTCGAGCGCAGCCGGATGGAGGCCCAGCTCCGGCTCATCCAGCGCGATCAAGAGCGGCAGGCGCTCCTCGGGCTGGAGGAAGAGCGTCGCCAGGGCGATGAAACGGAGCGAGCCGTCGGAGAGCTGATGAGGGCCGAACTCGTAGGGCCGGCCCTTGTGGGTCCATTTCAGGAGGATCTCGCGGTCATTCAGTTGGCTTGGCTCCAGCACGAAATCCTCGAAGTCGGGGACCATCTGCCGCACCGTCGCGGTGATGCGCCGGTAAGCCGCCGGGTCTCTCTGCTGGTAAAGGTAGAGCATGGCCGCCAGATTGCCGGCATCGGGGTAAAGGAATCGGTTGGCCTCGATGTAACAAGGCCGGCGGACGGCGCTGGTCTCGGAAGTGTCGTGGAAATGGAACAGGCGGCAAGAACGGAGCAGCTTCAGGACCACCGCCGATGTCCGGTTTCCGTCCTCGGCCGAGCGGACCAGGCTCGTTTCGGAGTGCCCTGCACCCAGGTCGACGACCTGCGGCCCGGTCGATCCGGGCCTCGAGAATTCCAGACGCTCCTCCGTGAAGATCAGCGACCCTCCGGAGGCCGCCGCCCAGCGGGCGAAGTACCGGTTCTCTCCCGCCTCGGTCTCGAAGGTAAGTTCCAGCTCCGCGACCGGCGTCTCGCGCGACCCGTAATGGAGCAGGCTATCCGAGTAGCCGCTCATGCCAACGTAGTTGCGCAGTCCGGGCGTGGCAGCGAATAGAACGTTCAGGAGTTTGAAGAGAGACAGCAGGTTCGACTTGCCGCACCCGTTCGCGCCGATCACAACCGTGAACGGCGTTAGCTCGATCGTCTGATCCTTGATCGACTTCCAGCCCGCCACTCGGATCCGCTTCAGCATCGGCATGGGGGTATTCCGGAAGTCCATGGGGCATCGCGTTTCTGGTACTGCGACGGGCCGGTTCGATCCACGCTCGGCCGGTCGGGTGCGCCGTTGCGGGCATGTCGCCGCGCGACAGCGGCCCTCCAATCCTTCCATTGTGTTCTTCCCGCCCCCTCGTTCAACCCCGCTGCGCCTTATCGCCGGGTCGGCCCGAACAAACTCGGCCGGCACGGGGCGAGCCGATCGTCGGGCCGGGGCGGTCGATAGCCGGGACGGCGAATGGAATTCTACCAGCTTATTGCCGGTTGGCCGTATAATCCAGTATAACCCGGTATAAACCGCTATACCTCGGTAGAAACGAGACAGCCCGATGGATCCGATCAAGAACCCGTTCTCGCCCGGCGCAGGCTCGCCGCCTCCGGAACTGGCGGGCCGGGACCCGATCCTCAATCAGGCGCGAATCCTGCTCGGGCGGGTCAAGAAGAAGCGGCCCGAGAAGAGTCTGTTGCTGACGGGCCTCCGCGGCGTCGGCAAGACGGTGCTGCTCAACGAAATCGAGCGACTGGCGAAAGCTGAAGGCTATCACACCGTCTCGATCGAGGCCCACGAGGGCAAGCCGCTGGGCAAGTTGATCGTCCCCTATTTGCGCACGTTGCTCTATGAGCTGGACCGGATGGCCGGCGTGGGCGACAGGGTCAAACGAGGGCTGGGGATCCTGCGGAGCTTCATCGGGTCGCTCAAGTTCACGGTGCACGATGTCGCCGTCGGCCTCGACATCGAGCCCGAAACGGGGACCGCCGATAGCGGCGATATCGAGATCGATCTGCCCAACCTGTTCGTCGCGATTGGCGAGGCGGCGGAGGAGCGCAAGAGCGCCGTGGCGCTGTTCATCGACGAGATGCAGTATTTCACCGAGAAGGAGCTTGGCGCGCTCATCATGGCGATGCACCGGATGCAACAACTCCAGCTCCCCGTGGTCCTGCTCGGCGCCGGCCTCCCGATCCTCCCCGGCCTGGCCGGCGAATCGAAGTCCTACGCCGAGCGGCTGTTCGACTTCCCGGATATCGGCGCCCTATCGGGGGAGGACGCCGCGAAGGCGCTGCGGGACCCGGCGAAGGCAGCGTCGGTCCGATTCGAGCCCACTGCGCTCGAGGAGATCTATCGCCGGACGAAGGGCTATCCCTACTTCGTCCAGGAATGGGGCTACCAGGTGTGGAACCTCGCGACGGCCAGCCCGATCACCAGGCAGGTCGTGCTGAACGCGAACGCGGCAGTGATCCGCCGGCTCGATCAGAACTTCTTCCGCGTGCGTTTCGATCGACTGACCCCGGGCGAGAAGAACTTCCTGCGAGCCATGGCCGCGCTCGGCCCGAACCCGCAGCGCACCGGCGATATCGCCTCCAAACTCGGGGTCAAGGTCACCAGCCTGGGACCCGTGCGATCCAAGCTCATCAAGAAGGGGATGATCTACAGCCCGGCCCATGGAGATCTCGCGTTTACCGTCCCCCTGTTCGATGAGTTCATGATCCGGGCGATCCCGAAATTCCCGGTGTAAACCGCCGTGCTCAGGACCCGCGACCCCGCGGCGGTCCGCGTCTCGGGTCTGGCGGAACAGTGGCTCCGCTCGCCTGACTCCGTCCGGATCGGTCCGAGTAGGTCAGGCAGTCTTGCCTGACTCCGTCTGGATCGATCGGATCGGATCGGATCGGAGTCAGGCAGGACTGTCTGACCTACTTCGAGCCCGCCCGACTGGGCGGATCGGATCGGATCGGACCGGACTCGTGTAGGTCAGGCTCTCAGCCTGACCCGGGCCGACGGACCGGGTCGGGCCCGGCCGGACCCGTGTCAGCCTGAGAGGCCGACCTACCTCGGGCTGATCGGCCCGATCCGGCGGCGGCTCGGTATCCCTTCCGAGCACCGGCAAGCTGGCGCGCGACGTCAGAGAGAGCGGGACCCGCTTTGCCATCGCGGCGCGGTCTGTTATCATAGTGTTAGCATCCCAGTTCCGTCCGGAGGTACGCATGGCAACAGCATTGGTGCGCGACCTGGATGACGATGTCTACGAGCGCCTCAAGGCCCGCGCGGCGGGCAACAATCGCTCGCTGGAGGCGGAATTGCGTGAGATCCTCGTGCTCGCCTCGAAACAGGTTGATATGGCCACAGCCCGGGCGGCGGCTGACGCATTGCTGAAGCGGCAGGAGGGCCGCCCCCAGAGCGATAGCGGCGAGATCCTTGCGCAGGAGCGCCTTCGGTGAGCGATCGGCCCTTCTCGAATGGTGAGGACACACCGGAAGGATCCGTCCTGCCGCCGGCCGCACGAATTCTGGTACCCGATGCCGGCGTGGGGGTGAAGTGGTACGTGCTGGAGCCCCACTCCCATGACGCGACACGCCTGCTCGATCCACGCTTCGAGTTGCACGTGCCGGCGTATTTCTTCACGGAAGCGGCCAGCGTGCTCCAGCGTAAAGTGGCCGTCGAGCGGACGCGGACGGAGGCGGAGGGCCTGGAAGCCTTCCGTTCCATCCAGGCTGTTCCCATGACCATCCACCCGACCGAACGGCTCCTCGAGGATGCATTCCGCCTCGGCGTCCGATACCGGCGCCCGGTGTATGACAGCCTCTACCTGATCCTGGCGGAGGCGCTAGGAGGACGGGTCGTGACCGCCGATCGGCGGCTCTATAACGGTGTCCATGGCGGTCCGCTCGATCACCTCGTGCTCTGGGTCGAGGATCCGCTCTGACGCGCTCGGGGATGTCAAGGAGGGAGGAATTCCTTGATCACCTCCGGGTGCAAAGGGATTCCTCCGATGCGCCGGGCCGGACCGAGACCGCCAGGATCTTCATCGAAGTCACCATTCCGCGATGGCTTTCCCGTCAGAGGCTGTCCGGAAAGCCCGCGAATCGGGCGTCATTTCGGCTTCGGCTTCGGCGCGGCTGGTCCGGGCCGCGCCCCGCCATTCAGGAGCGCATCGACGTCCTTCCAGAGGGCCTGCCAGGCCCGCCGCTCGTCGGCGGGGAGCGTCGCGACGGCGTCTCCGTCGCGGACGCCGGCCAGGTCAGTGTCCTGCTTCCAGTGCCGGAGGATCTGGGCGACGAAGGCGCGGGCCCTGGCATCGTCCGAGTCGAGGACCTTCGACCAGGTGGCGAGCTCGGCCCGGAGCCAGTCCAGGGCCTTGCGGCGCAGCTCGGCCCTCGCCGCGGCGTCGGGCGGCGGCTCGTCCTTTCCCTGGCCGGCGGCGGCCAGGGCGGCGGTGCAGGCGGCGTTGTAGCGGTGTCCGGCCTGTCGGTCGTCGCCGAGCTTCGGATCGGCCGCCAGCGCCTCGGACAGGAGCCGGGCGGCGGCGGCATACCGTTTCGTGTCGTAGGCCATCTGGGCAAACGCCAGCCATTCGGTGGGGTCGGCCGGCCTGTCCTTGCCGGCCAGGACCGCCGGGAGCCGCCCGGCCAGGGCGGCGAGCCGCTCGGCCTTGGCCACCCACGCGGCCGACGGGTAGCGCCAGCCGGACTGCATCGACCCGAGCTCGTGGCCGCGGCGGTACTCGGCCAGCGACTCGGCATATTGCCCCTGCCGCCGCAGGGCCAACCCGAGGTTGGTGTGGGCCGGGGCGTAGTCGGGCTCGAGGCGGATCGCCTCGCGGTGCGCCGCGATCGCTCCCCGCACGTCGCCCGACGCGAGCAGTTCGTTGCCGAGGTTGCTGTGGGCCCCGGCGAGGTCGGGCCTGAGGCGGATCGCCTCGCGGTACGCCGCGATCGCTCCCCACACGTCGCCCGAATTGTGCAGGGCGTTACCGAGATTGGAGTGGGCCAGGGCGTCGCCGGCCATAGTTTGACGGGATTACAAGACAATGCTGAGCGGCAAGCGGCGGCCTTTAGCCTTTCGTTTGTCAACATCGCCCTGATTCCTCTGCTGGTTCTGGTAGTCGGTGTGATCCGCTACTTGCGCCGCCGCCGCCGCGAGCTTAAAAACTAGGAGACAGATG
>DAIDHB010000021.1 GCA_027452145.1 Planctomycetales bacterium
GGCCGGCGAATCGCTCGGGCAGAAGCAGGGCAAGGCGCTGGAAATTGCCCCGCTCGCCACGCCGATCACCTCGATCGCCTCGACCCTGTCCTCGACCTCGCAGTCGTCGGCCTCGCCCGAGGCCCACGACGCCCGGCCAGCCCGGCCGTCGCTCTCGGCCGACGAGCTGCGCCCGATGCTCGCCTCGCCGGGGAAGCTCCGCGAGGCGGCGCTCCTCGCCGAGGTGCTCCAGCCGCCGGTCTCCCTCCGGCCGCCTCGTCGGAAGATCTGAGCGGTGCGAGCCATTCCGAAGGGGCCTGATCGGGAGGCGGGACTTCACGCGAGCCAGTGGGTATCCGGGAGTTATTACTCCGGCAGGTAAGGTCGTCAAGTCGGTCGGGCCGTCTTGCCCGACGCTCAGGCCCCGTCGGGCAAGACGGCCCGACCGACTTTCATGCCGGCGGAATTAGCCATGGCGAAGCTCGTCGTCGTGCGGCCGCGGGACACCTCCTTCGGCGGACACTCGCGCTGCCACGTCTTCCTGGACGGCCGGCGTGTCGCGTCGCTCGCCGAGGGCATGAAGGCCGAGATCCCACTCTCACCCGGACGCCACGACCTCTCGGTGCGGATGGGCCTGATTCGCAGCCCGGTCGTGCCGTTCGAGTGTGAGCCGGAAACCAGGCACGAGTTTGGGGTCGTCTTCCAGCCGTTCATCCAGATGTCTTTCGCACGCCGGTTTGTGCTGTGGCTCGCGTTAATCGGACCGTACTTTCTCTGGCTCTACTTCTATCCCCGCTTCTTCCCGGGACCACAGCAGTTCTGGATCGACGAATTCTTCACGCCGTTCGTCTTCCTCCTCTCGTTTGGGATGGCGATGGGGCTGTCGATCGCAAGCGAGTCTGGCCGGCTGAGCCTCGAGCCCGGCCTCGATCCGGCGGACGGACAGGCCCTCACCCCTGAGATCACCGCACGCCGTGGACGGCTCACCCTGCGATCGATGATGATCGCGGTGGCCGTGCTGGCGGTATTGCTCGGGCTGGGCGTACGGCAATGGCGTAGCGCGCGGAATGCTTACTACCGGGAAGAGGTTTATAGGCACCATAACTACGAGTTGTCCGACCGGGAGGCTGCCGAGTTCCACAGAGCCTCGAACAACCCCGCGACGGCGGCCATGTTCGCCGCTCGTGCCGACTATCACGCGGCGATGGCTCGGAAGTACGAGGATGCCTGGGCCCGAGGTCTGACGACCGTCGAGCCCGACCCGCCGCCCCCGCCATGAGTGCGGGTCATTTGCCTCGATTCGATCGGTGGGATTGTGCCGGCGCGCGGGGGTCACGACCGGCGCGATCTTGTAAAGCTGGGCTCGCGGGCCGGCCGATGTTTAGGGCGACCCGACTAGTAGTCCTCTTCGCCAATGGTCTGGCCCGCTCGAATAATCCGGGTGGCATCTCCACGGATGGAGTGCGCGGCGTCCTTCCGCGCACCTTCGATCCCCACAACACGTATCCGCCGTCAGACGAGGGAGATGCTCGATGACGATACTCCGCACGCCGCGGCGTGGCCCCGCTGCGCCCGCCCTCTCCATCGCCGCTGTGATGATCCTGGCCCCGACGCTCGCCTCAACAACAGCCTTTGCCACCGATCCGGTCCCCATCGCCTGGCGCTCTGATTACGGAGGCGCCCTCCAGGAAGCTCGCGCCACCAACCGGCTGGTCTGGATCCAGTTCTCCGGCCCGTGGTGCCCGAACTGCGTCAGGATGGAGCGCGACTCGTTCCCCGACGCCGACATCATCGAGCACTCGCAGCGGTCGTTCGTGCCGCTGAAGCTCCGGTCGGACGTGCACGAGCAACTGGCGCTGGCCTTCAACCTCTCGGGCCTGCCGGCCACGGTGCTGGTCACGCCCGACCGCGAGATCGTGGCCGTCCACCAGGGCTACCTCGGCCCCGACGCGCTCGACGGACTGCTCAGCCAGGGCCTGGCCAACTGGCGCGAGCGCGAGGCCTCGGCGAAGAAGAAGGATGCCGACGCCGAGAAGGACGGCGAAACGGCCGATGCCGGCAAGCCGGGCGCCGAGAAGGCGAAGAAGGAGACACGGCTGGCGCTCTCGGGCTATTGCCCGGTGACGCTGCTCACCGACCGCAAGCTCGTCGCCGGCCGGGCCGAGCACACGGTCGAATACGACGGACATGTCTACGGCTTCGCCGGCGAGGCGCAGAAGGCTCGCTTCCGCCAGGACCCCGAGCGGTTCATCCCGGTGAATCGGGGGAACTGCCCGGTGGCGCAGGTCGAGCAGTCCGCCCAGCGTCCCGGGAGCCCGCGCTGGGGATTGCTGTACGAGGGGCGGCTGTTCGTCTTCTCCAGCGACGAGGCGCGGCGCCGGTTCCGCGAGGAGCCCTCGCGATACGCGACGGTCGACGTGGCCGACCAGGGGTTCTGCCCGCACTGCCTGGGCGAGTCGGGCCTGCTGGTGCGGGGCGACCCGAAGTTCGGGCTGACACGCGCCGGCCGCCGGTACTGGTTCCCCGATGAGACCCATCGCGCGGCGTTCGTCGCGGCGAGCCCGGCAGCTTCGTCGACCGGGACCTCGCGGACCGCCAACGCGGCGGCCGGCCTGTCTGCGACGACCCGGCGCTGAGTGGCCCGGAGAGGTCCCGGCGAACCGGCGGCATTGCCCCGAGCATTCACGATCCGCGAGAGGAAACGCACCGCCCGCCCGCCCGGGCGGAAACCGGCGTTCCCCTTTCGCGGATTTCGCGTTTTTGCCGCTACCTGTCTTCCCCTTTTCCGTCTCCAGGGGTCGCATCGCGCCCATCTTGTCGCCGACGTTGGCCGGATTGCGACAGGGCATGAGGTCGGGACAATGGTTGCGCCCGCCACGGTCGGCGCGAGGGGAAGAAAACTCCGCTTGATGTCCGCGGCGGGAGCGTCTATCTTATCGCCGACCTGATGCTGGGATGCTACGGCAATGGAATGCGACCTCGACGAGGTATCAGGGCAAATGATGTTGCCCCTCCCGAACGCCGCACCTGCGCAGCCGACGCGGACGCCGCCACGAACCGGGCCTTCCGCGGGCGGTCGCTTCCTCCTCGCCCTTCATCCAGGCCCCGGGGCGCCCTCAGGCGCTGACCTGGTCCGCCTCCTCCGGATTTCCCGCGGTGACCGCCGATGGTCCGCGACCCGACCGGGACGGTCGTCGTCGCGGGGGCCCCGTCGCGGCGCGCCCCACGGCACCTCGAGCAAAAGGAGTAACGCCCGATGACCGTTCGCTGGAAGCCCTTGATGATCCTCTCGGGTCTGTTCGTGGTCGTCGCCCTGGTCGGGGTGGTGGCGATCACGGTCGCCATGATGCCGCGGTCGGCACAGGGCATCCTGAAGCTCGCGCGGTCGGCCCGCGAGGCCGGCCGGTACAAGGACGCCGTGATCTACTACAAGCAGGCGCTCCAGGCCGACCCGCGGAACGCGTCGATCCACGAGGACTTCGCGGGGCTCTATCGTGACTGGGCCCGCCAGGCGCCCGAAAACCAGCGGGCGGAGCTGCGGACGGGCTGGCTCGAGCAGACGACCAAGGCGATCGAGATCGACAAGTCGGCGCGGGCGCCGCGGCGCGAGCGGCTGCGCGACGCGATGGACCTGGAGTTGACGCTCGACGCGATCTACTGGTCGAAGGATCTGCTGACCATCGCGGCGGACGACCTCGAGGCCCACTACGTCCTCGCCGCCGAGGGGCTGGAGGAGCGCTCGCCGAACATCCCCGAGATCAAGCGGCATATCGAGGCGCTCGAGAAGGCGAAGGCCCCGCTGATCCGCCGGCTCTGGCTGCGGGCGCGGCTGGCCGAGCGCACGGGCGATGAGAAGGCCCTCGCCGCCGCGCTCGACGAGGCGCGGAAGTCGTCGCCGCCGGCCGCCGGCGAGCCCGACGTGGTCGACCGCTTCGCCCGGCTGCGGCTGGCCGCGGTCGACGCGCAGAAGGAGGCCGGCTGGCAGCCGCTGGCCGATCGGGTGAGCCGCCTGCGTGAACAGGTGAAGGCCCTGGGCAAGCCCGAGGAGCTGCCGCCGGGCCGGATCGCGCGGCTGCGGTCGATCCTGGAATTCACCCAGCGCTCGCTCACCGATCGTTCGCCCAAGCTGCCGCCCGAGGGGCAGAAGTCGGTCGCCGCGCTGGCGGACGCGATCGAGGTGGACATCGAGGCCATGTTCCGCCAGGCCCTGGCCGAGGGCCGGCAGCCCGATCTCCAGACGTACCTCGCCTATGCCGATCACCTGCGGCTCCGCCGCCAGCCCGAGCGCTCCCTCGAGGTCGTCAACCGCGCCCTCCAGACGCCCCAGGCCAGCCAGCGCGGGGCGATGCCCAACGCGCTGGGACTGCACCTCGTGGCCGTCGACGTGATCCTGGCCCGTGCCGACGACGCCGGGCGGTTCGACAAGGCGAAGCCGCACGTCAAGGCCCTCGTGGAATCCTCCGAGCCCCGGTATCAGGCGCTGGGCCACCTGCTGGCCGGCTCGATCGACCTGGACCGCTCGGGCGTCGCCCGCGAGCTGACCGCGGCCGACGAGGCGAGCACGGCCGCGAAGGCCGGGACCGCTGCCGACAACGCGAAGACGACCGACGCCGCGGCGGCGCGTGCCGGACACTCCAAACTGCTGGCCAGCGCCCTGAATCATCTCAAGCTGGCCGCCGCCGGGCTGCCGGATGTGGCCGAGGCGCAGGCGAAGTACGGCGTCGCCCTGGTGCTGACGCGGGAGCAGGATCTCGGCCGCCAGTACCTCCAGAAGGCGCTGCGGCTCCAGGGCTCGCAGCCGCAAGGCGTGCTCGACACGCAGTACCAGCTCTGGGCCGCCTGGACGATCCTCCAGGCCGGGTATCCCGAGGAGGCCGAGCCGATCGTGCAGGCGATGCTCCGCCAGGTCGAGCAGGGGACCCTGCCGCGCGACATGGAAGGCTCGCTCCACCTGCTCCAGGGCGAGCTGTACCAGGCCCGCCGCGGCCCCGAGGACCTGAAGCGCGCGGCCGCCGAGTTCGACCGGGCGCGTGCCGCCGGCCAGGCGGTGACGCCGACCGTGGCGATCCGCCTGGCGCAGATCGACGTCCAGCTCGGTCGGTATGACAGCGCACTCGCCCGACTCGACGCCCTGCGGGCGCAGGGCCAGGGGGGCGTGACGGCCGAACACCTCGCGGTGCTGACGCTCGAGCAGATGGGCCGCAGGCCCGAGGCCCGCGCCCTGCTGAAGCAGGCGCGCGACCGCTACCCGAAGAGCGGCGAGCTGGCCGGGCTCGAGGCCGCGCTGCTGGTCAAGGAGAAGAAGCCTGCCGAGGCCGACGCCGTGCTCGAGCGGTTCCTCCGCGAGCAGCCGGAGGACTCCGGCGCGGCCATGATGCGGGCTCAGATTCTGGCCGACGAGCTCAAGGCGCCCGAACGCGCCCGCGAGGTCCTTGAGGCTGTCGCCGGTCGGACGGACAGCTCGGCTCCCCTGATCCAGCTCGCTGCGCTCGAGCTGAACGCCGGCCGCGTCGACGCCGCCTCGGCCGTCGTCGCGAAGATCCGGTCCCGGTGGAAGGACTCGGCGAGCGTCGACGTCCTCGAGGGCCAGCTCGCGCTGCGGAGGGGCAAGACGGCCGAGGCCCTGGCGCACTTCGACGCCGCCCTCAAGAAAGATCCGAACAACAAGATCGTCCAGTACTGGAAGGCCCGGATCGACGGCCGCAACGGCTCGGTGGGCGAGGCCGCCCGGGCGCTCGAGGAGATCGTCCGCGACCGGCCCGTCAAGGAGGTCGACGACGGTACCACGCTCCTCTCCGCGGCGCAGTCGGCGCTCGCCGGCCTGTCGCTCCAGTCGCGCGACTTCGACGAGGCGATCCGCCGCTTCGAGGAACTCAAGCGCAGCAGCCGCACCGGCACGCTGTCGCGCGAGGACCGCTGGAAGCTCATCACGGCCTATGTGAACAAGGACCAGTGGCCCGCCGCGAAACGCGAGATCGCCGCGATCCTGAATGACGCCAAGGAGCCCCCGTCGAACGAGGAGCGCGTCCGCGGCGCCAGCCTGTACCGGCAGCAGGGGGAGAGCCCCGCGGCCATGGCGCAGCTCGACTACGTGCTGAAGGTCGACCCGACGAACCCCTCGGCCGTCGTGACCCGCGCGTACATCCTGCTCCAGGACAGGCAGCCCGACCAGTCCGCGGCGGTCCTCCGCTCGGCCATCGAGCGGGCCTCCGGCGATGCGAAGAAGCCGGCGCCGGCGGTGTTCTACCTGATGCTCGCCGCCGTCGAGAACGAGCGGCCGCCGGTCGACGACGCCCTGCCCCGGGCCATCAAGGTCCTGGAGGATGGCCTGGCCGCCCACCCGCGCGAGCCCGAGCTGGTCAAGGCTCGCTCGCTGGCGCTCACCGCGGCCGGTCGCGGCACCGATGCGATCGCGTTCCTCGAGTCCAAGGCCAAGGAGGACCCGAAGGGCCCGTTCCGGCGGATGCTCGTCGAGAAGCTGCGCGACGCGAAGCAGTACGAGCGGGCCGAGTCGCTCCTGTCGGCGCTCCACCAGGAGTTCCCCGACGAGGCGAACCTCGCCGCGGCGCTCGTGCAGGTCGTGTCGCTCGAGGCGGCCGAGGCCGCCGCGCGGGGCCAGGACGATCGCCGCCGGCAGCTCGAGGACCGCGCCGCCGGGATGATCCGCAAGTATCGCACCGAGTATCCCAACGAGGTCTCGTTCCTCCAGGCGGAGTGCGACATGGCCGCGCGCCGCGGCGACTTCACGGCCGCCCTCGCGGCGACGCGCGAGATCGACAAGGTCGCGCCGTCCTCGACCCTCGGGCCGCTGCTCCGCGTCCGGCTGTACGGCGTGCTCGACCGGGCGGAAGAGGTCGCGAAGGCGTACGGCGAGGCCATCGACCGCGAGCGCGGGGCACGCCAGGCCGACTATCGCCTGCTGCTGGGCCAGCTCCGGCTGCGGATGGGCGACCCCGATGAGGCGATCCGCCAGTCGGGGCTGGTGCTCGCCGCCGACAAGCGTCGCATCGACGCCGCGCTGCTCCAGTCGCGGGCCCTGGCCGAATCCGGCGCGACGCCCAGCGAGCGTGAGCTCCGGCGCCGCGACGCCGTCGCCCGGCTCCGCACCATCATCCACGACAACCCGAGGTACGGCGACGCCTATCGCGGCCTCGCCGAGATCCTCCTGAAGGCCGGCGATCGCGGCGCCGCGCTCGCCGTACTCCAGGACGACCTGAAGGCTAACCCGCAGGACGCCGCCTCCGCCGGCCTGCTCGTGCAGTGGCTCGCCACCGGAACGGGCAAGAACGCCGAGGCTGCCGAGGCCGACCTGGCCCGGGCCCGCCTCGTCGCCGGGGAGATCTCGGCACGCGACACGAAGGGAGCGATGATCCTCGCCGTGGCCGGCGGGTTCCGGGCCGCCGAGCGGTTCGACGACGCCCTGCCCCTGGCCCACCAGGCCGTCGCGAAGCTCGACTCGCCGGCCGCCCACCTGGCGCTGGGAGACCTCCTGCTTTCGATCGCCGAGAAGCATGCGGATAACGCCTCGTCTCGCAAGACCTTCACCGAGGCCGTCGCCGAATATGACCGGGTGCTTGCCGCGGTGCCCGACTCGATCGAGGCGGTCAACAACAAGGCGTGGATCCTCCACACCTACCTGGGCAAGAGCCGCGAGGCTCTCGACCTGGTCCTCGCCCTCCGCAATCGCGCCATCCCGGTGACGCTCCCGTGCGAGTTCTTCGACACCATGGGCTCCATCCAGGAGTCGGTCGGCAAGCCCGCCGACGCCGAGTCGTCGTACACCGAGGGCCTCAAGAAGGATGACCGGAACGCTGTGCTCAACTTTCACTTCGGCCGGCTCCTCGCCGCCGATCGGTCCCGAGCCACCAAGGCGCGGATGCACCTGGGCAAGGCCCTGGCCGCCCGCGACCGGCTGACCCCCCCGATGGCCGAGGAGGCCGACAGCCTTATGAGGAAGCTGGGCGGCAGCATCAAGGCGAACTGACCAGACCGGTACCGGGGCGCGAACGGACCAGGTCGGCCGTTCGCGACGCCGCGAGCCGCGAGCCGTCCAACGGCCCCGCCGGGCGAATCCCCGGGCGGGCGGACGCTCGACATCGGCTCGCGGCGTTTGTTAGATTCGGCCTCATCACAGGGCCACGGCGGTGGCGGAGTCGCACATCGGCTCCCCGCCGAGTATTCGCCCGGCGGCAGGCTCGAAGGCCTGACCGTGTTCCTCCACGACCATGGGATGAACCATGAGACGCAGCTCGATCCTCCTCGCGCTCTTCCTGGGCCTGGGTGCCCTGGCCGCCCCGCAGTCCGCCTCGGCGGCCGACGACAAGCCGGTCGTCGTGATCGACACCTCGATGGGCAAGATCACCGTCGAGCTCGACGCGAAGGCCGCCCCCATCACCACCGAGAACTTCCTCAAGTACGTCGACGCCAAATTCTACGACGGCCTGGTCTTCCACCGGGTGATCCCGGGCTTCATGATCCAGGGCGGCGGGTTCGACGAGAAGCTCAAGCAGAAGGAAGAAGGCGTGCGGGCGCCGATCCAGAATGAGAGCGGAAATGGGCTGAAGAACGAGCGCGGCACGATCGCCATGGCACGCCTGCCGGACCCGGACTCGGCGACCTGCCAGTTCTTCATCAACCACGATACGACCCCCCGGCTCGACAGCTCGCGGTACGCCGTTTTCGGCAAGGTCATCGACGGGATGGACGTCGTCGACAAGATCGCCGGCGTGCGGACGACCACGCGCCGGGCCGCCGACGGGCTGCCGCTGGGGAACTGCCCGGTCGAGCTCCCCGTGATCAAGAGCATCCGGCGGAAGGACAAGAGCTAACCAAAGTTGGCCAGGGCCGGCATGCCGCGACCGACCCTTGACCGGCCCGCGGTTGCCCCCATAAGATAACGACTCACCCGGCCGGCCCGCGCCCTGCCTGCGCCGCACGAGGGCCGGCTTGCCGGTGAGCGTTCCACGGGAGATCGAATCCCCCGGACCAATCCAATCCGATCCGACTCGATCCGATCGACAGACAGGACAGCTAGAAGGAATCGCGAATGGCTCACGTCGTCGCCAAGCCGTGCTTTGACTGCAAGTACACCGACTGCGTGGTGGTCTGCCCTGTCGACTGTTTCTACGAGGGGGTGAAGATGCTGTACATCCACCCCGACGAGTGCATCGACTGCGAGGCGTGCGTCCCCGAGTGCCCGGTCGAGGCGATCTTCCACGAGGACAACCTCCCCGAGGAGTGGAAGGAATACACGGAGCTCAACGCCAAGGAGGCGCCCCAGTGCCCGGTCGTCACCGAGAAGAAGGACGCGGTCGAGGGCGCGGACTGCGAGAAGAAGAAGGGCTGAGGCATTGATCCAGCCCGGCCCGATTGCGTCCGGTAGCCCGGGCGCGACGCACTGCAAAAACCCCGGCCGCCGCGCCGGGGTTTTTCTTTGGGCGGAGGCGAGGGTGAGGAGGCCGCCTGGACGCATTCCAGCCTCGATCCCAAAGGTGGGAGGGCGATGTTCCTGCCGAGCCGGGATGGTGCGTCGGCAGCGTTGGAGAGCAGCTCCCCGGGAGGCTCGTCATGCCGATTCGGACCCTCTCGTGGCAAACCGTCACGACACCCGTGACGATCGAGCCCCGGCCGGGCAGTAGAGGAGGGACGCGAACGGTCCAGGAGGCCAGGGCATGGCGAGTCGATCGACGGGTCGGGCCACGGCGCCGCTCGGGGCGCTATTTGCCTGCGGGGCGGCCGGCGCCAGGGGCGATGCGGAGCTGATCGAGCTCTTCGCCGCGGGTCGCGCGGATCCCTGCGCCGCGGGGGCGGCGTTCGAGGTCCTGGTCGCGCGGCACGGACCGGAGGTGATCCGGGCCTGCCGCCGCGTGCTCTCGGACGCCAACGACGTCGACGACGCGTTTCAGGCCACGTTCCTGGTGCTCGCCCGGCGAGCCCTCGCCGGTTCCATCGCCCGACCCGATGCGCTGGGTCCCTGGCTCCATGGCGTGGCGATTCGGGTCGCGCGCAAGGCCCGGATCGCGGCCGCCCGGCGTCGTCGCCACGAGCGCCGGGCGGTCCATCCCGGCGATCGGGACCCAATTGCCCGGCAGGACCTCGCCGGCGAGGTCCGCGATGCGGTCGACCGCCTCCCCGAGCCGCTACGGGCCCCGGTCGTGCTCTGCTACCTCGAGGAGCTGACGTATCGCGCCGCGGCGAGAAGACTGAAGGTGACAGAGGCGACGATCCGCGGCCGGCTGGCCAAGGCGAGGGGGATTCTGCGTGCCCGCCTCGAGCGATCTGACGCTGCGGCCAGCAACAGCCCGGCGCGCGTGCCGCCGGCTCTGGCATTCGCGACGATCCGCGCCGCGGTCAAGATGACGACGCGAATGACGACACCGGCCGGCACCGTCGCGGCTCTCATGGAAGGAGTCTCGCTGATGAATGTCCTGACCCGCTGGCTGATCCCGGCCGCGGCCGCGGTGACGCTCGCAATCAGCCTGGCCGCCACCGGCGGCGGGGGCACGCCGACGGCCACCGCCGCATCGCCCGGCGATTCATCCCAGCCGGCCAGGGCCGCCCGTCCCGAGCGCCGGCTCACGCTGGACGAGGCCATCGCGCGCGTGCTCGACAATCAGAAGAAAACGCACGCCGATCGCATGCAGATCCACCCATCCGTCGCCGACCGGCTCACGGCGGCGCTCCGCGTCCCGGCCAGTCCTCGCCGCGACGCCCCCGAGGCTCCGCCCCGGATGGACATCAACATCACCCGGCCGCTCGATGTGAGCCTCAAATCCCATGCTCGTTCCCGGCCCCACCTGAAGTGCACGGCAGAGACCGTCACCGAGGCGCAGTACCAGGACATGGCCCGGAACGCAGTCGACACCCTGTACAAGGTGTATGTCGACGCCCAGCAGGCCCGCGAGCGGGTGAAGTGGGCCGAACCGGACGTGGAAGCGCTCGAACGGTTGAATCAGCTCGCCCGAAAGCGGCCCGACCGCGGCCGGGAAACGACGGCCGAGCGGCGGCGCATCCAGGGGGCGCTCGAGGTCGCCGAGCTGAAGCTCGTCGAGTTCAGGCGAGTCCAGGCTCGCACGTCCGCCGCCCTCGGCCTGCTCCTGAATCTCCCGGCGGCCGAGGCCCGCGACCTCGTCGTGGATGATCTGTCTCGCGACATGCCGGCGATACCCGGGTCCGAGGAGCTGTTGCGCATCGCCCGGGCCGCGCGGCCCGACCTGGCGGCCATGCGCCTGGGACTGTCCCGGGCCGAGGCCGAGCTCGAAGACGCCAAACTCCACCCCGTCGCTCATGATCCGAGCATCGTCTACCCCGAGGATCCGAATGTCCGGCGGGCCCGGCTCAACGTGAAGCAGGTCCGCCTCCGGGTTGAATCGGCGGAAGACTTCGTCCGGGCCGAGTTCGCGTTGTGGGATGCCTGTCGAGCGCTCGATACTCCTCCGATGCGCACGAGCTGGTTCGACCTGAAATCCGCCCTGAGCCATGCCGCCGATGTCGAGAAGCGGTACGACCAGGACCAGGCGAACGCCGAGGACGTGCTCAAGGCGCGCGAGGCCGTCACTTCCCGCGAGTCCGATTACGTCGCCCGGCTGGCCGAGGTCCGCCGTCAAATCCTGGCGATCAACACTGAGGTCGGTGTGCGGCTCTTCCCCTGAAACGCGAGCTTCCGGTTCCAGAATCCACGGTCCGTCACAGCTCCTCGACCAGGGGCTCGGCGCGTCCCGCCGCCGCCATGATGCGTCCGTAGATCACGCAGAGCGGCCGGTCGTAGATGTCGGCGATTATGATGTCCGCCCCCTTCACGCGAAGCAAGATTCCCGGGACCAGGTTGGCCGGCGTCGGCGGAAACCCGCGCGGCTTGGACTGGAAGCGAATCTCCAGGAGCTCCGGCCAGCGCACCTCGCCGTGGATCGGGCCCTGGACCATCGCCAGCCCGGTCGGCCCGACCACCAGGCTCGATTTCCTCCATTGCTTCAGGAGCGGCCCGGAGGCCGCGGTCTCCGCGAAGCTGGTGATGAACAGGACCAGGCCGATCGCGGCGCAAAAGACGCCAGGCAGCGCCCAGACGACATCGAACGTCCCCGAGGCCGCGAGCGCCGTCTCGATCACGCCGCCCAGGATCAGACCCACGGCGAAGGCGCGGAGTCCCCGGCGCGATCCCGAGGCCAACCGACGCGCGGCACAGTAGGTCGCGACGCTCTCCGCGTCGAAGTACATCTCCTGCCGCTGGAGGTAATCGGCCAGGTCCGGGTTCACCTCGCGCCCGCCGCTGGTGGGCACGCGGTCGACCAGCAGGCGGAGCACCTCCGCCGTCGGCACGTTCAGCCGGCCGGGGATGTGCAGCACGCCGCCGTCGTGGAGCACCGTGATCGCGGCCGAGGCCGAGGCGGTTCGCGGATCGGCCGGCCGGCCGTTGGCCTTGACGTTCCGGATGCTCGCATAGGGAATGACGAACGGCCCGCCCGATCCCTCGACCTCCAGCCCGTCCTCGCCGACCAGGGCGGAGAACTGCGGCGGCAGGCCGAAGACCAGCAGGGATGCGCCGATCGCCAGCGGCAGCACCGATGCCGCCAGCATCGGGCTGGTCTGCGTGCTGAAGCCGACGGCCATCAGGCCGAGGCCCGCGATCAGCAACAGCAACGCAAACCACGGAACCTGGAATTGCGATTCGAGCCGTTCCCCGATCATTCCAGCAGTTCCCCGGCGAGGGCCGGTTTCTGGGTGTGGCTCGAATAGGCGAAGGCCGCCATGAGGGCCCGGAACAGCGCGAAGACGATGATCAGTTTGATGATCAGCCCGGCCGCCAGCGTCGCCGGCGACAGATACCCGAAGATCGCCGTCGCCGCGATGTAGAGGACCAGGCTGGTGACGGTGATCGCGACCGGAAACCGATGGATGATCACGCCGAAGATCACGAACAGCAGGCCCAGTGCCGCGGCCCCACCGTAGATCAGGTAGCCCATCCGCGTCACAGCTTCCTGAAACTCGGGGACATTCGCCGGAGGAATCTGGAACTGGACGATCGCCTGGTGGATCTCCTGGGGAATGTTGTAGAGCTGGTACCCGTTGAGTCCCAGTGTCAAGAGGCCGATCACGATCAGGATCCGCTGGGCCTGCTTGATCTCGTTCCCCCGGGCCGCCTGGGCCAGGCTGCCGAGCGGTTTCGAGGCGCCGGCGGACAGGGGCGGTGCCGCATCGTTGACTTCCACCGCTCAACTCCTCAGGGACAGGAAATCGATGGGGGTGTAATGGATTGATGACGAACCGGCCGATGGAAGCAACTCGCCCCTCGGCACGCAAGAATCGCCGCCCGGGCCAGAATGCTCCTGTTCGCGCTTCCTGCGCCGTGATGATCGCAGCCGGCCCATCCTTGACAGCGTCTCAGGCCGAGGAAAGTCCCCGGGCCCCGACGCGGCTGCGATCGGGCGGTCGCCCAGGCCCGCACGGCCGGTTCGTCCCACGCATCATCGGTCCCGCAAGGCGCCATGTCAACGCGGCTGCGAACTTCGCCCGGCTGGCGCGTCGATCCTGGTGCGCAGCGAGCGAGGGAGCGGCCAGGCACCGCTCCCTCGCGCTGGAACTGTCATCCGCATTACTTCCCCGCCGTCTCGACCGGCGCGGCCGGCATCTGGAGTAGCATCTCGGGCGAGCTGCCGGCGGTCCCCATGTAGTACACGGGGAACTTGCCGTCCCACTTCTCCGTCCGCTTCGCGTCCAGCTCGATCTGCTTGAGCCGCAGGTAGGTCGCCATGTCCTCCTTGGCCTTCGTGATCTCATAGGCCTTGGCATCGGCGACGGCCCGAATGCCCTCGGCCTCGGCCTTCTTCTCGGCCAGGATGGCCTTCGCCTTGCCGTCGGCCTCGAGCAGCACCCGCTTGTTCTCCTGCTCCTGGGCCTGGGTCCTGGCGACGGCGATACTCTTCTCCTGCTCGGCGTTGAACACCTTGACCAGCATGTCCTGGATGGCCCTGTCCTTGTAGACGAAGCCGCCCGTGATGCCGAGGTTCGTGATCGTGATCCCGCGCTCCTCGAAGAACTTCGTGACGTCCTGCACGACGCGCTTCAGGTGCGGCGTGGCGTTCTTGCGCAGCTCGTCCATCGGCAGGTCGGTGACCTCGAGGCCGAAGACCGCCTGGATCTTGGCCCGCAACTCGGTGTCCATCACCGTCTGGAGCGAGCCCGACGGATAGTTGTGCAGGAACTTCACCGCGTCGTCCCGCGAGGCGATCCGCGCGGTGCACGTCCAGCCGGTGCTGAACTCCACCTGGTCGGAGGTCATGACCCAGATGGCCTCGTTGCGGTTGCTCGTCCCCGTGTTGGGGTCGGCCGTCCACTCGCGGGTGACGGGGCTCTTGTCGACCTTGATCAGCTTCGCCGCGTCCCGCCACTCGCCATTCCAGCCGGTGGTCTCGTAGCCGAGCTGGATCCACTGCTGGGGAATCCGGATCTGCTTCGTCGCCACCAGGTTGGCGCGGAGGAATTCCTCGTTGTTGGTCGACGACTGCTTCCGCGTGTCGCCGGTGAACGGGATCAAAAAGCCCTCCTCATTCGTCCCGATCGTCTCGAGCCTCACCGGCTCGAACGGCTGGCGCATGCAGCCGGGCAAGACGAGAAGCACGAGCGACGCGGCGAGGAACTTGTCGACGTCGGCGGCGCGGTCGGCGCGGCGGAACATCGCGTGCACGCCGCGGAGCGCCAGGACGAACCCGACGACCGCCCACACGCCGAAGGCGACGGCCATTTTCGACTGCGCGTCCCACTGATGCTCGCGGACCTGCCGCGCCACGCCGTCGTTGTTCTCGAACTGGCGCTGGAACAGGTCGCGCTTCTGCTCGACGAGGGGTCCCTGGGCGGCACGGGAGAAGTAGGCGTGGATCCCGAAGCCGGAGACCAGCCACAACACGAGCGCACCACGATACAGGGTCTTCACGGACGCTTCCCAGCTTTCTCTCTGGCAGTGCCCGCGCCGCCGCCGGTGCCGTCGAGTTTCGACGGTCCGACCTCGCTCGCACTGTGAATCCCGAGCCGACGCGGCTCGCGCGGGTCCTTCGCGGCCGAACCTGGCCGCCCGCTCGGTCCGGCCGGCTCGTCGCCGCCCGGCTGCGTGCCCGGTCCCTCGGTCGCTGGGGAGTATTCGCACCCCTCGATTTCTTCTTTTTCGAAATCGCCCGGGGCTCACGCCGATTCTGCATGAATATCGTGCTTGTGTGGGTGTTTGTTCTGGCCGAAGGCCCGGTCCGAGAGCCGGCGACGTGAGTCGCCGGGTCATCATGCGTCGGACGTTGGTTATTGGCGAACCGGCGACGTGAGTCGCCGGGTCATCATGCGTCGGACGTCGGGTCCCCGGGACCGAGGCACCCGGCGACTCACGTCGCTGGTTCGCCGAAGTTCAACGGGCGGTCCTCACCGCCTGCGCGGGCTCGGACCGTCGATATCGGACCTTTTTGCCCGGATTCCGCGGAATTGGCCCGATTCGTGCATGGGATGGGCCGGATTCGGACTTGAGACGACCTCTCCGGAGTCGGCGAACATGCCCAGGCCGTTGGAAGAGCAGGTGGTGGTGCTGACCGGTGCGTCGTCGGGGATCGGTCGCGAGGCGGCCGTGATGTTCGGTCAGCGGGGTGCGTCGGTCGTGCTGGCCGCGCGCGATGCCGGGGCGCTCGAGGAGGTCGCTCGCGAGGTCGAGCTGGCCGGCGGCCGGGCCCTGGCCGTCCCGACCGACGTCGGCGACTGGCCCCAGGTCGAGGCGCTGGCCCGGGCGGCCGTCGACCAGTTCGGGCGCATCGACACCTGGGTCAACGATGCGGGCGTCGCGCTCGGCGGTACCGTCGAGGCCACCCAGATCGCCGAGGTCGAGCGGATCTTCCGGGTCAACGTCCTGGGGGTGATCCACGGCGTCAAGGCGGCGCTGCCGTACATGAGTCGGCAGCACGCGGGCACGATCATCAACATCGGCTCGGTGGCCGGCATCCGGGCGTTCCCGATCCAGTCCGTCTACAGCGCGACCAAGCATGCGGTGAAGGGTCTCACCGAGGGCCTTCGCCTGGAGTTGTGGAAGAAGGGGGGCGACTTCCACGTGACCTTCATCGCCCCGGCCGCGATCAACACCCCGCTGTTCCCGCAGGCGCGGACCAAGTTCGGCACGCAGCTTGGCCCCCCGCCGCCGATTTATGACCCGCGGATCGTCGCCGAGTCGATTGTCTTCGCCGCCGAGCACCCGAGGCGCGACATCTTCGTCGGCGGCGGGGCCAAGTTCTTCGACGTTTTGGAGCGGGTCAGCCCGCCCCTCACCGACTGGCTGCTCATCCAGAACGACAAGGTCTTCCGCGACCAGGTGACCGAGCTACCGCCCGAGGGTCCCGACAACCTGTTCGAGCCGCCCCCCGGGGCGCGGACCGTCCGCGGCGGATACGGCGGCCAGACGCACGCCACGAGCTGGTACACCCGGATCTTCGAGTGGCACCCGATGCTCAAGCCGGTCGCGGTCGCCGCGCTCGCGCTCGGCACCGCGGCGGTCCTCGGCGGCGGGCTGCGCCCCGCGCGCACCGCCGGGGCCGAGATCATCGAGGATCCGTGGGAGCGGATGTCCTGAACCGAACGGGAGGGGCTGCGGCCTGCGCCGCGGCGGGCCGATTCGGCCCGCGGCGAGGCCGGAGGGTCGTGCGATGTGCCGGATCGCTGCCAGTTTCGGCCCGGTCGTCCGGGCATCGTCTCTGATCTTCGACCCGCCGCACGGCCTGGAGCATCAGAGCCGCAATGCCCGCGAGATGAACGGCGGCAGCGTGGCCGGCGACGGCTGGGGGATCGGCTGGTATCCCGAGGACGCGGCCGACGACGCGCCCCCCGGGATGATCAAGAGCATCCTGCCCCTGTGGGCGGACGAGAACGCGAAGACCGCCGCGCACGCGATTGCCTCGCGCTCGTTCGTCGCCCATATCCGCCTGGCCAGCCCGGGGAGCGAGGTCTGCTTCACGAATACGCCGCTCTACCCGCTGGGCGCGTACCTGTTCACGATCAACGGCGAGTTCGAGCCCTGGCCCGGCCCGGTCTCCCGGGCGATCCGCGCGCGGCTCGACGGCGAGGACGAGGCCGCGGTCCGCGGCTCGACCGATGCCGAGATGCTCGGCGCCCTGTGGCGTACCTGTCACCGGCGTCTCGGTGCCGAATGCTCCTCCGACGCCATCGCGGCCGCGCTGGCCGAGGCGCTGCGGATTGCCCGCGACATCACGGCCCAGCACGGGGGCACGATGAAGGCGAACGTCGTCGTCGGCCATGCTGGCGGATTCGTGGCCGCGCGGTTCGCCGCCGAGGGCCGCCCGGCGTCGCTCTACCACGCCGACGGCCAGGAGCGCTGGCGAGGGGCGTCGCTGGTCGCCTCCGAGCCGCTCGACGACGGAGCCGGCTGGCGCCATGTCGAACCGGGCAGCTTCGTCATCGCCGACGATCGAGGCCATCGCTGCGAATCGATCCGCATCGGGTCAGCCGGCGGCTCGCATGCCGCAAGGTGACGCGACCGGCCGCACCTCGACGGACGCAGCCCGGGCGCGATCCCGCCCCGAGCGAGTCCCCTCCGACGCACGGCCGCTGACCCCTGGCGACCCGCCGGATTGTCGGGTCTAATCGCTGGGGATTCGGCCAGGCGAGCGTCCGTCCGCCCCGTCCGCCGAAATTCGGCGAGCCGGCGGGACCCGACTCCGATCGCCTCCCTCCAGATTCGATCCGATGCGCTCGAAGTTTTCACCCGATCCCGGCGGCCCGCGATGTGTCCGCCGAGGACCGTCGCCGCGACCGCGAGACTCCGGGTCCGCGCTCACGCCGCCCCGGCCGTTCCGACCGAACCGCACCGCATCGTACCGCATCCACCCGGAGACGAGACCATGCACCGCTGGCGTGTTCCGGCCCTGGCGATCCTGGCCCTGACGACGGTCCTGGTCCTGACGTCGCAGGGCCCCGCCGCCCGGGCGCGACAGGCCGCGTCGAAGGCCAACGCGCCCGTCCAGGGGCAGGGCCGGGCCGACTCCGACCAGGCCCGCATGGCACCGGCCGCCGGACAAGGGCAGCCCCAGACCGAGGCCCGCTCCGGCTCCGGCACCGATGCCCCGGCCGTCGAGGCTGCCCGGCCCCGGCCGGCGGACGGCGTCCGCCCGCGGTCGGACCGCCTCTTCTCGTTCCTGAGCGACCCGGCCTTCGACATCTACGAGAAGGTCGCGCTCTTGATGATCCTGGGCGTCGCGATTGCTGGGCTGCTGTACGCCCTGTGGCTGGCCACGCAGGTCATCGGCGCCGACGAGGGGACCCCGCGGATGCGCGAGATCGGCGCCGCGATCCGACAGGGGGCCAACGCGTACCTCCGCCGCCAGTTCCGCGCCATCCTGCCGCTGGTCTTCCTGCTGACCGCCGTGATCTGGGCGACGGCGGGCGGGACCCGGGCCGTCGCGATCGGCCGCGCGGTGGCCTTCTTCACCGGGGCAACCTTTTCGTGGACGGTCGGCTTCGTCGGCATGAGCCTGGCCGTGCGCGGCAATCTGCGCGTCGCCGCGGCGGCACGGACCAGCTACGGCGCCGCACTCCTGACCGGGTACCGCACCGGCACGATCACCGGCATGCTCACCGACGGCCTGGGCCTGCTGGGCGGCACGGTCATCTTCATGACGTTCGGCGAGCACGCCTACGAAGTCCTGCTCGGCTTCAGCTTCGGCGGCACCCTGCTGGCCCTGTTCATGCGGGTCGGCGGCGGCATCTACACCAAGGCGGCCGACGTCGGCGCCGACCTCGTCGGCAAGGTCGAGGCCGGCATCCCCGAGGACGATCCCCGCAACGCCGCCACCATCGCCGACAACGTCGGGGATAACGTCGGCGACTGTGCCGGCATGGCCGCCGACATCTTCGAGAGTTACGAGGTCACGATGGTGGCCGCCATGATCCTCGGCTACGCCAGCTTCGGGCACAAGGGAGTGATCTTCCCGCTCCTGGTCCGGGCGATCGGCGTGCTCGGCTCGATCTGGAGCACCAGCACCGTCAAGGCCGGCCCCGGCGGCGAGAGCTCCGGCGCACTACGCTCGGTCCATCGGGGCTTCACGCTGGGCTCGATCTTCAGCGTGGTCGGCTTCGTGCTGCTGGGGGTGGGCTACCTGCATTTCGACCGGGCCTATTACGCCGAGTATCCCCAGGCGCTCGGCGGCGGGCGGCCGAGCGACGCCTTCGCCACCGCGAGGGCCGCCTTCGACGACCGCAACATCGCGCTAAGCCAGGGCGGCGAGTCCGCGCGTCGCGCCTACCGGGCCGAGCTACGCGCGTTCGTCGCCGGGTATGACGGCAAGCTTTTCGCCGGGCTCCCCGTATGGGCGACGCTCGGCACCAACCGCCTTGACATGCGGCCCGCGTGGACCTGCCTGGTCGGCATCATCCTGGCGATGGCCCTCAACAAGATCACGAGCTATTACACCCACACGAGCCACGAGCCGGTGAAGTCGCTGGCCCGGAGCTGTACCACCGGCCACGCCACCAACATCATCCAGGGCCTGGCGGTCGGCTTCGAGGCCGCCGTCGCGGGCACCGCGGCCATCGCGTCGGCGATCCTGGTCTCGGTCCTGATCTACAAGGACGCCAGCCCGATCTTCGTCGCCTACGGCGTGGCGATGTGCGGCATCGGGATGCTCACGCTCACCGGCAACACGATCAGCATGGACGTCTTCGGCCCCGTGGCGGACAACGCCAACGGCATCGGCGAGATGGGCTACGACCGCGAGGAGATGGGGGAGGAGAACCACCGTCGCGCCCGGCAGATCCTCGCCGACCTGGACGCCGTCGGCAATACCACCAAGGCCGAGACGAAGGGGATTGCCATCGGCAGCGCCGTGATCGCCGCGGTGAGCCTGTTCGCCAGCTTCATCGCGGTGCTGACGGTCCGCAGCGAGGATCGGATCGGCGAGCTGACGATCGGGCAATTCCGGGCGCAGGCCGGCACCCTGTCGATCGCCTATCCCGAGGTGTTCGTCGGCGCCCTGATCGGGGGGGCCGTGCCGATGCTGTTCAGCTCGATGCTCGTGCGCGCCGTCGGCCGCGCCGCGTTCCTGATCGTCAAGGAATGTCGCGTCCAGTTCCGCGACAGGGCGATCTGGGCCGGCACGCGCAAGCCCGACTACGGCCGCGTGGTGAATATCTGCACGGCCGCCGCACAGGCGGAGCTGATCGGCCCGGCGCTCCTGGCCATCTTCATGCCGATCCTGGTCGGGATCTTCCTGGGCACTCATGCGCTCGGCGGCTACCTGGCCGGGATGATCATCGTCGGCCAGCTCATGGCGGTGTTCATGGCGGATGCCGGCGGCGCCTGGGACAACGCCAAGAAGCTGATCGAGGACGGCCTCTATGGCGGCAAGGGCTCCGAGGCGCACAAGGCCGCCGTCACCGGCGACACGGTCGGCGACCCGCTCAAGGACACCGCCGGCCCGGCGCTGAACCCGCTGATCAAGGTGATGAACATGGTCGCGCTGCTGGCCATCGTCCCGATCCTCGGCGCCGAGGACCGCGGCGATTTCGCCGCCCTGTACGTCGTGGGCGTACTGGCCATCGCCGGAGTGGCCTGGGCCGTCTGGCGGAGCAAGACCGAGAACAGGGCGCTACGCGAGGTCGAGGCCGAGCTGGCCGAGGGCGCGGAGGAACCGGCCGCGGTGGTCCAGGGCCAGTAACGCGCAGCACTCCCGAACAAAATGAGGACGGGCTCCGTGTCTCCGAGGTCATCGTCCCCATGACGTTCGGGCCTCGGGGAAAGCCGTCGCGCATGACGGGCTTCACGCACCCTGCGCCGCCTCGATCAAGATTCCGTGAAGCCCGCCCGGCGGGGTGGCCCGGCCTCGCGCGGGTCGTTACCCTGGTAAAACGATCCTGGAGACGGGAAGCCAGGCGAATCGCGGATATCAGCGGGAGAGTGCCTCATGTTGCGGCGGATTGTGGCGGGGATCGCGATCACTCTGGTCGGGGCGGCCGGCGCGGGCTCGACCGCGCTGGCGCAGCAGGCCCAGGCTCCGGCTGCAAGGCAGGCACCAGGCACGCAGCAGGAGCCGCGCAAGGCCGCCGAGCACGCGACGGTCGAGGGCGAGCGGACACCCGGCTCCGGCGACGTGCGGGCGGCCGGCAAGGCGGGCGTCACCTGGCCCGGCATGACGCGCGAGGGGACCACGATCCTGCCCAACGGCTGGTCGCTCAAACCCGCCGGCCGGCAGTCGCCGCTTGGCGACCTGCCCGTGCAGTTGGCCCTCCACCCCTCGCAGCCGATCCTGGCCGTCCTGCACGCCGGCTACGGCGAGCACGAGATCGTCACGGTCAATCTCGCCGCGAGCGGCCGCGACGCCGGCCGCGTCATCGGCCGGGTGGCCCTCCCGGGCACCTTCGCCGGGCTCGTCTGGTCGCCGGACGGCAAGAAGATCTATGCCGGCGGCGGCTTCGACGACGTGGTTTATCGCTTCGACCACGCCGACGGCCTGCTCACGAACCGGACCGCCTTCCGCTACCCCAACGGAGTCGCCGACCGTGTGCGCAAAAATCAGCGCACGGTCGCCGGGCTGGCGATCTCCCCCGACGGCAAGACCCTCCACGTCGCCGCCGCGTTCGGCCACTCGGTCGGGCGGTTCGACGCCCAGACCGGCGAGTTCCAGGGCGAGGTCCGGCTGGAGGACGGCAGCTATCCATTTGGCCTGGCTCTGGACGAGTCGCGCGGGCGGCTGTATATCAGCCTGTGGGGCCGCGCCGGGGTCGCCGCGATCGACCTGAAGACCTACCAGATCGTCGCCACCTGGCCGACGCAGGAGCATCCCAGCGAGATCCTCGCCGCGCGCGGCGGGAAATTGCTGTACGTCGCCAACGCCAACCGCAACACCGTCACCGTGATCGACGCCGAGGCCGGCAAGCCGATCGAGACGATCGGCACCGCGATTGATCCGAAGGCCCCCTCCGGCAGCACGCCCAGCTCGCTGGCGCTCTCGCCCGATGAGTCGATGCTGTTCGTCGCCAACGCCAATACCAACAACCTGGCGGTGATCAACGTCAAGGAGCCCGGCGCGAGCGCCCCGCTCGGCTTCATCCCGGTCGGCTGGTATCCGACCTCGGTGCGGGTCGCGCGCGACGGCAAGACCATCTACGTCGCCAACGGCAAGGGCTCGAGCTCGCGTGCCAACCGCGACGGCCCGCGCCCGGGCTTCCCCAACGCCGGAGGTCCGACGATCGAGTACGTCGGCCGGCTGTTCCCCGGCACCCTCTCGACCATCCCGATGCCCGACTCCCGCCGGATGGCCGCCTACTCGAAGACCGTCTACGAGTGCAGCCCGCTCCGCCGCGGCGATCCCCTGGCCGTCCGCGGTGCGGCGCCGAGCCCCGGCCACCCGATCCCCGCGAAGGTCGGCGACCCCTCGCCGATCCGTCACGTCGTTTACGTCATCAAGGAGAACCGCACCTACGACCAGGTCTTTGGCGACATGCCCCAGGGCAACGGCGACCCGAACATCTGCCTGTTCCCCGAGGCCGTCACGCCGAATCATCATGCCCTGGCGCGCGAGTTCGTCCTGCTGGATAACTTCTACGTCGACAGCGAGGTCAGCGCTGACGGGCACGAATGGTCGATGGGGGCCTATGCCAGCGACTTCGTCGAGCGGATGTGGCCGATCGGCTACCGAGGCGACCGCCGCGTGCCCTATCCGTCGGAGGGGAACCTCTTCGAGATGGCGAAGTCCTCGGGCGGCTACCTCTGGGATCAAGCCATCGAGAAGGGGGTCAGCTATCGCACCTACGGCGAGTTCGTGAACAACGCGATCCACCCCGGCCTGCCGGCGACCACTTCGGTCAAGGCGCTCGAGGGCCGCTTCGACCCGCTCTACCGCGGCTTCGACATGGATTACCCCGACGTGAAGCGGGTCGACCGGTTCCTCGAAGAGCTGGCTGGCTTCGAGAAAACCGGCGAAATGCCGGGCCTGACCGTCGTCAAGCTGCCGAATGACCATACCTCGGGCACGTCGCCCGGCAAGTGGACGGTCACGGCCTGCGTCGGCGACAACGACCTGGCACTCGGCCGATTGGTCGAGGGTCTGAGCAGGAGCCGCTTCTGGAAGGAGATGGCGATTTTCGTGGTCGAGGACGACGCGCAGAACGGCTCGGACCACGTCGACGCCCATCGCACGGTCGCCCTGG
>DAIDHB010000022.1 GCA_027452145.1 Planctomycetales bacterium
GGGGACAGCGAGCCCGCCGGGCCGGCCGCCGGCCGCCGCCGGCCCCGGCGCGAGGACCCCGCGCCGCTCGGCACCGCGATCGACGCGCTGGTCTCCGAGACCGGCTGGGAGGTGCCGGTCGCGACCGGATCACTGTTCGCCCGCTGGGCCCAGATCGTCGGCCAGGACCTGGCCGCGCACACCGTTCCCGAGCATCTGGCGGACGGGGAACTGGTCGTCGCGGCGGACTCCACGGCCTGGGCGACCCAGCTCA
Source organism: Planctomycetales bacterium (assembly GCA_027452145.1). GTDB lineage: Bacteria > Planctomycetota > Planctomycetia > Isosphaerales > Isosphaeraceae > JAKAUH01. The sequence continues at coordinate 254 of DAIDHB010000022.1, forward strand.
GGCTGCTGGCCGCTGACCTGGTCCGGCGGCTCAACGCCGAGCTTGGCGACGGCTCGGTGCGCCGGGTGAAAGTGCACGGGCCGACCGGCCCGGATCGGCGCCCGGGGCAGTGGCGGGTCCGGGGCAGCCGGGGTCCGCGCGACACCTACGGGTAGCGCCTGCCCTATGCGGCTGAGGCTGGGGGGCTAGCCAGGTAAAATAGGTAAGCGTACCGGGGCTGTCGCAGCCGGGAAAGTGCCTCTGGCCACCCGTTCGCGTGTCCCGCTTTCAGGAGGAGCAAACCGTTTGTCTTACGACGCACGCTCAATCACGGTCCTCGAGGGCCTGGAGGCAGTGCGCAAGCGCCCGGGGATGTATATCGGATCGACGGGCGAGCGCGGACTGCACCACCTCGTGCAGGAAGTCGTCGACAACGCCGTCGACGAGGCCCTGGCGGGCTTCTGCGACCACGTTACGGTCACCCTGCTCGCCGACGGCGGGGTCCGGGTGGACGACAACGGCCGGGGCATCCCGGTGGACATGCATCCGGTGGAGCACCGGCCGGCCGTCGAGGTCGTGCTGACCACCCTGCACGCGGGCGGCAAGTTCGACGGAAAGTCCTACGCCGTCTCCGGCGGACTGCACGGTGTCGGCGTCTCGGTCGTCAACGCCCTCGCGACCAGGCTGGAGGTCGAGGTCCGCAAGGACGGGTACTTCTGGCGTCAGTCGTACCGGCTCAGCGAGCCCACCGGCCCGCTGGTCAAGGGCGAGCCGACCGCCGAGACCGGCACCACGATCACGTTCTGGCCGGACGGGAACATCTTCGAGACCACCGAGTGGAGCTTCGAGACGCTGTCCCGGCGGCTTCAGGAGATGGCGTTCCTGAACCGCGGCCTGGCCATCGACCTGATCGACGAGCGGCCCGAGCACGCGACCGGCGCGCCCACGTCGGTCACCTACCGGTATGAAGGCGGCATCGCCGACTTCGTCCGGTATCTCAACGCGACCAAGGAACCGGTGCACGAGTCGGTGATCGAGTTCGGCGACGAGGCGCCCGGGATCTCGGCCGAGGTCGCGATGCAGTGGAGCGGGTCGTACGCCGAGTCCGTGCACACCTTCGCGAACACGATCAACACCGCCGAGGGCGGCACCCACGAAGAGGGCTTCCGGGCGGCGCTGACCACGATCATCAACAAGTACGCCCGCGAGCAGAAGCTGATCAGGGAGAAGGACGAGAACCTGACCGGCGACGACGTGCGGGAGGGCCTGACCGCGATCATCCACGTCAAGCTCGCCGAGCCCCAGTTCGAGGGC
>DAIDHB010000023.1 GCA_027452145.1 Planctomycetales bacterium
GGCGCTGGAGGCGGCGATCATGGAGTATCTGGCGGCCCATAACGAGAATCCTCGGCCCTTCGTGTGGACCGCCGATGCCGACCTGATCCTGGATCGCGTCAAGCGGGTTTGTGAGCGAATTTCCAACTCAGGACACTAGCGCACTCCCATCGAGGCGGATTCGGTCGGCGGGAGCTGGAAGGTCTGCGCCGCGGCCTGACTGCGGCCGATCGTGTTGACGTGATTGTTCGCCGCCTCGACGCCGAAGAGCCCCGGATAGGGGGACGGGCCGATGAGGACGCGTTCGGCCGGCAGGACCATGCCGGCCGAGGCCAGCGTGGCGAGGACAGCTCGCCGGCGCGACTCGGCCAGCTCGGGCTCGTCGGGCGACCACTCCACCAGGATCGGGCCGGACCACTGGGGCAGCCGGCCGTACATCAGGTTGAGCCGCGAGGCGCCGGCCGGCGAGAAGCGGTCGGACCCGGGCAGGAAGTCGGACTGGTAGAGCGTGAAGCGATGCGGGTCGGCCTTCGAGACCTGGACCGCGAATTGGCGGTTGACGTAGGAGCCCAGCGGCGGCTCGACGAACGCCTCGGGGTAGCCGATGAAGTCGTCCTGGAGCGTGTGGGCGGTGTGGTGCAGCATCCGATGAATCCGTCCGCGCCTGGTGCACACGGGGCGAGCGGGCGCGGGCGCCAGGCCGGTCGGGACTGACTGGGCGGCGGCTTCCTGGACGATGGATTTGAGCAGCACCAGCGTCGCCAGGGATTCCCACCTGATCCTCGGTCGCCTTCGAGCGTTCATGACGAGTCTCCTCCTCTGAGTCTGGTCGGGTGGCATCACTCGCGATCAATCGGAGTAGCCGTGCGGGCCGACGACCCAGTGCTCCTCGCTCTGGAAGTGTTTCATGATGTTGAGCGAGTCCTGCTGGCCGACGGTCGAGCGGAACTCGCGTCCCAGCTTTCCCTCAATCCGGTTCAGCAGGTAGAACTCGGCGTCGTTCGGCTGCATGATGCGGTCGCCGGGGGCCTCGGTGATCTCATGCTTGTCCAGGGGCGCGACGAGCTGGGGGGTGACCAGGATGATGGTCTCGGTCTCGATCGTCTCGTGAGAGGTATTGCTGAACCACGGGCCGACGATGGGCAGGTCGCCGAGCCCCGGAATTCGCAGCGTGGTGGCATTGGTGACGAGCTGGAGCAACCCGGCGATCGCGAGGGTCTGGCCCTCGCGCAGCTCGACGACGGTACGGGCGCTGCGCTCGGAGATCGAGGGGACCTGCCCGCCGTTGACGACGGTCGACTGGCCGAAGTTCAACTCGCTGATGACCGGCTCGACGTCGAGGCGGATCACGTCGTTCGGCAGGATCTCGGGAACGAAGGTGAGGATGGTCCCGAACCGCTGGAACTGGACGGTGACCACGGCCGTGCCGCCGGGGATGGAGCTGCTCTGCGGGACGGGGTAGGGGAACATGCCGCCGACGAGGAACCGGGCGGGCTGCCCGTCGAGGGCCATCAGGTTGGGCTCGGCCAGGACCTTGGCCAGGCTGTTGGACCGCAGGGCGTCGATGAAGAGCGAGAAGTGCCCCGCGTCGAAAACACCGAACAGGGGCGCATTGCCGGCGGGGATGGCCGTCGCGAGGCCGTTCACATTTCCCTGGAGCGGACCGGCGAATCCCCGCTTGCCGAGCGTCTGGCCGATGTTTGCGGTTTCGGTGGTGGTGAACTGGGCGTTGTTGCCGATCGCCGAGCCGATGATCGACCGCCCGCGAGCATAAAGCCAGCTCACGCCGACGTTTCGCGTGGCGGTGCGGTTGACCTCGGCGATCTTGACGTGCAGCAGCACCTGCCTCGGACCGGGCACGACGACGCGATTGACGATGAACATGCCGCCCCGGCCGCTGGCTGGCGCACCGGCCAGTGATCCGCCCATTCCGCCACCACCGCCGCCGGCCCCACCGCCTCCGGCCGCACCCCCGGCACCGCCTGCGCCGCCCATGCCGGGGCGGTTGGTCATCAGCGTCATC
>DAIDHB010000024.1 GCA_027452145.1 Planctomycetales bacterium
CAAGCACGGCCAGCGGGATAATGGCGGCCGCGGCGGAAGCCGCGCGGAATTTTCTGGCCACCGGGGAATACTCCTTCGCTTGTGCATGCTGACGCATGCGCTACTCGGCTCGCACGCGGTTGCGTGCGATGAGGCCCGCGCACGATCGCGCGGTTCTTGCGCCCGTGCGGGAGGTGTACCGACCTCCCGCGCGGGTGGTCCGATCAGCCGAAGCGTCCGCTCACATAGCGCGCGGTCTCCTCCTCGGCCGGGTCCTCGAACATCTGGCTGGTTTCTCCGTGCTCCACCAGGCGTCCGTCGTTCAGGAAAATGGTCCGGTCGGCCACTCGCCTTGCCTGGGCCAGGTTGTGCGTGACGATCACGACCGTGATCGCCGGGACCAGGGCGCGGATCAGGGATTCGATCGACTCGGTGGCGATCGGGTCAAGGGACGATGTCGGCTCGTCCAGGAGCAGCACCTCCGGGCCCACCGCCAGGGCCCGGGCCAGGCACAGCAACTGCTGCTGGCCGCCGGAGAGCCGGAACGGGGAGTCCTTGAGCCGCTCGGACACCGCATCCCAGAGGCCGACCTCGCTGAGCCGGTCTCTGGCGATCGACTTCAGTTCGCTCCGGCCGGCCATCCGGTGCGCCTTCACCCCGGCCACAACGTTGTCCATGATCGACATCGGGAACGGGTTCGGCCGCTGGAAGAGCATCCCGACCTTGCGGCGCAGTGCCATCAACTCGACGCCCGGGTGCCAGATGCTCTGCCCGTCCAGCAGCACGTCGCCGCTGTGCCGGTATCCGGCGACCTTGTCGTTCATCCGGTTGAACGTGCGGAGCAGGGTCGTCTTGCCGGACCCGGTCGGCCCGATCAGCGCGGTCACCGCCCCCCGGCGGATCTCTACGTTCACGCCGGTAAGGATTGACCGCTGGCCGAAGCTGAGGGTCAGGTCGGTCGCGCGCAGCGACGCCTCGCCCGGGTCCGGCAACTGCGGGCCGGTCGTGGCCGCGATGCCAGTGTCGGGAACCGCCGCCGGGCGCTTCTCCCGGCCGGCCTCTATCGACATTCCGCGCCTCACCTCGTGGAGTCCGTCATCTCCGGACGGCTCGTGGCCGCAGGTCTCTTTTTAGGCGGCGAAGGTTACCGGAGGCTGAACGAAAGATGTGGACAGGGAAACTGGCGGCGAAGATGTGATGCCCCGGCTGACCGTGGACTTCGCCGAGGTCAGCGGGCGATGGCCCGGCTAGCTCAGGGTGCCGAGCACCGCGAGGACGTCGGCCTTCCTGGGCAGCCCGGTCGCGCGGACGACGATTCGCCCGTCGGGGCCGAGCACCAGCGTGGTCGGGGTCCGGCTGATCCCGACCCGGCGCACCAGGTCCAGATGCGACTCGGCGTCGATGTCGACCTGCGTCACGCCGTCTACCAGGGCGGCTACGTCGGCGAGCACCCGCCGGGTCGCCCGGCAGGGCGCGCAGAACGCGGACGAGAAGTGGACCAGCGTTGCCCGGCTGCCCAGCGGCACGCCGAGGTCGTCAGCACCGAGCCTGCCGAGCACCTGTCCGCACCCCCCGGGATGATCCGCCGCGCCGCCGCCGCCAGTCAGGACCGGTAACCGGCGGACGGGCCGGTCGCATTCCCGCCGGGGCGGGCCCGCTCCGGGGCGCTGGCTGGCCCCGGGGCACTGGCTGGCTCCGGGGCACTGGCTGGCGCCGGGGCGCTGGCTGGGTCCGGCGCCGCGGCGACCCGGAGGCGGACGACGGCACCTTGCTCGGCATTGGCTACCTCAAGCGTGCCCTGGTGGGCGGCAACGGCGGCGAGGGCGATCGCCAGGCCGAGCCCGTAGTGCCCCGGACCGGCCGCCGACCCGGGGTCGGAACGGGCCTGGCCCCGGGCGAAGGGCTGCAGGGCGTCGGCGAGGATGGCGTCGGGAAATCCCGGGCCGTCGTCGGCCACCGCGATCTCCACCGCGTCGCCGTGACGTCGCGCCGAGACGAGCAGGGCCGATCCGGGCGGAGCGAACCTCAGGGCATTGTCCACCACGTTGTGGATGGCCAGGGCGAGGTGCGGCGGATCGATCTGGACGACGAGACGATCATCAACGTCGAAGACGATATCTACCTCCCGCTCGGCCGCGGTGTGGGCGAACCGGTCGAGGATGGACAGCAGATACGGCCCGAGTTCGGTTGCCCGGGTCTCCACTCGCAGCGCCCCGTCCTCCGCGCTGGCCAGTTCCAATAGGCCGTCGCAGAGCTTGCCCAGTCCCTGGATGGCCAGCACGGCACGCTCGACCCGGCGGCGGGTATCGCCCGGATCCGCTCCCGGCGCGAGGGCAAGCTCGAGGTCGGCTGAGGCGAGCGCGAGCGGAGTTCGCAATTCGTGGCTCGCCGAGGCGACGAATATCCGCTGGCGGCGCAGCAGGGAGTCGACGTCATCGAGGAAGCCGTTGAGGGTCCGGGCGAGCGCGGAAATCTCGTCCCGGCCGGCCGGCACGGGAAGGCGTCCGGCATGAGGCGACGTCCGCAGGTCGGCGGCCCCGGCACGTAGCCGCTCAACCGGCCGCAGTGCCCGGTCGGCGAGGATGACGCCGGCCAGGAAGGCAATGGCGGCGAAGGCGGGGATTCCGCCAAGCAGGATCTGGCGCAGGTGACTGGCAGAGTCGTCCAGCTGGTCGAGCGAGGACGCCACGACCACGATCCTGGCCGGTCCGCCCGGCCGGGTCACCCGGATGGCGCCGGCCAGGTAACTCGTCCCGTCGACGGCCCGGCGGAGGTCGAAGGTGACCAGGCTCGGTCCGGCCTGCCGGGCCCTCGCCTGGGTGCGGGCGACATCTGGCCGGGCCGTCGCCGAGGCGTAGAGGAGAGCTCCGGCGCCGTCGAAGACCTGCACGAATGCCTGATCGTGGCTGTAGCGGGGCCGCCCAGGAACGCCGAGGCTGATCGTCGACCGGGCA
>DAIDHB010000025.1 GCA_027452145.1 Planctomycetales bacterium
CCCCGCATCGAGGACTCTTGCGATGTTGGGGTGGTCCATCAGGGCCAGGGCCTGGCGTTCGGCCCCGAATCGTGCCAGGACCTGGCGGCTGTCCATGCCGGCCTTGATGAGCTTCAACGCCACCGTCCGCCGCACCGGCTGGGTCTGCTCGGCCATGTAGACCGTGCCCATGCCCCCCTCGCCGATCGGCTGCAGGAGCTTGTACGGGCCGATCACGACGCCCGGCACCTCGGCCGGGGAGACGTCAAGGGACGGCGCGGCCGGGGGTCCGTCCGATGTGGCGGCTGCGGCTGCCGCGGGCTGTTGAAGGAAGCTCCCCGCCTGTGTGAACGCCTCCAACAGGGCCTCGACGCGCCGACGTAGTTCGGAGTCCTCACCGCAGGCGTGTTCCAGGTAATCGGAGCGCCCCGTGGGCTCCGCGATCTGCAGGGCGGCGATGAATAGGTCGCGTTCGTTCACGGGACGGTCCTCTCGTGCGTTCCTCTGACTTGCTATGCGAGATCGGGAGCCGGCGAGCGCAAAGATTCCGGCGAGAGCCGACCGGCCCGGACCGGATTCAGCATGCGTCGCGCTGCAACCTCTCGAAGAGCCAGGCGCGGGCATAGGCCCACAACAGATCCGCCGAACGCGGCGAGATGCCCAGGGCCTCGGCCGTCTGATCGCCGGTCAGGCCGGCGAAGAAGCGCAGCTTGACCAGTTCCGCCGCCCGGGGGTCGACGCCGGCCAGTTGGTCCAGCAGCTCATCGAGCTCGAGGATGTCCTGTCGCGGTCCATCCACGACGACGAGCGCCTCGTCGAGATCGATCGCGACGCGTCGGCCGCCGTGCTTGATGGTCTGTTTCCGTCGAGCCCGCTCGACGAGGATGCGGCGCATGGCTTCGGCCGCGGCGGCGAAGAAATGGCGGCGGCTGTCCCAGTGCCGGGCCTCCTCCACATCCACCAGGCGAAGGTACGCCTCGTGGACCAGCGCCGTGGCCTGGAGGGTCTGGCCGGGAGCTTCCTGGGCGAGCTTGCGGGCCGCCAGTCGGCGCAGCTCGTCGTAGACGAGGGGGAGGAGCTGCTCGGACAACTGGGGCTGACCGCGCTCGATCGCGGCGAGGATGCGGGAGACGTCGGTCATGGCGGGCGGTCCTCCGGGCCATCCGCTCGGGCCGCGGTCACGACCGACCCCGGGGCGCCGTCGCCCCAGGCCCACCCGGACGGGATCGATGCGAGGGAGAGGAGGTCCATCGTCCAGGATACGCCCCAGGGCCATCCCGGTGATAGCCCGTCGCTATCTCACCGAACTGGTGCTGGAGCGAGGCGTCGACCCGCCGACCGCGCCAGAGAGTTATGTCAATGGGACCGGCGCCCACCGCGTCGGCGAGATGCGGCGGGACGCCGTCCATTTCTCACGCTTCACCTCGCCCGAGAGTTCACGGCGAACGTTTCCGGGCCATGTCCGGTGGCCGAGATCATCACCAGTCCTCAAGTCGGTGGAGAGCGTGGCACGGGCTCAACTGGACGAGATCTTCGTCACGAAGGCATCGGAGGTGCCCCCAAATCTCGTTTGGGATGCATTCGTGGTGGTCGGGAAATCGTTCGAGAAGGTTTGCCCGGCCACATAGGCGTTGCCGGAACTGTCCACCGCGATGCCAAAGCCCTCTTCGTTGCTGCGACTACCACCAAGGTAGCTCGAGTAGACCAGCGATGCCGGGCCTGAGAGTGTGGGATTCATCTTCGCCACGAAAGCATCACCACCGCCCCCGTAACTGGGCTGGAAGGCATGGAGGGTTGTCGGGAAGTTGGTCGATTGCGTAGAGCCGGTCACGTAGATATTGCCCACCGAATCCAGTGCGATGGCGCCGCCGTCGGCGCCCGCATTATCCGCACCGTTGCCGCCCAGGTAGGTGGAGTAAAGGAGCGCGGAACCGCTCGCATTGAACTCGGTCACGAAGGCATCGCCGTAGCCGCCAGAAACCGATTGGTAGGCGTTGAAGACCGGGAAACTGGTCGAATCGGTGTATCCCGTCACGTAGGTGTTGCCGGAGCCGTCCACGGCGATGGCATTGCCCCTGTTATTACCGTAGCCGCCGAGGTAGGTGGCGTAGACGCGTGCCGAGCCAGCCGCGTTGAGCTCGGCCACGAAGGCGTCGCCACCGGCGTTCACCGTCTGGTAGGCCCCCGCTGTCGCGAAGTCGCTCGAACCGGTCCAACCCGTCACGTAGGCGTTGCCGGAGCCATTCACGGCGATGCCGAGCCCGTGGGCTCCGGAATTGCCCCCGAGGTAAGTGGCGTAGACGAGCGAAGAGCCGGTAGCATTCACCTGCGCCACGAAGGCGTCGTCGGTGTTCGAATTCGTTGTCTGGTAAGCCCCGGACGTAACGGGGAAATCGGTCGAACCGGTGGTTCCCGTCACGTAGGTGCCGCCGGAGCCGCCCAAGGCGATGCCATAGGCCACGTCAATGCCGCTGCCGCCGAGGTAGGTCGAGTAAACGAGTGCCGTCCCTGCGGGATTCAGCTTCAACAAGAACGCGTCCTCGCTCCCGCGCAGGCCGGATTGCAGAGGGCTCTTCATCGGGAAGTTGGCGGACGTCGTCGAGCCCGTCACGTAGGCGTCGCCCGCGCTGTCCACGGCGATGCCATTGCCGATATCGCTGTTGCTGCCGCCCAGGTAAGTGGAGTAGACGATCGCGGTGCCAGTTGGATTCAGCTTCGTCACGAAGACATCGTTGCCGCCTGCGTTGGACGGCTGGATGGGTCCCTTGGTGGGGAAGTTGGATGAAGCGGTAAAGCCCGTGATGTAGGCGCTTCCGGAGCTATCCACGGCGATCGCATTACCGCTGTCGTTTGCCCGTCCGCCGAGGTAAGTCGAGTAGCTCAGCACCGGGTCGATCACCAGCGGGCGTCCGTGATCATGGTGCCCGACCCGGAAGCCGACCTGGCCGTCGCGCCCGATCACGAACCGGCTGGCGACCGGGTGCCGGACTCCATTGATGGTCTGGTAGGCCGCCGGCGCATGCTCGACGAGATCGCCGCCCGAGGTGTGGAGCACCAGGTTGCCGTGGGCGTCGATCGACTGGCCCTGAGTGCCGGCGAACGCCAGATGGATCGCGCGGGGGTCAGCCCCGGGATGGACCACGAAATCGTACTCGAACTGCTGCTGGTCGCCGTGGTACACGAGGTCGACGCCGTGGTAGACGTTCCGGTACGCCGCCCGGGCGTAGTTGGCGATGTTGGTGTGCCACTTCGCTGGGTCATTGCCAATGAAGTAGTTGCTCACGCCCACTTGCTTGCCGAGCCCGACCGGGTGAGACGTGGGGTTGGCGCCGAGGACCTTCATGGCGACGACGTTGCCGCCGCCGCTCTGTTGCAGCTCCAACACGGCACGGGTCGGGGTCAGGAACAGCGAGTAATCAGCACCGTGGGAGAGGAAGTTGACGCGAGGGTCGGTCTGGCCTTGATTGGCCTCGAACCTCAGCGGGAGGTGGCCGTAGGCCGCGCTCAGCCGCGCCTGGGTGGCGGCGTCGGCGGGTGCGGTCGTGGTGGCGACCGCCTGGGAAGAGAGGCAGAGGCGCTCTTCCAGGGACTCGAGGCGCCGGCGGAGCCGGGTCAAGGCGCGTTTCCGTTGCATGATGGGTACTCCTCGTGAGGGTTCTTGTTCATCGGGTTGCGGGTTGTTGGTTACCCAGACTCATCAAGACCGGGGATCGGGAGTCGGATTCGACGGACACCTTCGCACGTTCAAGCCGGTTGGTTCGCGTGAGCCGGCGCTGAATTCCGTGGAAGGGACGGCCCCGCTCCGCGCGGGGCGTCGTCTCGGTTGAGGCGCTGCATGATCAGGGGTAGTCCTGGTCCCCGTAGAAGACGCCGTCGACGACCGTACTCTTGAGATGGGTCGTACCGTGGTCATTGACGATCCCGCCGCCGACGGGGTCATTGAGCGTCGAGTTGTCGATCTCCGCGGTGGCGTAATAGGCGTAGATGCCGCCGCCGAGTGACGCCGAGTTGCCGCAGATCGTGCTGTTCGCGACAGTGAGGGGTCCCTCCGAGGCGAAGATGCCGCCGCCGAGTGACGCCGAGTTGGCGGAGATGGTGCTGTGGTCGATGCTCACGGTGGTGCTTTCGGCGAAAATGCCGCCACCGAGGTTAGTCGCCGAGTTGCCGGAGATCGTGCTCTGGGAGACCGTCAGGGTGCTGACAAAGGCGTAGATGCCGCCGCCGCTGCTGAAGCCGGACCCGGTCGCGGAATTGCCGGAGATTGTGCTCTGGGAGACCGTCAAGCTGGTGCCTTCGGCGATAATACCACCGCCGGAGTAAGCCGAGTTGCCGGAGATCGTGCTCTGGTCGATGCTCACGGTGGTGCCGGATTCGGCGGAGATGGCGCCTCCTCCACCCGCCGAGTTGCCGGAGATCGTGCTCTGGGAGACCGTGAGGGCGGTGCCATTGTGCGCGGCGATGCCGCCGCCACCGGAGTAAGCCGAGTTGCCGGAGAATGTGCTCTGGGCGACCGCGAGGCTGGTATAAGCGGTGTCGATACCGCCGCCGTACTGTGCCGCCGAGTTGCCGCAGAAACGGCTCTGAGAGACGGTCAGGGTGGTGCCAATCGCGAAGATACCGCCGCCGTCCGAGGAGGTTGCCGAGTTGGCGGAGAACGTGCTCTGGGAGACGGTGAGGGTAGTACCAGCGGCGTAGATGCCGCCGCCGTAGACCTCCGCCCCCCCCTTGATGATCAGACCGTCGATCGTCACATCCCCGCCGTCGATCTCGAGGATTCGGCCGGAATGGCTCGGATTGTCGACGACCACGGTGCCCGAGGGGCTCCCCTCGATCGTGAGGTGTCTCGCGTTGGAAACATTGAGCTGATAGGACAGATCGTAGCTGCCGGGGGCCAGCTCGATGGTGGCCGGCGTGGACGGGTCGGCGTTGACGGCGGCGACGGCGGCTTGGAGGCCCGCCACGTCGGCCACCTGAAAGGTTGCGAGCAGGGCTCGCCCCTCCAGGAGTTCACAACCGGGACGGAGGCCTCGCCTCGTGGCCCGCCACGCCGGAACAATTCCCGAGCTCCTTGACATCCACATCGTGCATCTCCAGTATGTGAGCCGGCCTGCGAGCATAGAAAAGGTCGACGCCTCGGGCGCGCAGGCCGAGCGCCCGGGTGGTGAGGACACCGCTTCGCGATGTGCCTCAACGACCACGCTGCTTCGAATCGAATCAGTGAATCCTTGCCGGTCCCGGCCTCACCGGGACGACGGCCAATGCGACGGGCTCTGGCTCGCTGCCCCCGCTCCTTCCAGGGTTATTTCCTCTTGGCTTTCACCCCCAGCAATTCCGCGGCCTCGGCGCGGAAGCGGACGAGTTCCTCATTCTTGGGCTGGTTCTTGTCCAACCAGAAGGCGGCCTTCTCGTACCAGGAGAGCGCTTGCGCCTTGTCGCCGAGTCGCCAGTGGGCCATGGCCAGGAATAACCAATCGTTCGGGTCGCCGCCCTTGCCGAGGTCCATTGACCTCGTCAGCGCCTCGATCGCCGCCTTCCAGTCGCCCGCTCGGTAGTGAGCGATCCCCAGCGTGTTCCAGTGCGTTCCTTCCTTCGGGGAAAGTTCAACGGCTTTCCTGGCCAACGCGACGGCGCGTTTGGGATCGCGAAGGGACGCATCGCAAGAGGTCGCCAAGAACCAGGCGAGATTGTTGTTCGCGACAGATTGATCGGGATCGATCTCGATCCTGTGCTCGAAATCGGCCAGGGCTTGCTTCCCCAGTCCGAGAGACTGGTAAAGTTGAGCCCTCGCGTTCAGGGCTAGCAGGTTCTCGGGGAAGATGCACAAGGCCTGCGAAAGGTCCTCGACCGCGGCCTGCGTCCCCCCTTTGCTCCCCCGGGCGATCCCTCGGTTGATGAGGGCCGCCCGGTCCTCCGGCGCGAGATCCAGGGCCCTTGTGAGATCGGTGATCGCTGCATCCGGCCGTCCCGACTGGAGCATGGCTGCCCCGCGCAGGCCCCAGGCCTGTTCATCGGCAGGATCCAGATCGATGGCGGCCGACAGATCCATGACGGCCTTCTCACGTTGACCGAGGCCGAGCAGGACCCGGCCCCGGCGTCGCAAGACATGAGGGCTCCTTGGTCGCAGTTCGAGCAACCGATCGAGGTGCCAGATTTCCGCCTGCCCGTCACCGGCCGACTCGAAGACCAGGGCGATGCGATCATGCCATTCCGCCTGGGATCCCGAGCTCCAGTCGAGCGAGGGCTGCTCGTTCCGCATGTGACGAAACGCCTTCCAGCGAACCAGCCATTCGGCGTCGGAAAGGTTCTCGATATTTCCGGACGGATGAATCTGCTGGCAAGCGACCAGCTCGCTCCAGCGCTGCAACTCGTCGGGCTTCATGGGCGAGTCTTGGGAGAGGTCCTGGAGGTCGAACACGGGTATCCCGAGATGGTGAAAACCAAAACCTCCCACGGTAAGCCATCGTCCTTCCGGCGAGATCGCCAGCGACCAGGCCTGGACGCCTACGGAGAGCGGAGGCGTCACCGGTCGCCCGGTGAGCGATTCCCAGACCCGGGCGGTGCCGTCGAGGCTCGCCGTGGTCAGGAACTTCCCGTCCGGCGTGAACCCGACGTCCCACACCTCATGTGTATGGTGGAGCGGAGGGCATACCAGCCGACCGCTTCGCCACTCCCACAAGCGGGCGGCGCCATCACGGCAGCCGGTCAGGACGCGTGTGCCGTCGGGGCTGAAATGACTGGCGAAGACCTGGTCGGGATGCGCCGGTAGCTCGGCGATAAGCTTTCGTGTGTCGGAGTCCCAGATTCGGGTCCCCTGGAGGATACGGCATCCGTCCGCTGAGAAACTCAAATCGAAACCGTTTGATTGCATAAAGGCTACCTTGCCCCCTTCCGTCGCAGGATCCCACTCGTAGACCATGCCACCGTGCCAGGTGAAAAGCCGTCTGCCATCCCGGCTGAAACACACGCGGGCTTGTCCGAGCTTGCCCCACATGCTGACCCGCCCGGGTCCGAGCCCGGTCTCCTCGTCCCGAATGACTTTCCCGGTTGCGGATTCGATGAGGATGAGTCGAGATAACGCCGTCGTGACCGCGATCAGCTTGCCGTCCGGGCTGAAGCAGACTTCCCAGGGATCATCGGGGATGACGGTCGGTGAGCCGATCATGCGACCGCGCCGCCATTCCCAGCGAGTGACCCGCCCCTCGCCCCAGCGCTTCGGGGCCAGGCTATCGGTACGCTGCGAACTAGCCAGCACAAGGGTCGCCCCATCCGGGGCGAACGCCGCACTCAGGATCGCTCCACCCGGTCGCAACGGCGGACCCGACGGCCGTCCGGTGGCCACGTCGTAGACGCCGGTCGACGTCATGATGCATTGCCGATTGCGCGCGCCGGTTGCCAGGACATGCCCCCCACCCGGACTGAAGATCGCAAGGGAGACACGCCCCTCGATCGGCATGCCGAATCTCTCGAGTCCTCCCGACGGGTTGACCCAGACTCGGATTAGGCCACCGGTCGCCGTAGCCTGGAAGCGGCCGTCGCCGGAGAGCGCCACGTTGCTCACGACCCCGTGCAGGCCGCGCTGATCGATCAGCCTACCGTCGGGGACGGACCAGAGACGAGTGATCCCATCCTCTCCGCCGGTCAGGAGCCGTCGCCCGTCGGCGCTGAAGGCGGCCGTGAGGATCCCGTGGGTGTGCTGCAGTGCAGGCCCGGCCGCCAGTCCGGTTACGGAATCGACGAGCTGGGATCGCCGGGAGCTACCGCCCAGGAAGATATGCCGGTCGGATCCAAGAAACAGACCCGCACCTCCCTCGTCGAGGACCCGAACCACACGGCCCGTCTGGGCGTCGCGCCAGAGGACCTGGGTTCCACCGATGTACGAGTTCGTCTTGAGACCGATCGTGATCAGAGCGTTGTCGTGATCGGCGTACAGGGGAGCGATGAGCTGGCCTGCGATCACCTTACCACCTTCCGGTGCGTCGAAGCTCGAATAGTGCGGCACGGGAGCGAAGTGAGTCTGGACCGAACCGCTGCTGCGATTGATCGCGAAGACGCGGACCTTGAAGTCGCGGCCGGTGGTAACGATCCGGTCGGCGCGTGAGTTGAAGGTGAGCAAGTCGACCGGCTGCGGATGGACCAGTTCGGGGGTGATGAATCGATTGTCCTGACAATCCCAGACGCGGACGACGTCGCTGGCGAGCGCCAGATACCTGCCATCCTTGCTGAAGGTAACGGCGTGAATCGGCCCGCGATGCGAGATGAGAGCGATGCGCTTCGCTCGAGGATACTCGCAGACCTCCACCTCGCCGGCTCTCCGGCCGATTGCGAGCACCTTGCCGTCCGGGCTCCAGGCCGCACTCGTTGCAGTGCCTGGCCCGCCGGGGATTGGGATGGCCTCATCCCTCATGACGTCCCACAGGACGCACCGACTGGACGAATCCACGGACAGTAGGTGCGGTTCACGAGGATGGAAGACAAGGTTACGTAATCGCCGGTCCCCTTCGACATTGAAGGCGGCCACGGGCAATGAGATCGTCCGGCCCCAGGTCCAGGCTCGAATCGAATTGAATCGGGATCGCTCTACATCGAGTGGGGCGACTCCGGCCGCGTTGGCGAACCAGAGGACCGACTGATCCGGGTGGTCGCGTTCGGCGGCCATCAAACCCTGCGCGGTGTACATATCGGCCAGGGTGCTTTGCAGGGACTGGCGCGAATCCTCGGCCTCGGTTCGGCGTTGCTCGGCCAGCCCTCGCTGCGTTGCCTCTTCGACCCGTGCCTCGTCGGCCTGGCCTCGCGCCAAGGCCTCTGACACCGCGCGGACGCGCTCGGCCCCCTCGGCCCGATTCGCCCGGATCGCTTACCAGGTGCTGACCACCGTCCCGACGATGAGCCCCGCGGCGACCAAGAACAGTGTCCAGATCGCAACCTTGTTGCGCCTGACGAACTTGCGTAGCCGGTACCCGGCCGAGGGCGGGCACGCCTGCACCGGCTCGTCGTCCAGGTAGCGTTGCAGATCGGCCGCCAGGCCGTTGGCCGTCTCGTACCGCCGGTTGCGGTCCTTCTCCAGCGCCTTCATCACGATCCAGTCGAGCTCGCCTCGTACCAGACCGCTCAGC
>DAIDHB010000026.1 GCA_027452145.1 Planctomycetales bacterium
AACGGGCCGTGGGCTGGTACAAGGAATGCCGTCGGCTGGCCACGCGATACGAGAAGCTGGCGGTCAACTACCTGGCGTTCTGGTTGGTCGCCATGATCGAGAGGTATCTCCGCTTGTTGGGTTTGCCAGACAGAGCCTAGAATCGTCTCCTGCGCCGGAATTCACCCCCGGACGCCCTTGCGCCGCCTGGCGCTGCTCTCCCCGACGCCCTGCCAGGGACAACTCCATGCCGCGAGCCATCCTCCTGCGACTCCTGCCCGGACTGGGACTGACGCTGACGCTGACTCTGACTCTGCTCCTCAACCCCGGCCTCGCGCGCGCCGGGGCCGGCGACGGTGACGACGGGCCAACGGGCTCGCCGCCGAAGGGCGAGGTCAGGAAGTACACGTTCGACAGCAGCCGGATCTTCCCCGGCACGGTCCGCGACTACTGGGTCTATGTCCCGAAGCAGTACACCGGCGAGAAGCCCGCGTGCCTGTTCGTCTGCCAGGACGGCGTGCAGTATCGCGCGCCCCAGGTCTTCGACGAGTTGATCCACAAGAAGGAGATGCCCGTCACGATCGGCGTGTTCATCACGCCGGGGCGTGTCCCGGCGCCGAACGCACAGGCCATGGACCGATTCAACCGCAGTTATGAGTACGACGGCCTGGGGGATAACTACGTCCGGTTCCTGCTCGAGGAGATCCTGCCCGAGGTCGAGAAGAAGCAGACCGAGGACGGCCGGCCGATCAAGCTTTCAAAGGACGGCAACGACCGCTGCATCGCCGGGGCCAGCAGCGGGGCGATCTGCGCGTTTACCGCGGCGTGGGAGCGGCCCGAGTCGTTCCGCCGGGTGTTCAGCGCGATCGGGACGTATGTCGGCCTGCGCGGAGGGAACGTCTATCCGACGCTCATCCGCAAGTACGAGCCCAAGCCGATCCGCGTGTTCCTCCAGGACGGCAGCTCGGACCTGAACATCTACGGCGGCGACTGGTGGATGGCCAACCAGGAGATGGAGCGCGCCCTCATTTTCGCCGGGTACGAGGTGAACCACTCGTGGGGCACCGGCGGCCACAGCGGCGAGCACGCCACGCGGATCTTCCCCGACGCCATGCGATGGCTCTGGAAGGACTGGCCCCGGCCCGTCAAGGCCGGCGAGGGCTCGCCGCAGCTCCGCGAGATCCTCATTCCCGGCGAGGGCTGGACGCTCGTCGGCGAGGGATACCGATTCACCGAGGGGCCCGCCGCCAGCCCGAAGGGCGAGGTGTTCTTCAACGATATTCCGAACAGCAAGGCGTACCGGATCGACCTGGAGGGCAAGGTCAGCCCGTGGGCGTCGGACACCGACCAGGCCAACGGCCAGGCATTCGGGCCCGACGGTCGGCTTTATGCGGCCACGGCAAAAGGTGTCGTCGCCTACGAGCCCGACGGCAAGCGGACGGTGGTCGCCGAGGGCTTCCACGGCAACGACCTGGTCGTGCGCCACGACGGCGGGATCTATGTCACCAACCCCGTCCGAAACGGCGGCCCGAGCAAGGTCTGGTACATCAGCCCGAAGGGAGAGAAGCGGGTGGTGGACGACCAGGGCTGGGCGGCCGGCAGCTTTCCGAACGGTATCGCGCTCTCGCCGGATCAGACGCTGCTCTACGTCGCCGACAGCCGCAGCCACTGGGTCTACAGCTACCAGGTTCAGCCGGATGGGCAGTTGAAATACAAGCAGAAGTTCTTCCACCTGCACGTCCCCGACACGGCCGACAGCAGCGGCGCCGACGGGATGCGAGTGGACCGCCAGGGGCGGCTGTATGTCGCGACGAACATGGGGATTCAGGTCTGCGACCAGCCTGGCCGCGTCAACGCGATCATCCCCACTCCGAACGGACGGATCGCCAATCTCGGCTTCGGCGGGCAAAATTTCGACGTGCTTTATGCCACCTGCGGCGACCGCGTCTATCGCCGCAAGGTCAGGACCCAGGGCTCCAACGCCTACGAGGCTCCGAGCAAACCGCCGCGGCCCCGGCTATGATATTACGCCGGTATTGAAGTAGGTCGGGCAGTCTTGCCCGACGGGGCCGGAGCGTCGGGCAAGACTGCCCGACCTACTTGAAGACAGAAGAAGTGTACGTGCAAAATTGATAGGAGCCATCGAATATGGGCGACGTATCTCGGACCGGCCGTCGGGCTTTTCTTCGCGGGCGTCTCGCGCTGGCTGCGGGCTTGCTGGCGATCGCCTCGATTCCCGGGCAGGCCCGCGCCCAGCAAGAGGCGACGCCGGCCGCCCAGCCCGAGAAGGGCTGGATCGCGCTGTTCAACGGCAAGGACCTCGAGGGCTGGACGCCCAAGATCCGCGGCTATCCAGCGGGCGAGAACTACGGCGACACCTTCCGCGTCGAGGACGGCGTTCTGAAGGTCAAGTACGACAAGTACGACAAGTTCGGCAATCGGTTCGGGCACCTCTTTTACAAGACGCCCTATTCGCATTACCGCCTGCGGGTGCAGTATCGCTTCACCGGCGATCAGTGCCCCGGCGGCCCGGGCTGGGCCTTCCGCAACAGCGGCGTGATGATCCACGGCCAGTCGCCCGAATCGATGCGACAGGACCAGGACTTCCCCGTCTCGATCGAGGTCCAGCTCCTGGGCGGCAACGGGCGCGAGGTCCGGCATACGGCGAACGTCTGCACGCCCGGCACCAACATCGTGATGAACGGCAAGCTGGTCATCCGGCATTGCACCGACTCGAGCTCGAAGACGTATCACGGCGACCAGTGGGTCACCGTCGAGCTCGAGGTGCATGGCAGCGGCATCATCCGGCACTACATCGACGACAAGGTCGTGATCGAGTACGAGCAGCCGCAGCTCGACATCTCCGATGCCGACGGCAAGCGGCTGATCAAGGACGGCAAGAAGCTGATCGACGGCGGCACGATCTCGCTCCAGTCCGAGAGCCACCCCGTCGAGTTCCGCAGGGTCGAGCTGCTGCCGTTGAAGGAGTGAGAGTCTGTCCCGGAAGGGTGTTCCGGCGGTTGTAGGGTGGGTGAAACCCACCAAGGGGAAGCTGTGGCCATTGGTGGGTTTCACCCACCCTGCAAGACCGTGATCACCACGTTCAGGACAGGCTCTCACCGCTCGCCCCGCAGGTTCCGGTCGAGGAACTCATAGGCCCGAGGGCGGATGTCGGGCGGGAACGAGTGCTTTGCGTCAGGATGCACGGCGGCCAGGCGATCCTCGCCCGCGCCCAGCAGCCGGTACACCGGCCGCGCGGCGTCGATCGCCACTCTCACGCCCTCCACGTCGAAATTGTCGTCGTGCCGCGGCGAATTGGTGAAGAACGCCCGGGGCGCCAGCGCGCCAATCAGCTCGGGGAAGTCGAACGGCACCCGCGCCCGATCGAGCGCATAGCGTTCGCGCAGCCTCGGCATGTAGCCCCGGTGCGACCACCCGGCGATGTTGCCCCCGTAGTAATGCGGGAAGGCGTTGAAGCCGCACGATGAGACGATCGCGCGAATCCTCGGCTCATACAGCGCCGTGAAGATCGCATTGTGCCCGCCGAGCGAGTGGCCGATCGCGCCGATCCGATTTGGGTCGACATCCTCGCGGCCGACCAGCACATCGACGGCGCGCCGGTTGTTCCAGATCGCCTTCGTCGTGGCGCTGGCGTATCCCAGCCTGTAGACGTCGATTTTGTACTCGCCGAAGCCGGGATAATCGGGCGCGATCGCGACATACCCGCGGCGGGCGAGCTCCGCGGCATAGTGCAGGTCAACATTGCCGCCCAGGCCGGCGGGCTCGTCCTTGCCGATGGCGACCGTCTGGTGCAGGCACAGCACCGCCGGGCGCCGGGTCCCCGGGGCGACCGCGCTCGCCCCGTCGGGCACGAGCAGCCAGGCCGGCACGCGGTCGCCCGGCTCGGACGCGAACGAGATCTTCGTGAGGACCAGCCCCGGCGCGCGCCGGGTCTCGACGACCCGGACGTCCAGCGGCACCCGGCGCTCGCCGCCCGGCAGCCTGCCGGCGACCTCCTCGAAGTGCGCCAGGATATGGGCCCGGCGCACGTCCCAGTCATTCGCGTCGCGCACCGGGTGCTCGCGGCCCTCGCCGTCGCGCACGACCAGCAGCCTGGTGTGATCGGGATACAAAGGCGCGTGCGGGCCCGGCCGTTGATCGGCGTTCGGATCCTGGGCCGTCGCCGTGGCCGGACCTGTCACCGCAAGCATTCCCAGCGCCGCCGCGATCGTCCGCCAGCCCGGTCCGCTCATCGTCCAGGACTCCCCATGCTCTGCCCGTCGGGTCCACCCGGCGTCCGGTGACGCTCTATTCCTTCAGAGGGTAACAGTTCTGAACGTCCCCGATCGACCCGGGACCAGGCCATGCGACTCCCCCTGATGACGACGCGGCGGTGGATCGTCGCGGTGGCGGTCTTCGCGCTGCTGTTCGCGGCCTCCGGCCTGGGACGATCGCTCCACTACCAGAGGATCGCCAACGTCCATTTCGGGATGTACGAACAACTCTACGCGCCGGACATGCACGACCCTCGCCCCTGGGCCATTCGGATGCAACGGAGGGCCACCTACCACCTGGGTCTGTACATCAAGTACCGGGAGGCCGCCCGGTTCCCCTGGCTGCCCGTCGAGCCGGACCCGCCCGAGCCGAAATGAGGGCGGGATCGACGCTTCATGCCGCGCATCCTGCCCGCCTTTCCCCGAACCTCCACCCTCCTGACCCCCGTCTGACCGATCATGGCTGCGGCGCGATCGGGCTTGAGCCGGTGGTCGGGAATTGCCGATGAGAACGGTCGGGGCGCCTGCCGTCGTTTTGCGGCTTGACAGGGTCGTGGCGGTTCGGCCACCATCGGCGGGCATTTCCGCCGGGACGCCCGAGCTCGGCACTGACTCCCCAGTCGAGGCAAAACGGACGGTGAAGCGACGGGGAACCCGGAAGGTGCGAAAGGAGACACCGATGCGGAGGATTCGCGGCTCCGTGGTCGTGGGCAGTTGGCTGGTCGTCGTGGGGACATGGGCGGGATTCGCCCACGCCCAGGGGAAGGGATACGCGCCGCGCGACCTGCTGGCCCTGAACCCGAAATTGGCCGGCGTGGATTTCGACACACCCACCGGAAAAGCCGTCGATGCGTGCAAGGTCGAGGTGGTGACGGTGCAGAACCGCCGGATTGGCTACGCGCTGCGGGACGGCCAGGGGAAGATGCTCCGCCGGTTCGTCGCGACTCGCGGCGCCAAGATGGACCAGTGGAGCTACTACCAGGACGGGTTCGAGGTCTATCGCGAGGTCGACCTGGACGGCGACCAGGCGCTGGATGAGGCGCGGTGGATGAACGCCGGCGGCACCCGGATCGCGACGGTGAAGCGGGGCAAGATCGTCGGCTGGAAGCAGCTCTCGGCCGAGGAGGCGTCGAAGGTCTTCGTGCAGGGATTGGTCCAGGCGATGGGGCAGGGGGGCGATACGTCGCTCCTCGAATCCGTGATGGCGACGCCCGACGAGCTGGCCGCCGCCGGGCTGCCGAAGGAGGTGGTCGACCGGGCCGCCGCGGCCGCCGCGTCGCGGGGTGAGCAGGTCGCGGCGCTGGCGAAGTCGCTGTCGGGCTGGTCGCCGCAGACGGTGTGGAACCGCTTCGACGGCACGTTCCCCCACGTGCTCCCGGCCGACCCGGCGGGCGGGCTCGAGAAGGACGTCGTCGTCTACGAGAACGCGATGATCTTCCCCGGCCTGGCGAGCTCGCAGGCCGACGCCGCCGCGGCGCCCCCGCGGATCGCGTTCCTCCAGATCCCCGACGTGATCAAGCTGGGCGATACCTGGAAGCTCATCGAGCTGCCCCGCGCCATCGACCCCGAGAAGCCGGTGGTCTCCGCCGTCAGCGGGCTTCGCTCGATGATTTATAACCGGGCGAATAACGTCCAGCCCCGGGACGAGGCCGTCGACAAGGCCCTCCAGGCGCTGGCCGACTACGACGGCAAGAACGCCCAGCTCCTCCAGGCCGGCAGCGCTCGCGAGCGGGCGCAGTACTACGTCGGACGGGTCCGGTTCCTCCGCGACGTCGTGGCCGCGTCGAAGACGGCCGAGGACCGGCTGATCTACGACAAGCAGGTCGTGGACTCGGTGGTCGCCGCCCTCCGCACCGACGAATATCCGGCGGGCCGCGAGACCCTCGAGAAGGTCATCGCCGAGGGGGGCAAGCTCGGCGCATATGCCGCCTACAGCCTGATCGGCGCCGACTTCGCCATCAAGAACAACCAGCCCGGCGCCAATCTCATGGCCAACCAGAAGGCCTGGATGGCCGACCTCGAGGGCTTCCTCGCCAAGCACTCGGGTTCCGACGAGGCGCCCGAGGCCCTGCTCCAGCTCGCCAGCGCCAACGAGTTCAACGGCGACGAGGAAGTGGCCCACAAGCAGTATGCCAAGGTCGTCGACAGCTATTCGGGCACCGAGCCCGCCCGGAAGGCCGCCGGCTCGCTCCGCCGGCTCGACCTGGTTGGCAAGCCGCTGGTCGTGAAGGGCAACGGGCTCCAGAACGAGGTCATCGACACCGCCCAGTACCACGGCAAGACGGTGCTCGTGGTCTTCTGGGCGAGCTGGGCCTCGCCGTTCAAGACCGAGCTGCCCGAGCTCAAGAAGGTCGCCGAGAAATATCGCGACCGCGGCCTCGTCGTCGTCGGCGTCAACCTCGACAACGACCGGCCCGAGGTCGAGGCGTTCCTGAAGGACAACCCGCTCGACTGGCCGCAGATCGTCGAGGGCGGCGGACTTGAGGGCCGGCTCGCCGTCGAGTATGGAATCACCTCGGTGCCGACCCTGTTCCTCGCCGACGCCGAGGGGAAGGTCGTCAACCGCGTCATCCGCACCGCCGCCGACGTCGACCGCCAGGTCGAGAAGCTCCTCACGCCCCGCAAGCCCGGCGGCGGCGTGGCGCTGGATCCGCGGTGAGCTGGGTGTCCGTGGTCCGTGGTCCGTGGTTTGCTCTCCCCAGTCCGTTGTCGTCGGGACGTAAGCCTACCGGCGCGATGGGATTGCTTGCGACGGCCCCGGCGTCCCGTCGCCGATCCAGATAACTGCGTCCTCCTTCCCGGCCCCGAGGGCCGCGGGTCCATCCCCCGCGGCCGCTCGGGGCCCTTTCTTCTCGGCGGGCCGCCGAGTCGGACCGACGCGATCGGCCCGGCCAGAGCGCCCGGCAGGGGCCCGTGCGGGCCCGGCCCGCGGGATGCCGGACGATGGCCCTGGCATGTCGGCGTCACGGCCGGTAAACTCGGCACTATCGGCGAGTTCCGGGAGGCTCGCCACTTCGCTCCGCTCCCCCCCGGCTGCGACGCCGAGTGTCGGGAGGCGCCGGGGTACGTACCTACACGAGATGAAGGAGACAAGCTGGTGGTGCGACGCATCGTGACGCCGATCGTATCGTTCTGCGCGGTCCTGGGACTGGCGCTCTTGCTGACCGGCCCGACCCGGGCCCAGGACGCCAAGAAGGAGGCCGCCGCGGCCAAGCCGACGACTCCGCCGAAGGAGGCCGCCGCGGCCAAGCCGGACGCGACCCAGAAGCCGGCGGACACCAAGGGCGCGGAGGCCAAGCCGGCCGACGCGGCCAAGGCCAAGGAGGCCACCCAGGCCACCGAGCCCCCGCTACCCCCGATCCCCAAGGAGGTCGAGGAGAAGCTCGCCGCCGCCCGCAAGGCCGTCGCCGAGGCGATCGTCGCCGCGCAGGAGGCCGGACTCGTCGAGACCTCGATCGACCCCCCGCCGGTTCTGGACATCCTGATCACCGGCCGCGCCGTCGACGCCCGCACCCTCAAGAACCCGGCCAAGAAGAAGAACGGCTTCTACGGCGTCAGCCCCGAGGTCTTCGCCGCCTGGTTCACCGGCTACGAGGCCCCCGGGTTCGAGAACATCGATCGCCAGAAGGAAATCCGGATCACCTTCCCCAGCGACGGCCTCAAGGCCTACTTCGACCAGCGGGCCGTGATCTTCCGCGAGGCGATCGCCGAGGTCCGCAAGGCCAAGGGCGGGTCCGCCGCCAAGCCGGCCGAGAAGAAGCCCGAGGCCAAGCCCGAGGCCAAGCCAGCCGAGAAGAAGCCCGAGCCCAAGCCCGCTTCGGAGCCAGCAAAGAAGAAGTGACGGCGGGCCCTGTGCCCAGAGCGGGAACGAGATCGGGAACGTTCCACGCCAGTCAGGTCAGGTCAGGCCAGGTCAGGTCCGGCGCGTGAAACGTAGCCGGCCGTCGTCCTCGGACGGGATGCGGCCGGTCGTTTCGCACGACCGGCGAACATCCCGATGCCCTTCTGCGTAACTGACTCTCGGTGGCGCGGCGGTCGGGCCGAATCGGATCGGATCCATCCGATCCCATTTGGCCCGGAGTGTGTCCGTGCCCCGAGAGACTTGTCGGACTGTCGATCCCGCGAGCGAGTGCGAGCGGAAGGCAGTGTGACCGGTCGGCTGATCTGATCCGAGCCGAGCCCCGCGCGCGCCGGGCGTCGTCCCTTCGACGGGACGGCGTCGATCCACGGCGCGGTGCGGCATGGCGCGGCGAGGTTGTGCCGGCCCGTCGTATCCCCGTACAGGTCCCGTCGATGTGTCGCCACGTCCTGTCCCGTTCCCCGCGAGGCCGCCGTGACGCCGATTGTCGTGACTCGCGCGCCTGCGATCGCGCCCCCGCCGTTCCTGCCGCTGGCGATCGACGCCGCGCGGGGGACGGGGGCCTCGGCCATCCTGATCCTCCCCGAGGGTCCGATGGACTGGGACGCCCTGCGCCTGCACTCGCACGACACCGACGTCCCCGTTCTGGTCGCCAGTGCCTCGCAGCGCCAGCTCGAGGCGGTGCGCCGCGCCGGCCTGGCTGCCATCGAGGTCGAGCCGACCGAGGCCGCGATCGCCGACCGGATCAGCCTGGCGTTGATCGAGGCCGTCGCCAATGACCGCCTCCAGGCCGGCGACCGCGTGGTCGTGGTCTATTCCGGGTTCGAGGCCGAGGCGCTCGACTCGCTGAGCGTGATTCGCCTGGGCGAGCACCTCGAGCGATTGACCTCGCGGGACCTGCGGGCGCTCGAGACCTCGGTGCCCTTCGAGACCCTCAAGGCCGTGGTCGACACGGCCGTCGAGATCGGCCGCGAGGGCCGCGAGGGGAAGGCGGTCGGCACCCTGATCGTCGTCGGCGATGCGCGCAACGTCCTGGCGCACACCCAGCCGCTGGGCTTCGACCCGTTCAAGGGCTACCGCCGCAAGGAGCGGAACGTCCGCGACCTGCGGGTCCGCGAGGCGATCAAGGAAATCGCGCAGCTCGACGGGGCCTTCGTCGTCGCGCGGGACGGCACCGTCGAGGCCGCCTGCCGCCTGATCGACGCCCCCATGACCGGCCTGACCCTGCCCAAGGGCCTGGGCACCCGCCACTGGGCCGCGGCCGCGATCACCGACGCCACCCGCGCCCTGGCGGTCGTAGTCAGCCAGTCCAACGGCACGGTGCGGCTGTTCCAGAACGGCGAGAGCATCCTCCGCATCGCCCCCATGCGCCACGCCCGCGCCATGAAGTGGCAGGACGCCGAGACCGAGCCGGTGTCGTCGTGAAGTTTTCGGTTTTCAGTTTTCGGTTTTCGGTTTGCTCCAGGCCGGTTCAGGCGGGCGAGTCGATCGGCAGCGAGGGCTCTCGGCGGTTCCCCGGCCAGCATCCCACCGGTCCTGTCCACACGCTCATGGCCCAGAATCAGGATCCCCGGGCCACCTTCTCGATGTGGGCAAGCCACCGCTGATCCAGCCAGCGACCAAAACCGAAAACCGAAAACCGAAAACCGAAAACTCAGGAAAACACCACCGTCCGCACCCCGTCCACCAGCACCCGATCCTCCAGGTGCCAGCGGACGGCCTGGGCCAGCACGCGGCGCTCGACCTCGCGGCCGATCCGGATCATGTCCTCGACGCCGTCCCGGTGCGAGATCCTCGCGATGTCCTGGTGGATGATCGGCCCGGCGTCGAGCTCGGCGGTGACGTAGTGCGCCGTCGCGCCAATGACCTTGACGCCACGCGCATAAGCCTGGTGATACGGGCTCGCCCCAATGAACGCGGGCAGGAACGAGTGGTGGATGTTGATCACCGGCCGGCCGATCGCGTCGAGCATCTCGGCCGAAAGGATCTGCATGTAACGCGCCAGCACGACCACGTCGACCGCATGCTGCCGGAGCAAGTCGACGACCTGCGCCTCCTGCTCGGCCTTCGCCCCTTTTGCCACGGGCAGATGATGATAGGCGATCCCGTGCGCCTGGACCTTCCCGGCGAGATCCGGGTGATTCGAGATCACCAGCGGGATCTCCGCGTCGAGCTCGCCGGATTCCCACCGCCAGAGAAGATCGAGGAGGCAGTGGGCATACTTGGAAACGAGGATCGCCATGCGCCTCGGCCGTTCGCCGTGATGGACCCGCCAGGTCATCCCGTGCTGCCGGGCGAGGGGGGCCAAGGCCGCGTCGAACTCATCCGGCCCGAGGCCGAATCCGGCGCGTTCGATCTCCATCCGCATGAAGAACCGGCTGCCCGGCGGCTCGCTGACATGCTGGTCGGCGTCGACAATATTGCCGTTGTGCAGCGCGATGAAGTTCGAGGCGGCCGCCACCACGCCGCGGTGGTCGGGGCAATCGATCAGCAGCCGGATATTCGGGCTCATGAATGAGATCCTGTCGAGGATTGTCCAGTTCCATGGACTGACAGACTACGGAGAGCGGGCGACGGACAACAGAGAGCAAAAAACCAGGAGCAAAAACCAAAAACGGACAACGGACAACCGACAAAAAGTCTAAACCTCGAGCACAATCTTACCGCGCACGTGCCCCTGTTCGCTGAGGCGGTGCGCCGCGACGGCCTGCTCGAGGGGGAAGGTGTGGCTGACGGTGGGCGTCACGCGGCCGTCGTCGGCGAGCCGGCCGAGGGTCGCGATGTCGGCCCCTTCGGGCTTCGCCCAGAGGAACCGGGCCCGGCGCGCCCGGGGGACGACCAGCCCGGCGGCTGTCTGCACGGCGCCCCAGAACAAGGTGCCGGGACCGGGCACGGTGGTGACGTAAGAGCCTCCCGGCTCAAGCGAGCCGCGACATGCGGCGAACGAGCTGGAGGCCACGGCGTCGAGGATCACGTGATACCGATCGCCCAGCCGGGTGAAGTCCTCGCGGGTGTAGTCGATAACCCGGTTGGCGCCGAGCGACCGGACGAATTCGACGTTCGACGGCCCGCACGTCGACGTCACGGTCGCGCCCATCGCGGCGGCGACCTGCACGCCGAAATGTCCCACGCCCCCGGCCCCGCCGGTGATCAGCGCCGAATCGCCCTCGAGCAGCCGTCCGTGATCGCGGAGCGCCTGGAGCGCCGTGCATCCGGCGATCGGCAGGCAGGCCGCCTGCGCGAAGCTGAGCGAGTTCGGCTTCGTCGCGGCGGCCGACTCGTTCACGACGGCTCGCGAGGCGTAACCGCCCCCGCGCTTCAGGTCGACGAACGCCACGACCGCGTCGCCGGGTCGGAACCGCGTCACGCCCGGCCCGACCGCCGCGACCTCGCCGGCGATGTCCCCGCCCGGGATGTACGGGAACCTTAGGTGCAGGATCAGCTTCAGGTCGCCCCGGCGGATCTTCCAGTCGACCGGGTTGACCGACGCCGCCCGCACGTCCACCAGCAGCTCGCCGGGGCCCGGCACGGGGTCGGGCCGCTCGTCCGGCCGCAGCCGGTCGGCGCCGCCGTAACCGTCGATCACCATGGCCCTCATGCCGCGTCTCCGCTCGCTCGATTACGACTCGATCCCGCAAAACACGCCCCGAACCGCTCCAGATCCTACCACGAACGACCCGGCGCCACCCTCCGGTCACCCTCCTCCTCGCCCCTCGCCCCTGGTACCTCGATCCTCACAGGGGCCATCGTGCGCCCGGATGACGCTCTAATCCCATGGGCGGGACGGGTCGAGGCAAGACCGGCCGCCGGGGAGAGCCAGGGGATGAACGAAGGATCGAGCCAGGACGCTCGGTATCACACGCCGGAGGAGATCGCGGTGATGCTGGGTGGGATCAGCGTCAAGACGCTCAACGACCTGATCCGCGACCGGAGTGTCGAGACGACCACGCTGGGCTACGCGCCCCCGTCGCGCAAGGGCGGCCCGCGCCGGCGGCTCTGGGGCATGACCGACGCGCAGCTCGACGCGCTGATGGCCCTGCGCCGTCGCCGCGGCCGGGACAATGAGATCGTCTCCTGAGAGCACGCGGTGGGCTGGCGCGCGACACGCACACGCACGCTCTCATGCCGTCGTCCCAGCGGGCTCCGCCGCGCCGGGCTCTCGCGGTCCGGGCTGGTCGAGCGCCTCGCCCGGTGATGCGGAAGACGTCGCGGCCCCGGGGTCCGTCGGAGCGACGAGGGCATCGGCAATCGGGCCGGCGTCGGGCGAGCGCCAGTCGACCGACATCAGCTCGGCCCATCGGTTCAATTCGGGCACGGCCTGGAAGACGACCTTGAGGCTCACCGTGATCGGCATGGCGAGGATCAGCCCGACCAGGCCCCAGAGATAGCCCCAGAACAAACAGGCGATCAGCACGGTCGTGCCGTTGAGGTCCAGCGACCGGCCCATCACCAGCGGCGTGATCACGTATTCCTCGACCCCCAGCACCGCCAGGTACATCGCCGCGACGAGCAGCGCATCGCCCATCGAGCCGCTCTGGCCCAGGACGATCAGGGTCGGCAGCGCCCCGCCGATCATCTGGCCGATGTACGGCACGAAGTTCGTGAACGCCGCCACGAGCCCCAGCACGAACGCGAAGTGCACGTCCAGGAACCATAATCCCAGCGCCACCACGATCCCCAGGCCGGCGTTGAGCAGCGACCGGGCGACCAGGTACGCGCGGATCTTCCGCGTGATCTGGCCGAGCATGGCCTCGGCGGCTGTCGCCTCGCCCGGCGTCCGGGCGAAGAACCGCACCACCTTGGCGGAGAGCATCGGGCCCTCCAGCAGCAGGAAGATCACCAGCGCCAGCACGATGAAGCCCTGGACGACCCAGACGGTGAAGTCCGTGAGGCCGTAGCTGAGCGCGTCGATCAACAGCGCCCGATTTGTATCCCCCAGCCGGTCGATCGTCCCCGGCTCGGGCAGCACGGCGCGGAGATACGGCTGGGCGCGCACCAGCTCGCTGATCCGGCGGCTGACCTGACCGGCCAGGCGCTCGATGTCGGCGGGCAGGGTGTATGTGGCGCGTACCAAACCCTCGGCTGTCAGGCTCGCCAGGTACAGCCCGCCGACGACCAGGATCAGAAACACCGCGAGCGCACCCAGCGGCCCGTACGGCAGGTGCGAACGCACCAGTCGCGCCATTGGGGCGAGCATGCAGGTCAGCACCAGCGCGACAGCGACCGGGATCAGGATCGCCTTCAGCAGCGACAACGCCGCGATGACGGCCAGGACGGCCAGCACCACCAGGGCCCGGTTACCGTCCGCCGGCCGTCGTTCCACTGGCCCTTATCTCCTCTTTAGTCATTGGTCATTGGTCATTGGTCATTGGTTCGCTGTCGCGGATGTCCGGGGCCGCTTCGGAATGACCCGTCGATCGATGGACGCCCCGCGAGGGCACGAGGGACGGCAGCCCCACCAATGACCAATGCCCAATGACCAATGACATTACTGAGGCTGCTTCGACGCATGCGCCTCGATGTCGTTCCAGTTCATCCCGCGGAAGACGTCCCTGGCGGCGGACTGGAGTCCCTGGCCGCTCTTATCCAGGCTGGTCGGGGGCGTGCGAGACGGGTTGAGCTCGTCGCGGATCGCCGAGAGAAGCGCCGCGAGCCGGCGATAGATCTCGAGCTGGTGGTCGGACGTGGCCCGGCCGAAGCGAAGGTTGTACGCGTTCATGAAGGTGATCAGGTCGCCGACCGTGCGCTCCTTGCCGTCCTCGAGCTCGCCGAGGAACTTCTGCATGCTCGGGTCGTTGAGCATCCGGTTGAGGCTGGCGAGCGTGTGCAGGTAGTTGATCGCCTCCCTGTAGCCGGGGTCGAACTCACCGGTGTTCTTCAGGAACTTGGCCCGGAGGTTGGCGACGGCCTCGTGGATCTTGTGGCGGGTCTCGAGCGAGACGTTCCCCCTGGCGTCCTCCTTGAGGGCCGGCTCGACGGCCGAGCGGAGGGCGTTGCGCTCGTCGACATAGCGGTCGTCCATCAGGAGCGTCGGGACGGCCGAGCCGGTCGCGGTCATCTGGTCGATGCAGGCGGTGAGCGCCTCCGAGTTCCACTCGAAGGGGATCTCGCGAATGGCCGCCGGACTGAGCGGGGCCTTCGCGGCCGAGACCTTGCTGACGCCCGGATCCACGTCGTAGATCTGGTCGAGCAGGGCATTCAGGGTCGCGCCGCTCTCCAGGTGCCGGGCGGCGACTTTCTCGTCGCGGCGGGCCTCGGCCTCGGCGTCGGCTTCCTTCTGGTCCTGGCGCAACACCCGCTGTCGCGCCCGCAGGGCCTTGTTCCACTTGATCGTGTTATCGATCTCGATCGACTGCGCCTTGGCCCGGTCGATCAGGTAGACGCCCCGGCCTCGGGCGTACGAGCCCAGCCCCGTCATGTAGGCGGCCGCCGGGTCGCCGCCCCAGCCGGCCATCCCGTAGTTGCCGTACGAGCCGGGATAATACCACCCCTGGGCGCTCGCGTCCGCGGCCGTCAGGCCCAGGCCGAGCACCAGTCCGGCCGCGATCGTCACGTACCGTCGCATGATGTGTGTCTCCCGTTGGCATTGGCAGTTGACCGCGGGCGGCCCGCAACGCGAATCGGCGCGGGCCGCCCTGACAATCGCTGACAAAACGGGGACTGGCTCCGAGTCTTCAAGCTGCCTGTCCCCGTTCTGTCAGGACCTCTTACCATCCACCATACCGCGCATCGAGGGCCAGGGTCAGGGGCCAGGACCAGGTTCAGGTAATCTCGCCGAGCCGCGCCTCCTCCCCTTTCTCCGGCGGATCCGCGACCGGCCGGCGGCCGGCCAGCGCGACGACCAGCAGGATCGCCGCCAGCACGCCGAAGGCCCCGATGGCCGGCAGGCGGTAGATCGTCTCCTTCTGGGCGTTCTCCATCGAGAAGTCGAACATCTTGCCCACGCTCTCGAACACCTTGAGCAGCGCGATGATGATCCCCGCCAGCGAGCCGCCGGCGATCAGGCCGGTGGACATCAATGTGCCGGGGCTGGTCTCGGACTCCTCGGCGCTGAATCGGCGGACGCGGTCGACCAGCCACCGCAGCACGCCGCCGATGAAGATCGGCATCGTCGTCGCCAGCGGCAGGTACACGCCCACGGCGAACGCCAGCGCCGAGACCCCCGCCAGTTGCATCACCACGGCCAGCACCGCGCCTAAAACCACCAGGCCCCACGGAAGCTTCTGCTCCATGATCCCCTTGACCAGCGTGGCGAAGATCTGCGGCGTCGGCGGGTTGAACTTCTTGATGTCGCCGCCCGAGGCCGTCTTCGTCATCTGGCCGCCGATGCCCGGGTCGCGACGATAATGCGCCTGGCCCGACTCGTCGACCAGGAAGTCGCCCGGTACGCCCGGCTTCGCGATCGTCGCCGGCCAGAGCCGGTACGTCTTGCCGTCGGGGCCGACGATCGACCCGCCCAGCTCCTGCGGCGCGGCCTTCTGCGTCGGCAGCTCGTCGGGTTTGTCGGTGTAGGTCGTATAGGCCCAGTTCATCAACAGCAGCGTGCCGCCGATCACGACGGCCGAGGTCAATGCCCCGACCAGAATCGCCACCTGCTGCCGCCACGGCGTGGCGCCGACGAGGTATCCGGTCTTGAGGTCCTGCGAGGTCGTGCCGCCGTTCGACGACGCCACGCAGACCACGCCCGCGATCGACATCGCCGTCAGCCGGTACTCGGGCCCGACCCACCCCAGCAGGACGAAGATCAGGCAGGTCAATAGCAGCGTGGCGATCGTCATCCCCGAGATCGGGTTCGACGACGAGCCCACCACGCCCGTGATCCGCGAGCTGACCGTGACGAACAAGAAGCCGAAGAGCACGATCATCGCCCCGCCGATCAGCCGGCCGGTCAGGTCGGTCGGGATCAGGTGCGAGGCGCCGATCGCCGCGACGAGGCCCAGCGAGCCGAAGACGACGATCCACATCGGCAGGTCGCGCTCGGTCCGCGGCACGCCGCCGGCGCCGCCCGCGCGGCCCGGCCGGAGGTCGCGCAGGCTCCCCGTGATCGAGGCCAGGATCATCGGCAGCGCGTTGATCATGCTGAGGATCCCGCCCGCCGCCACGGCGCCGGCGCCGATGTAACGGCCGACGTAATACTTCGAGATCTCGCCCGAGCTCATCACGGCGATCGGCTTCTCGCCGGGCGGAAGGATGCCAGGCACGCCGTCGCCGAAGAACGAGACCATCGGCACGAGGAACAGCGCCGCCAGGATCCCGCCGCCGACCATCACCGACGCGATCCTGGGCCCGATGATGTAGCCGACGCCCAGCAGCATCGGCGAGGGCTCGAGCGAGACCTGGGCCTTGTTATAACCCTGGATGCCCGTGACCAGCCGCTCCCAGCCCTCCGACCACAGCCGCATCGCCTGCATCATGAGCTGGTACAAAAACCCGACGCCGAAGCCCAGGAATACGGTGCGCGCGTTCGACCCGCCCTGCTCGCCGACGACCAGCACCTTGGCACACGCGGTCCCCTCGGGGTAGGGCAGGACCCCATGCTGCCGGACGATGAACACCCGCCGCAGCGGGATCATCATCAGGATGCCCAGCAGGCCGCCGAGCACGGCCACGAGCATCACGCGGGTCCACTCCATCTCGTAGCCCAGCAGGATCAGGGCGGGCATCGTGGCGCCGACGCCGAAGGCGATCGACTCGCCCGCCGAGCCGGCCGTCTGCACGACGTTGTTCTCGAGTATCGTCGCCCGGCGGATGCCGAAGGCGCTCGAGAGCCCCCGGAAGATCGTGATCGACAGCACGGCGACGGGGATCGACGCCGAGACCGTCATCCCCACCTTGAGGAACAGGTACAGCGACGACGCGCCGAAGATGATCCCCAGGAGCGAGCCGATGAGCACCGGCCCCAGGGTGAGCTCGGGCGGCTCCTCGCCGGCCGGGACGTACGGCCGGAACGCGCCGGCCTCCTGCGAGTTCGGCCGAACGCTGGGCTCGTCGCCGGGGATCGTGGCTGTCGACATGAGTCGGGCGTCTCCTGCGTCGTCGTGGCTGCAAGGGTCGCGTCGCGTCGCATCGCGTTCGTTGCGTCCGTTCATCCGTCCGGAGTCCCGGCGGCCCGCGCGTCGTCGACGCGGGGATCCGGGGCGGTGCCGGGCGCGGGCCGAAGGCCTCTCTTCGTCGCCTCAGCGCTTCGGCAGGATCTCGGCCAGCCGGTTGACGATGTCGCGGAGCACGTCCACGGCGCGGCGGCTGGCGTCGATGTCGCAGATCAAATCGCTCTTGTAGAAGCTCAGGGTCTTGAACGTCTCGTCGTAGTAGGTCTGGAGCCGGCGGTGGATCACGTCGTCGCTCATGTCGTCGAGCCGGTTTTCCCGCAGGGCGCGGGCGCGAAGGCGTTCCATCGCCTGCTGGAGGTCGGTGATCTTCAGGTGGAAGATCTGAATGACGTCGAGGGTGCCCTCCAGCCGCTCGGCCTGCGCGTAGTTGCGCGGCAGCCCGTCGAGGAGCAGGGTGTGGGTGTCGGGCAGGAGCAGCTCCTGCATCTCCATGATCAGCAGGTGTTTCTGGAACATCCGCACGGTCAGGTCGTCGGGCACCATCAGGCCCTGCGACGTGTATTTCTCGATCTCCATGCCGAACTTCCCGTGGCGGGGCGTCTTCCGGAAGATGTCGCCCATCGACACGTGAATGAGGCTCGGCAGGCCGTCGAGGATCGTCCCCTGCGTTCCCTTGCCGCTGCCGGGCATGCCGAACAGGAGGATCGCGTGGTACTTGTGAGGCTCACTCGGTAGGTCCATGGCTTCCGACGCTCCGCTGCTCTGCACGGCTCAACTCAACTCCGCCTGGCCTGGTACTCAGTCTGCTTCGATCGATGATCGGCCGATCCGATTGATCCGCGGGCGCCTTCGCTGCACGCCGGCGGCGCCCGGATCTTCATCCGCGGCGCGTCGATGTTTGGTCCCGCGCGGCGCGCCGTCCGCCCAGAATAGGCCCGGCGAAGGAGAGTCTCCCACGATGTGACGTCGGCCGACCGGATCGCCGCGGGAATCTCGCCGGAGTGAATAGGTTACACCGCCTCCGCGCCGCGGGCCAGAGGCATCGTGCCCGGGGAATCCCCATCTTCGGCCAATCCAGGCCGGCGGGCAAGCGGGTTTGGGTTGCAGGTCGGCTTGCTTTGTATACGACCAGGTCGTACGATCGGAAATCGAGGAGCGCGGGGCGATGATCGAGAGTTCGTCCCGGGAGCCCACGAATGTGGGCGTCAGGACGTAGCCGGGGGGCGTCAGCCCCCCGGACCGCCGTGCGACCCCTCCTCTCCCCGCAATCGTCTCATCTTCCCGGCCGCGACCCTGCCACGCAGGGTCGCGGCCGGGAGGGTCTGTTGAGAGGATTGGGGGGGGCTGCGGTCCGCCCCGGGGGGCTGACACCCCCCGGCTACGTCCGATCGCCCCTGACGGGGGCTCGGAGCCCTGCCAGGACAGACTTTCACAGGAGTTGTTATGCCTGCTTCCTGGAAAGTGGCGTCGTGGTTCTGGCCATGGTCTACGGCAAGAGCGAACAATCCGACTTGACCGCTGTCCAGCGTAGGGACATCGCGGCCGTCTTGCGGGCGATCGGCGATCAGCTAGGAAGAGGTGGCCGATGAAAGGTCGCAAAGCGCCGGGCGGGACCGTCAACGACGTCCCGGGCAAGGGCGATGAGATCGTTGATGGCCTGCGCGAGTTCCTCGAGGTGCTGCGGTCGGGCGAGCCGCTGGAGTCGCGGTTCACCATCCGGACCTGCAAGATCGCCCGGCCGCCGGAATACGATGGCGAGGGGGTGCGCCGCGTGAGGGACCTCCTGACCATGAGCCAGGCCGCCTTCGCGGCGTTCCTCGGCGTCGATCCGTCGACCGTCCAGTCCTGGGAGCAAGGCTTGCGCCCACCGAGCCCGCTGGCCTGTCGGCTGCTCTCGGAGATCGAGGCCGACCCCGCCCACTGGCGCAAGCGGCTCGCGGCTTGCCTGACCGTTCCCGCCGAGACGGGCGGTTCGACCTCCGCGTCGGCATCCGGGGATCGTTCGCGCTCGCCCCGCCGCGGCCGGACCATCGGGAGGACCGCGTGACGACCACCGGCGAAGCGAAGGCGCAGGGCACCCGCATCTTACTCGCCCGCCATGCCGAGACCTCGGCGCCCGACCGGTTCCACGGCGCCGAGTCGGACATCGACCTGAGCGCCCGCGGCCACTCCCAGGCCGAGGAACTCGGCCGCTGGCTGGCCGAGGTCCGGCCGACGGCCGTGTACTGCTCGGCCATGCGGCGCGCCCGCGACACGGCCGCCGCCGTCGGCCGCGCCTGCGGGCTCGCGCCCCTTGTCATCCCCGAGCTGCACGAGCGCCGGATCGGCAGCATGAGCGGCGTCTCGCGCGAGGAGGGCTGGGCGACCTACGCCGAGACGAAAACGCGCTGGATCGCCGGCGACCTCGACGCGGCGCATCCCGGCGGCGAGTCGTTCGCCGACATCCGCCGCCGCGTCGTGCCGATCCTCCGCGATCTGGCCGCGCGGCACGTCGGCGGGACGATCGCCGTGATTGCCCACGGTGTCGTGATCCGCGTGGCGCTGGCGTCCCTCGTCGACGGCTTCACGCCGGCCGACTTCGACCGGATCGCGATCGACTTCGCCTCCGTCAACGACCTGTGGTGCGCCGGCGAGGGCTGGACGGCCCGCGCCCTGAATCACGTCGTCGCCCCGTCGCCGTCGCGACCGGTGGCGTGATCCGTTGGCAATGCGCCCGGCCGGTTAGTGGATCAGCAGCTCGAACGGCCGGTTCCGCCGGAGGATCAGCCACTGCGCGTGCTCGGCGGCCGCCTCGTGGCCCAGGATCTTCAGGACGCGCTGGGCCGACTCGACGTCGCTGGCCTGGAGGTGCTCGCCGAGCTGGTCGGACCCGCGCCGGAAGACGACCCACATGCGCTCGTACTGCCGCGCCAGCTCCTCGTGCGACCGCCGCTCGCAGTAGGCGATCAGGATCGCGCCCGAGAGGACCAGGATGCCCGAGCCGATCAGCAGCCAGGGCGAGGGGTGCGACGCATCCCAGAAGCCACCCTCGCCAACCTCTCGGTGCCCGGCCGGGTCGGCCGCATCGGACCCGTGCCCGGGCTCGACCCGCCCGCCGACGGCCCGGGGAATCCCCAGGGTGGCCACGAGCGCCACGACGATCAACCAGCCGGTGAAGGCCAGGATGAAGCCGAACTGCCGCAGCCGGGCCGCGCCCCGGTGATGGCGGTGGAACCGTTCGTGGAAGTAGCGTGCCTGGCGATCGACCCATTGCCGGCCGACGCGGCGCAGCAATTCGACCTGCTCGGCCGGGGCCTTCGCGCGGAAGATCCTGTCCCAGTACGCCGGCGGCGGCGCGGCGCACTGCACGGCGCGGCGGGTCCACGACATCTCCGAGCGGAGCTGGTTGAGGTAGCTGTCGGCCACCGACTTGCCGATCCCGGCCAGGCCCCAGTAGATCCGGACCCGCAGCGCCTCGGCGAGCGCGCGATAATCGTGCCGCCGCTCGCCGAGTCGCGTGATCCAGACGACGCAGACCAGAAGGCCGTCGAGCAACAGCAGCCCGGCGAACGCCGCCAGCCAGGCGGGGTTGTGGACTCCCGGGGCCGATTCAGACTCGAGGTGGGCGTAGACGTGAAAGCACGCCGCGGCGAGGAACAGGATCAGGAACAGCGCGATCAAAACGGCGTTGAACAGCCGGTCGTAATGCCGGGCCAGCTCGGCGGCGGCGACGCGGAGCCGCAGGAGCCGCAGCATCGGTGCGGGGGCGTCCGCCGCGGCGAGGTCTTCGCCCAGCTCGGACCCGGGCAGTCGTGCCAGGCTCGGCTCGATGAGCGCCGCGCGGGCGGCCGCGTCGCGGTTGAAGTCCTCGACCGTGCGGCAGGTCTCGTGGAACTGCCGGAACTCGTCCCGCGCGCGGCGGGCATCGCGTTGCGCGGCGTCGGCCGGATTGGCGGGGGCCGCCGCCGCGCCGTGGCCCTCGTGCTCGCCGGCGTGCGGGTGCAGCGTCAGCGCCTCGGCCACGCGACGCGCGAACCGGTGCCGGGTCCCGAGCTTCCAGTCGAGGTCCGCCGGGACGACCGGCACCTCGGGACCCGGCATCAGCACCCGCCGCTCGCCGGGCCGTCGCGCCGGGGACGCCGGATCTC
Source organism: Planctomycetales bacterium (assembly GCA_027452145.1). Taxonomy (GTDB): domain Bacteria; phylum Planctomycetota; class Planctomycetia; order Isosphaerales; family Isosphaeraceae; genus JAKAUH01. Next base: position 21,290 of record DAIDHB010000026.1, read on the forward strand.
CCGATCCCGATCCCGATCCTGATCCTGATTCCGATCCCGATCCCGTCCGACCGGCCCGCGGGGTGTGGATCACGTAGACCGGCCCGTCGGCGTCGGCGTTGAGCAGGGGCAGCCGCGTGCGCCACGGGTCGAGGGCGAGCGCTCGCCCGCGCCGCTTGCACTCGACCATCTCGGCCGTACCGGAGGGTCGAGTCGCCGCGTGCCCGTCCCAGAAGGCGACGAGCGCGTGGCAGTGGCGGAGGATGTACCCGCCCGCGTTGGCATACGCGACGTGCCGTCGGTGCTCGTCCTGGATCAGCTCGGTCCATGCCGCCAGGTCATCCGGATCGGGCGAGTCCGGCGCGTCGACGACGTACGACCGGAGCTTCTTCCCGGCGAGGGACGGGTCGCTGACCCAGCCGAGCATCCGCCCGCGGGCCGCGTCGTCGTCGCCGAACGACGTGCTGCGGGCATAGACCTCGGCCGGGAACGGCAAGGGGGCCACGACCCGCACGTCGTCGCCGGCCTCGAGCGCCACCCCGGCCGCCACCTGGTCGGCCCCGCGGGCCAGCGTCGACATGACGATGATCGGCGTGTGCGGATACCGGGCGCGGAAGTCGGCCAGGATCGCCGCGAAGGCGTCGCGGAGCGCCGGCAGATCCTCCGGCCGCGGATCCGCGTGCCCGGCGATGCCCAGCACGATCGGGCTGCGGGGTGGCTCCAGGCGGCTCTCGGTCGCATCGGCCATTGACATCGTCGGTCGTTCTCCTCTCTGCGATCGTCGGAGGGGCCTCGCCGCCTCGGGGGGTTGCCGGTCGCGTCGCGGCCGGCGCCGGCCCAGGCTGGTGGAACGGCTTGCGGGTCCCGCATTCCATCCGCGCGGCGTACCGCGCCGCTGTCGTCATCTCGGCCCCGCGTCCCGTCGGGAAAGGGGGCCGTCGGGCCCGCGCCCGCGGGCCTTGATCAATCGTTCCGCCTCGTCGCGAAGCAGCCGCGTTTCCAGGGAGGCCATGGGGCCGTCCCGGGTCGCCTGCTCCGTCCACTCGTCGACGATGAGCCCGAACGTCCCCGCCGCCTCGCACCATTCCCGGGCCTGGGAGTCGTGGCCGATGCGACGATGCGCCATGGCCAGGAGCAGCCGGTCGCGGACCTTCGCCCCGGGCGCCCCGGACCCGGCGCCGACCGCCTGCTCGAGGCTCGCGATCGCCTCGTCGAATCGACCGCCCCGGTAGAGCGCGGCCCCGCGCAGGGACGGCGCGTCGGGGCCCGGGTCCCCGGGAGCGAAGGCGCGATCCGCCAGCGCCAGGAGGCGGCCGGGGTCGTCGAGCGCGTCTCCGGCCAGCACGCACGTCGCGAGCATCGACCGGAGGGTCCGGCGATCCGGGTCGCGGCCGAACCGGTCGAGGAGCTGGCGGCAGGTGGCCCGGTAATCGTCGTCGCGGCCGCGTGCCAGCCGGGCGAGGGCGAGGTGATGCCAGACCTCGGGCGAGTCGGCGGTCAGGTCGATCGCTGCGGCGAAGTCGTCGGCCGCCTCGTCCCAGCGCCCCTCGCGGGCGTGCAGCAGGCCGCGGTGATGGTGGACGCGCCAGCCGCCGCCGCCGATCAGGATGGTCTGGGACAGATCGGCGTCGGCCCGGTCCCGCTGGCCGAGCGCCTGGAAGGCCAGCGCCCGGGCCTCGAGCGGGGCCCAGCCGTTGGCGCCGTGCTCGATCCCCCTGGTGTACGACTCCACCGCCTCGCGATAGCGCCCCTGGCGGGCGTGGACCATCCCCAGGAAGCAGAGCGTGCTCCAGTCGCGGGGCCTGAGGTGCAGCGCCCGTTCCCAGTCGGCCTGCGCCCGATCCCAGCGGCCGAGCTCGGCGTTGACGCGGGCGCGGTCGTGCCAGGCGTCGAAGTCGTTCGGGTCGGCCTTGATCGCCTCGGTGAAGTCCGCGCCGGCCGAGGCCCAGCGCCCGCGCGCGATCCTGGCCAGGCCCCGGCCGCGCCAGGCCCACGCCCCGGCGCGGCCCGCGTCGATCGCGCGGGTATAGTCCGCCTCCACGGCCTGGATATCCTCGTCGGAGCCCTCCGGCCAGCGCCGGTCGCGCTCGTCCCACCGCAAGTACACGTCGTAGGTCACGCCGTAGCAGTATGTCCGGGCGCTGGCGTAGCTGGCGCGCGCGTCGTCGAGGTTCCCGAGCCGGGCATTCGCCATCTGCCGGCCCAGCCAGAGCGGGACGCTACGCCTGTTGAGCCTGATCGACTCGGAGAAGCTGGACAACGCCGAGGAGTCTCGCCCGAGCGCCGCCTGGGCCCGCCCCTTCAGCAGCCATGTGCGCGCGTCGCTCGACTCCCGCTTGTCCTTCTTCGCCGCGATCGAGGCCTCGCAGCAGCGGATGGCGTCCTCCCATTGGCCGGTCATGGCGTGAGCGAACCCCTGGTTGAACCAGAGGTCCCAGTCGTCCTTCTTGGCGGCGGTCGCCCGCATGTAGTCCGCCACGGCCGCGTCCCAGCGTCCCAGGCGGCGCAGGGCCCAGGCTCGCTGTTCGCGGACGCCGGGGCCGTCGAAGCCCCGCTCCTCGATCGCGCGCGTCAGCGCGTCCGCGGCCGGCTCGTACTTCCACTGCTGCACAAGCACGACACCCAGCAGGTAACATGGCAGCCCCTCGCGCGGGCGAAGGCGGGCGGCCCGCTCGAAGTCCTCGGCCGCGCCGATCCATTGCCGGAGCTCGGCGCGGACCCGGCCCCGCCCGACCCACGACCACCAGTCGTCGGGGTTTTCCTCCAGCGCGCGGGTGAAATCGGCCTCGGCCCGGTCCCACTCGCGCGCCGAGGCGTGCGCCATGGCCCGGCCGCGCCAGGCCCAGCGGTCGGCGGCTCCCGCCTCGATCGCCGCGGTGCAGTCGGCGGCCAGCTCTGCCCAGGCGGTCAGCATGCGCGAGTTGCCACGGCGACGGTCGGACCACGTCTCGCCCGGCCCCAGCTCGATCGCCCCCGATTCCGCGGCCGCGTCGGCGCAGTCCTTCTCCAGCTCGTCCCACCGGCCCAGCCGGGCGTCCGCGAGATATCTCAGGGGGCTCACGTCACGGCGCCACCACGTTTGATTCGACCTCGCCGCCTTGGCGTATTCGTCGTAGTCCGCGATCGCCTCCTGGAACCGGCCGAGGTGGGCCTTCGCCTTCCCCCGCGCCTTCCAGTACTGCGAGGACGAGGGCGACTTCCGGATCGTTTCCGTGTAGCACGCGATGGCCTCGGTCCATCGCCCCTGCTTCTCGTAGCACCCGGCACAGGCCGCCAGCAGGGACTCGACGTCCCTCTCCGGGGGATTCAACTTCAGGGCGTCGGAATAGGCCCGGATGGCCGCGGTATCGTCCTTGAGCCTCTCGTGGACCTGGGCGAGCTCGCGGAACACCCTGTGGCTCCGGCCGCCCAGCTCGATGGCCCGGGCGAAGTCGGCCACCGCCGGGGAGTACTGCTCGACGGCGTTGTGGAGCCTGCCGCGGAAGAAGTGCCACTTCCAGTCGCCGGGCTCGCGCCGAATGAGCTCCGTCCAGTCATCGAGCTCCTGCCGGTCGTCGGCCAGGAGCCCTTTCGCGGGGCGCCAGAAGTAGCGGATCCGTGACGTGTACCGCCACGCGAGCAATCGGCCGAGCCGGGCTTCGAAATCGGTGGGGTCCGCCTCGAGGGCACGCGTGAATTCCCTCGCCGCCTCCTCGGGATAGCCGGTGAAGGCCAGCGCCAGCCCCCGGCCGCGCCGGACCCAGCCCGCGTCGAATCCGCCTTCGACCGCCGTCGTGTAGTCGCCGATCGTGTCGGACCAGATGGGGTCGCGGTGGGGCTCGAGGTCGCGCGACGAGAGCGGATCGAGCTCGGGCCTGTCCTTCAGGCCGGTCAGCTCGCGGGCGCGGAGGTATTCGCCTTGCGCCTCGGCCATGCGCCCGAGCCTGCCGAGGGCGAGCGACCGCTGGAGCCGCGCCGCGGCGCCCTCGGGGTTCCGCGCGACGACGCGGTCGAGGTCCTCGAGCGCCTCGCGATACCGGCCCCTGCGCAGGTAGAGCCGCGCCCGGCAGTACGAGGGTGCCCAGCCCTCCGCGCCCCGGCGGATCGCCTCGGTGAGGTCGTCCAGGGCGCCCTTCTCGTCCCCCGCGTACGCCCGCAGGTAGCCGCGGTCGGCGAGCGCGGCCCAGCCCTGCAGCGGCCGGTCGGCCGCCAGCAGGGCCAGGTCCCAGGACCGGATGTCGTCGTCGGAGCACACCGCCGCCAGCCGCCAGCCGTCGGGGCTGACGGCCACCGATGGCACCGCCCTGGGGCAGGGCAGGGTCAGGACGTCGTCGCCGGTGGCCACGTTCCAGAACTTGATCCGCGAGTCGTTGCTGCACGTGACGATGGTGTGCCCGTCCGGGCTGAACGCGAGCCCGTTGATGGTCCCCATGTGGCCGGTCGCGGTCCAGATCTCCTTGCCGTCGGCCAGGTCCCAGAGCCGCGTCTCCGCCCCGGCGATGGAGGCCAGCGTCCGGCCGTCGGGGCCGAACGCCACGTCGACGACCGGGCCGGCGTGCCCGGTGAGCGTGCGGATTACCCGGCCGGTCTCCGGGTCCCAGACCTTGACCGTCCGGTCCGACGCGGCGGAGGCGATCCGGCTCCCGTCGGGGCTGAACGCCAGGCCGCTCACGGACCCGTCGTAGCCGGCGAGCGTCCGGACGGGCCGCCCGACGGCGTTGCCCTCGACTCCCCAGAGGCGGATCGTCCGGTCGGCGGAGGCCGTGGCCAGCCAGCGGCCGCGCGGGTCGAAGGCCACGCCGAAGACGCTCCCGCCGTGGCCGGTCAGCGGCCCGACCTGCCTCCCGCCGGCGAACTCCCAGAGTGCCACGTTGCGGCCCTGGCTGCCCGCGGCCACCCAGCGCCCGTCGGGGCTGAACGCCACGTCATAGATGGCCCCCTCGATCACCCCGGCCAGGGTCCGCCGCTCCATCCCGGTCGCGGCGTCCCGCAGCCGGATCTCCCGGCCCACGCCCGCGGCGAGCCATCGGCCGTCGGGGCTGAAGGTGACGCGGGACGCCTCGCCCGCGGACGGATTCGGCCCCGCCTCCCGGATGCTGATCCGGCGATCGCCGGGCCTCGCGTCCTCGCCGAGCAGGGGCAGGTCGAGGGAGAGGATCGGCGTACCGACCGGCGTGCCGACCGACGGCCCGACGACGACCAGCCTCCGGCCGTCGGAGCTGACGGCCAGGTCCTGGGTGACGCTGTTCGCGACCCTCGTCCTGAAGACGACCCTACCGGTGGTGGTGTCCCACGCCCAGATCCGCCCGCTCGCGCCGCTCGCGAACAGCCGCATCCTGCCCGGGCCGAATGCCAGCACTGTCACCTCCTCGGGCGGGCCCTCGAGGCCAATACGCCACCCGGTCGACTCGATATCTCGCAGCTCGACCTGGCCGGGTGCCCCGGTCCCCGCGCGGGGGTTCTTCGCCTGGATCGCGAGCCAGCGGGCGTCGTCGCTGATGGCCAACCGCACGACCTGCGAGCCGGCTTCCAAGTTGAATTCACTCACCCGGACGTTGTCGGGATCGTTCGCGTCCCATCGCACCAGCCCCTTGTCGGTCGCCAGGGTCAGCCGGCGGCCGTCCGGGCCGAACGCCAGGGCGAGGGGCTGGTCCGAGTTTCCCTTGATGGTCCGGATCGCCGCGCCGGACGCGGCGTCCCACAGCCGGACCGTGCCGTCCCGCGAGGCCGAGGCGAGGGTCCGGCCGTCGCGGCTGAAGGCCACGACGCGGACCCAGCCGGTGTGCCCCTTGAGCGTCCGCAGGAGGGCCCCGCTCTCGGCGTCCCAGAGCCGGACGGTCTGGTCGTCGGAGGCCGAGGCCAGCAGGCGGCCGTCGGGGGCGAAGGCCACGCTGTTGGCCCAATCCGTGTGCCCCCGCAGGGTGTGCCGGGGCCGTCGTCCCTCGACGTCCCAGATCCCGATCGTCCTGTCGCGCCCGGCGGACGCGAGGACTCGGCCGTCGGCGGTGATCGCCAGGTCTTGCACGGCCCCGCCGTGGGTTCCTACGAAGTGCCACACCGAGGCCTTCAGGCCATGCAGGCAGTACCACTCCAGGCCGCGCAGGTCCTCGGCCTGGCGGCCGGGGGCCGGCCGCGGCACCTGGCTCTCCAGGATCTGGGCGGCCTTCAGCACGTTGCCCTCGTTCCAGCTCTGCATGGCCAGCCGCATCCGGGCGACGTACAGGCTCTGGGTGGCGTGCCGTTCCCCCTCCCGGGCGAGCAGTGCGTTGTCCCGGGCGGTCTTCTCGCTCTCAAGCGCGGCCCGCTCGTTCCGCGCGGCCCGCGTGGCGTTCGCCTCGGCCGCCGCCAGGGCCTGGTCGGCGCGCCGCTTCTGCCGCTCGGCGCGATACCATTCGGTGAGGGCGAACACGCCGAGCCCGCCGACGATCACCAGCGCCGTCACCGATGCGGCCAGCGCCATGCGGAGGCGCCGCATCCGGAGGCGGGTCCGCTCGTGCCGGCGCCGGGCCAGCACGTCGGCGACCCGCCCGTCCATGGCCTGGAGCCGCTCGGCCAGCTCCGCCGCGCCGGCCAGGCGTAACCCCGGATCCCCGGCGACGCAGTCGCCGATGTCCTCCTGGAGGAGCTGGACCAGCAGGTCGTCGCGCTCGCCCGGAGGACCGGCCGCCCCGGGAGAGGCGCCGGCACTCTCGCCCGCGTTCGCGCCCTCGCCCGGCGCGGTCGCGAGTCGACGTTCCCAGCCGTGGCCCAGGGGCTGGTCTAAGTCGCCGACGACGGCCTGGTACAGCAGGACCCCCAGCGCGTACACGTCCCCCTGCACGGTCGCCGGGCGCGCCAGGTTCGCCTCGGGCGGCTGGTACATCCGCGTCCCCGTCCGGCTCGAGCCCGGCTCGAGCAGCGACCGGGTGAACCCGGCCACGGTGATCCCGCGCTGCTCGAGCACCGAGCGGTCCGCCACGGCGCCGATGCCGAAGTCGGCGAGCATCGGATGCCAGCGGCCGTCGGGACCCCGGCGCATGAAAACGTTGCTCGGCTTGAGGTCCTTGTGGATGATCCCCACCGAGTGCGCCGCCGCGACGGCGATGGCGATCTCGGCCATCAGCCGCAGCCGCTCGCCCAGCGGCAGCGCGGCGAGGTGGCCCTTCGTCATGCCCCAGTCGTACAGGTTGCCGCCCTCGACGTACTCGCTCTCGAGGTAGTAGGGTGCCTCGTCGAGCTCGACCTCGAGCAGCCGGGCGATGTCTTCGCGCCGGCCCAGGGCGCCGCGGAGCAGGCGGAATAGCGTCAGCTCGCGCTTGAACGAGGTCAGCCGCGTCGGGTCGAAGCAGAACTTGAAGACGCGGAGCTCTTTCGTGCGGTCGTGCTGCGCCACCCAGACCTCGCCGAAGCCCCCCTCGCCGAGCTTGTCCCGGATGATCCAGCCCGGCCGGCGCGGGACCTCCTGGCCCAGCCCCGGCCGCCAGCCCTGCATCTGGCTCTCCTCGAGCGAGTCGGCCCGCCGCGCCGCGGGCGAGTCGGGCGGGGCGGCGAGCGGAGCCCGGCCGGCGACGCCGACCTCGCAGATCTCCTGCGATTCCTCCGAGCCGGCCAGCAGGTAGCGCCCGTAGGACTTCCAGCACAGCGTGGCCGACCCGCCCGGGCCCTCGGAGGGCGCCGGCCGGATCGATTCCCGCGCCACGTCGAAGGCCACGCGCGTCAGCAGCGTCTGCCCCGGCGCGGCCATCGCCGTCAGCTTGCGGCACAGCTCCATCGCCCGGCCGACCTGGACCTCGCGATCGTCGTCTGCCCCGCCGAACCGGACGATCTGGCCCACGTGGATGCCGGCCCGCACGCCCGGCGCCGGTCCGCCGCCCGGGCCGGGCGGCGCCTGATGCAGCTCGAGCGCGGCGCTCACCGCGGCGTCGGCCGTCGCGAAGTTCACCTCGTACGCGCAGGCCGTCTCCGACTGGAGCGTCCCGCCCCGGCGCCGCAGCAGCTCCTGGAGCCGCGCCTGGAACGGCTGGACCACCTCGCGGACCCACGTCACCTCGTCCGGCCGCTGGCCGCCGGCCTCGTCGCCCCCGTCGATCAGCTCCGCCCGCATCAGGACCACCAGTTGCCGCGTCACCCCCTCGAGCGACCGCGGGTCGAACCGCATCACCCGCACCTGGTCGGTCAGGTGCGCCGGCGAGCGGAACGACATCCGGATCCGGTCGACGGCGGCAATCCGCCGGATGTGCTCGAGCTGGAGCCCGCGCAGCTCCTCCGGCTCGTCGTCGGGGCTATCGAGCGGGCAGTCGGGGGCGGCGGTGAAGACGAAGACCGGCTTGCGCAGCTCGACGGCCATCTCGTATTCGAGCTGCGTGTACGAGCGCCGCGGCTGGTCCGCCGCCCGATCCCGAGGCTCGCGGCCGTAGTACGGGCCGACGAGGCAGATCACGGCGTCGCACTCGCCGACCTTCGCGCGGAGCATCTCGACCACCGACCGGTAGTCCGGCGCGAAGTGGTCCTGCACGATCGGCATCACCTCGAGCTTGAGCAGGACCTCGGCGACGGCGCGGCGGTAGGAGCCCAGGTCGCGGCTGGTGGCGCTGATGAAGACGCGGGGGACCCTGGACGTCGGCATGACAAGCCCTGCTCGGTGCCGCCCGCCGCAGCGGGCCGACGCGGTAGGCCGATCCGCATCGGCGGAAGCGATCGGCGCATCCACTCGATTATGCTGGGTTGCGCCGGCGAAGGCAATCGCCCCGGTGCGGGCGAGAGGTCCTGCCTGGTTTCCCGGGGCCGGCCCGGCGGCCCGGTCGGTCCGTTCTCGCTGGCTCATCGCGGCGAGGGCCGGTCGTGGGGGGCGGCGGTCGCGGGCTCGGGCCTGGGAACATGGTAAGGCTTCCGGGCCTCGTAGAGCTTCAGACGCCCCTTCAGCTCATCCAGTTGCGGCTTGCTGAGCTTGTCCGCGAGGTCCAGGGCCTTCTTCTGCCATTTCACCGCATCGTCGAACCGGCCCGCCTCGGCGTAGGCGGCGGCCAGTGTGTCCATGTAGAGCGGGTCCTTCCACTGGGTCATCTCGCAGGCCCTCGTGGCCAGCTCGATTGCCGCCTTCCCATCGCGGATTGGGTCCGCCCAGTGGGTGGCCAGCAGCCAGGCCAGGGAATTGGCTCCTGCGGCCGAGCGAGGACTCGCCTTCGCCTCCGCAATGCTCCGCCGGGCGTCCGCCATCTGACCGGCTCCGATCTGGGCCTCCACCAGCATCTGCCAGGTGATCGCGAAATTCCATTCGAAGGGCTGCGTGGCCCCCGCGATCTTGCGTGCCGCCTGGGCGTGCTCGATCGCCTGCCTCGCGTAGCTCACGGCCGCCGGCCAGTCGCGGGCCCGGGCGCAGAGGTGGCTCAGCGTCTGACAGTCGCCCGCCACCTCTCGCCTCGCTCGGACGTCGCCGGGCATCCGCTCGCTCAATCGCCGGTCGACGGCGAGCATCTTCTCGTCCCAGTCGCGTGCACGGGCGAGATCCCCGGCCTTCTCGTGAGCCTTCGCCATTCTGGAGTAGGAGAAGGAAAGGTCGCTCGCCGCCTGGGCGTCGTTGGGGTCGGCCTTGGCCAGGGCCTCGCACAGCTCCAGGCCCTTCCGGTAGTGCAGGAGGGCCTTGTCGGTGGCGCCCAGTCGGAGGTACACGTCGCCGAGATTGTTGTACGAGACGGACAGATCTCGCCGCGCCTCGGCGTCGTTGGGGTCGGCCGTGTTGAGGGCCTCACACAGCTCGAGGCCCTTCCGGTAGTGCTGGAGGGCCTTGTCGGCGTCGTCCAGTCGGAGGTACACGTGGCCGAGATTGTTGTACGAGACGAACACGTCGCGCCGCGCCTGGGCGTCGTTGGGGTCGGCCCTATTCAGGGCCTCGCGCAGCTCCAGGCCCTTCCGGTAATGCTGGAGGGCCTTGTCGGTGTCGCCCAGTCGGAGGTACACATCGCCGAGCCTGCTGTATGACACGAACAGGTCGCGCCGCGCCTGGGCGTCCTTGGGATCGGCGTTGGCCAGGGCCTCCAAGATCTTCATCGCGCGGTCGTGGAACCGCCGGGCGGATTCGGCGGCACTGCGCGAGTCGGGACTTGCGGCCCCTTTTCCTCCGGATTCTCCGGTTCGCGGCGCCTCGCCGAACTGGAGGACCAGGTCGCCCAGGCCTTGGAGAGCGGCCGCCGTGTGACGATCGGCATTTGCGCGCTGCACGAACTCGCCGGAGAGCTGCTCGAGTCGCTGAAGCGCGGTGCCCAGCAGGCGCCTTCGGATCGGGCTGGTTCCGGGCAGGTTTTCTACGCTCCGCTGGATGTCGAAGATCATCGCTCTCAGGGTATCGAGCGCCAGTTGACTCTGCTGACGGGCCGCCTCGGCGTTCGCGCGCGCTTCCTTCGCCCTGGCTTCGGCGAGTTGCTCGTTCCGGCTGGCAAGCTCGGCGCTTTTGTTCGCCGCCTCCTCGCCCGCGAGGGCGCGCTGCTCGTTCTGGTCGGACACCTTCTTGAGCGCCTCGGCCCGCCGCCATTCCAGCACGGCGAACCCGCCCAGGCCCCCGACGACGACCAGGGCCGTCACCGACATCACCAGCGCCGCGCGGAGCCGCCGCATGCGGAGCCGGGCCCGCTCGGCCCGGCGGAGGGCCAGGGCATCGGCGATCCGCGCGTCCAGCCCTTGCAGCCGCTCGACCAACTGCGCCGCGCTGGCCAGCCGGGCGGCCGGGTCGCCGTCGACGCACTGGCCGATGTCCTCCCGCAGGAGCGACAGCCGCACCTGGACCTCCGACGCCCCCACCTCGCCGCCCGCGCCCTCCAGGGCCTTCAGCCGACGCTCCCAGCCGTGGCCGAGCGGCTGGTCGAAGTCGCCGACGACCATCTGGTACAGCAGGACGCCCAGGGCATAGACGTCCCCCTGCACGGTGGCCGTCCGCGCCACGTTGGCCTCGGGCGGCTGGTACATCCGCGTGCCGGTTCGGCTCGAGCCGGGCTCGAGCAGCGACTGGGTGAAGCCGGCGACGGTGATCCCCCGTCGCTCGAGCTGCGAGCGATCCGCGACGGCGCCGATGCCGAAGTCGGCGAGCATCGGGTGCCACCGGCCGTCGGCGGCCTGGCGCATGAAGATGTTGCTGGGCTTGAGGTCCTTGTGGATGATCCCCACCGAATGCGCCGCGGCGACGGCGGCGGCGATCTCGGCCACCAGCCGCAGCCGCTCCTCCAGCGGCAGCGAGGCCAGGTGGCCATCGGCCTCGCACCAGTCGCGCAGGTTGCCCCCCTTGATGTATTCGCTCTCCAGGAAGTACGGGGCCTTCTCCAGGTTGCACTGGCGCAGCCGAGCGATGTCCGGCCGGTTCCCCAGCGCGTCGTCCAGGAGCCGGAACAGCGTCTGCTCGCGCTTGAACGAGGTCAGCCGGTCGGAGTCGAAGCAGAACTTGAAGACCAGTTGGTCGGGGTTCCGCCTCTGGTTCGCCAGCCAGACCTCGCCGAAGCCTCCCTCGCCCAGCTTGCGCTCGATGATCCAGCCCGGCTGGTGCGGGACCTCCTGCCCGGGCGCGGGCCGCCAGCCCTGCATCCTGGCCTCCTCGAGCGAGTCGGCGCTCTGCGCCCCGGCCGAATCCGGCGGTGCCGTCAACGGCGCCCGCCCGCTGACCCCCACCTCGCAGATCTCCTGCGACTCCTCCAGGCCGGTCAGGAGATATCGGCCGTAGGAATTCCAGCTCAGCGCGGCCCCGGCGTCCCCGTCCGCAGCCGGGGCCTGCCGGACGTATTCCCGCGCGACGTCGAATGCGCCGCGGGTCAAGAGCGTCTGCCCGGCCGCGGCCATGCCGGTCAATCGCCGGCACACGTCCATCGCCCGGCCGACCTGGATCTCGCGCGATTCGTCCGTCCCGCCGAAGCGCACGATCTGGCCGACGTGAATGCCCACCCGCAGGCCGGGGGCCGGCCCCTGCCGGCCGGCTTCGTAAAGCCCCTGGTGCAGCGCCAGCGCGGCGTTGACGGCGGCGTCGGCCGTCGCGAAGTTCATCTCGAACTCGGCGGCCGTTTCCGACTGGAGCGTCCCGTCCCACCGCCGGAGCACTTCCTGGAGCCGGTCCTGGAACGGCCGGACGACGTCCCGGACCCACGACTCGTCACCCCGCCGCGCGCGGCCGGCGTCTCCGTCTCCGTCGCCGTCGAGCAGCTCGGCCCGCATGAGCACGACGAGCTGGCGGGTCACCCCCTCGGCCAGCGACGCCGCGTCGAACCGCATCACTCGTACCTGGTCGGCCGGTCGGCCCGCGAGTGGAACGGCATCCGGATGCGGTCCGTCGCCTTGATTCGCTTGATGTGCTCGAGTTGGAGCCCCCGCAGCTCGTCGGGCTCGTCGACGGGGTGATCGAGCGGGCAATCGTCGGCGGCCACGAAGACGAAGACGGGCTTTTTCAGCTCGACGGCCGTCTCATATTCGAGCTGCGTGTACGATCGCCGCGGGCTGCCGGGGGCCTGCTCGCGCGGCTCGCGGCCGTAGCAGGGGCCGACCAGGCAGATGGCCGCGTCGCACCCCTCGACCTTGTCGCGGATCATCTCGACCACCGAGCGGGAATCGGGGCCAAAGTGGTCCTGCACGACCGGCAGCGCCTTGAGCGTGACGAGGATCTCGCTGACGGCCCGGCGGTACGAGCCCAGGTCATGGCTGGTGGCGCTGATGAAGATCTGGGGGACCCTTGGCGTGGACATGGGAGGCCCTGCATTGGGTGCCGTTCGGCCGTCGAAGGTCTGGCGAGCGCAAGAGTCTTGGACGCGTTCGATGCGTGAATCTCGATTATGCGGCCATGCGCGGCCCGAGGCAATCGCCGGGATCAATCCGATTCAGACCGAGTGTCGCGCCGGGCGAACGGCCAGGCATCCCACAAATACAGTCCGAACGGAATCCACCAGATCAGGTCATTGGTGAGGCACAGGACGATCGTCGACGCCGGCCACGCGCCGCGGGCGATCAGGTCGGCCAGGCCGATCGGGCCGAGGACCTTGCCCGTCAGCCCGACCGCCGCGATCAGCCAGCCGTCTTCGGGGGCGCGGGCGATGCTCAGATAAAGGACTCCATAGAGCCCGATCACCATCGCCAGGCATGAGAAGATCGCCGGGTGATTCAGCGGCGGCAGGCCCGCGAAGCGAAACAGCCACTGGGGATCCAGGGCACTCCAGAGGCCCCAGACGATGTTGTAGATCCCGGCGGCGGCGAAGGCCGCGCGGTGGAAGCGGCGACGGCGGATCGGGGGCATCGGGGCTGCGGCTCGTCGTATGGAATTGAAGTAGGTCGGGCATTCTTGCCCGACGGTCAAGCTGTATAATAGGGTGTCATAGGACCGCAAAGAGTACCACCTCGCCAGGGTCGCAGCTCCCGACGGGCTTCTGTGGAGTCCGGTCTTGAACTCGACGGCTCCCACAGGTCCCGTGAGGCGCTACATCTACCGTTCGATGCGAGTAGATTCAAGTGGTGGCCCGATGATCGGTCCGACCGCGCGGACCCTTGAGGTCAGACCAGGTGATGATATTCCGGTTGTCTCCGGGAAGGTTCATCCAGGGACGGGCGGGATGTCGGTCGCACCGGATACCCCGATGCACCTTCCTGACCATCGACGCCCGCCGCACCTCGGAGGAAGTGGGAAGGATCCGACATGGGAACTTTCCGTAGACTCGTTGGGACTTGACCTTGTCTTCCGTCAAGACAAGTTGAACCATGGACTCGTCGAGCCCGCGAGGGAGATCTCCATCGACGAATTTCAACAGGCGCTTGCGGCGCTCGCACCGAGGTGGGTCCGGATATGACCAGCGAACTCCTGCTTGAAGAACTCAACGGAGCGATCTCGGCACAGAGGCCGCTCGGACAGGTTATCGCGACTTTGCGGGAGTATCGCAGGCAGGGCGTCTCCCGCGGCGAGGTCCAATCCGCTCTCGAGCGCCTGCGAGAGTCCGCTCCGGACGAGGCGACCGAGGACAGGATCCTCGAGGTTCTGGATATCGTCAGCGGCTTCTGCCCTCCGGAGAAGACCGTCTGGGACGACTGAGGTCTCCGGCTGACGCACTCGCCCGGATGGCTCCGGCGAAACGAGGCAGCGTGATCCGCACGAGGTGCGCCCCTCACGCCGCTGCTTCCTCCTTGGCCTCGCCGCCGGCACCGGCGCCTCCACCGCCGTTCTTGAGAGCCTCCCACTCTTCCCACGAATAGAGGACCTCGCGGGCCGAGCCGCTCTTGTACTCGCCGACGATGCCGTCCTCGGCCATGAAGTCGATGAGGCGCGCGGCGCGGCCGTATCCGATGCCCAGGGCGCGCTGGAGCAGCGAGCACGAGCCGCGGCCCTCGCGGATGACGACCTCGATGGCCGGCTCGTACAGGTCGTCCCGCTCCTTCAGCGCGGCGCCTCGCTCCTTCCCGCCCGGCCCGCCGCCGACCTGGAGCTGCAACAGCTCCTTGCTGAACTCGGGCGGGAACCGCTCGAGGTACTGGCCGATCCGCGTAACCTCGCCGTCCGACACATACGTCCCCTGCGCGCGGATGATGTGCGACGTGCCGGGGATCAGGAACAGCATGTCGCCGTTGCCCAGCAGGCGCTCGGCGCCCATCTCGTCGAGCACGACGCGCGAGTCGCTGCGGCTGGCGACCTGGAACGCGATCCGTGCCGGCAGGTTTCCCTTGATCAGGCCCGTGACGACATCCACCGTCGGTTTCTGCGTCGCGAGGATCAGGTGGATACCGACCGCCCGGGCGAGCTGTGCCAGGCGGACGATGTGCTGCTCGGCCTCCTTTTCGGCCGTCATCATCATCTCGGCCAGCTCGTCGATCACGATGACGATGTAGGGCATGTAGGTCGGGATGCGCTGCTGCTCGGCCTCGTCCTCGGGGCCTAATCGCCGGTAGATCTCCTCGGGCGTGAGCTTGTTGTACGCCGAGATGTTCCGCACCTCGGCGCGACGGAGATACTCGTAGCGCTCGTCCATTTTTTCGCAGGCCCAGGCGAGCAGTGACTCGGCCTTCTTCATGTCGACGACCACGGGGTGCATCAGGTGCGGCACGCGCTTGTACTGCGAGAGCTCGACCTTCTTGGGGTCGATCAGGATCAGCTTCACCTCGTCGGGCCGCTTGGTCATCAGGATCGAGAGGATCATCGAGTTGAGGCACACCGACTTACCCGTGCCGGTGCGTCCGGCCATCAACAGGTGCGGCATGTCGGCGAGGTCGAAGATCAGCGGCACGCCCTTGGCGTCCTTGCCGAGGAATAGCGGGATGCGGCACTCGCGGAACTTGTCCTGCACGCCGGCGATCACGTCGCCCAGGCGGACCATGTTGCGGTGGTCGTTGGGTACCTCGATGCCGACCGTGGTCTTGCCCGGGATCGGCGCGACGATCCGGACGCTCGGCACGGCCAGCGCGATCGCCAGGTCGTCGGCCAGGCCGATGACCTTCGAAACCCGCAGCCCGGCCTCGAGCTCGATCTCGAACTGCGTGATAACCGGGCCGGTGTCGATCTGCACCACGCGGACCTGGTAGCCGAAGTCGAGCAGCGTGCGCTCCAGCAGCATGGCGCGGCTGTGGATCTTGGCCTCGTGCTCCTGGACGGGGAACTCCGGCGGCGGCTCGAGCAGCTCCATCGGCGGCAGCACGAACCCCGAGCCCGGCGCCGGCAGGTTCGTCCCGGGAAGGACCGGGATGCCCGTCGGCGGCTTCGGCCCGCCGATCGCCTGGGTGGGCGAGCCGTGCGCGGCCGCGGCCGCCGCCGCCGCCGCGCCGGCCGACCCGTGGACCGCGATCGGCGGATGGGCGCGCACGTCCGCCGGGCCGGAGGGATCGGCCAGGACGAGGGGATCGTCCCAGCCGCCGGAGGGGACTCGCATCAGTCCCCCCGCACCGGCGCCGACGCCGGCCGGCATCGGCATGGCCAGGCCGGTGCCCGTGCCCGCGGCCGCGCCGGTGCCCGCGCGCAGCCGTTGTCTCCCGTCGCGCAGCAGGAGCCGCAGCTCGTGGATCGGCCAGGCGATCAGGACCTCATGGCAGAGGAGGATGCCGAAGAGTCCGGTCGCGCCGAGGATAAGGAAGAGTCCAGCGCCGCCGAAGTGGCGCTCCAGCAGGACCGCAGTGATGGCGCCGGCATATCCGCCGCTGCCGATCGGCGGGCTGGGCCGGAGCTCCGGGGCGAGCCGGTGGAAGCCCGCCGCGGCGACGACGAGCACCAGCGCGAACCCGATCGCCGGGGTGACCCGGTCGGCCAGCTCGCGGCGTCGGACCAGCAGGCCGTTGACGACCAGCAAAACCGGCGGGATCAGCCAGCTCGACCATCCGAGGGTGGCGAACATCGCGTGCGCCAGGGTCGCGCCGACCGGGCCGCAGGGATTGGTCGGGCGCGTGTTGGGCGGCTCGGCGCCCCAGCCCGGCGGGTCGGCCGGGTCGTACCCGAGCAGGCTGAGCGCCAGGAACACGATCGCCAGGCCGAACCCGACCAGGGGCGCCGACCGCAACGCTCGCTGCCGCAACGACATTCCTACCCCCCTGTGGACGGTAGGGGCGAGGGGTCAGGGGCGAGGGGCGAGGGAATTCGGCCGATGACGGGTCCGCGCGAGGACGCCCGGTCGGCCGGAGTCAGCTTTTCCCGATCCTGCTCGCCCCTCGCTCCTCGTCCCTCGTCCCTGGCCATGGCCCCGGACATCTAATGATCGGCCGCGGGGCCGTCGGGCTTGCGGAATCCGGGGCGGCGGGCGGAGGGAGCAGGGCGGGGTTTGATCATTCGCGCGGCTGGGTAAGGTCGATCGTCTCGCCCCCCATCTCGAGCTCCTCGGTCGGCTCGACGGTCTGGAGCTTGCCCGACATGTCCAGGAAGATCTTCTCCTGCATGATCTCCTGGATCACGATCGACATCTTGTCGGCGCCTCGCATGTCGACCAGCGGGCGAGCCCCCTGGTTCAGCGCGATCATGCGCTTCTGGATCAGGGTCGAGAGCTTGAAACGCCCCCCGACCTTGTTGACGATCTCCTCTTCCTTCAGCTCGTCGATCATGTTCTTTCAAGCTCCACAGCCGTTCTGGGACAGGATGGTGGCGAGTTGCTCGACGGCTCGTTCCAGGTCGTCGTTGACGACCTGGACGTCGTATTCCCGGGCCAGCTCGATCTCGCGGCGGGCGTTGACCAGCCGGCGCTCGATGGTGGCCTCGCTGTCGGTGCCGCGCGCCCGCAACCGGGCCTCGAGCACCTGCAAACTGGGGACCTGGATGAAGACGAGCAGGGCATCGGGTGCCTTCTTGCGGACCTGGAATCCCCCCTGGACGTCGATGACCAGGGCCACGCACAGGCCCCGTTCGATCGCGTCGCGCACCGGGCCGGCCGGCGTGCCGTAGTGCTGGCCGTGGACCAGGGCCGATTCCAGCAGCTCGCCCCGGGCCCGGATCTGCTCGAACTCCTCGTGGGCGACAAAAAGGTAGTCCCGGCCGTTCACCTCGCCAGGCCGCGGATCCCGGGTGGTCGCCGAGATCGACACCGCGAGCCGCAGCTCGGGGCGATCGAGCAGCCGGCGCACCAGGGTGCTCTTGCCCGAGCCCGACGGCCCGCTGATGACCACCAGCCGGCCCCGACGGCCCGGCGCGGGCCCGGAGCCGGATACTGCCTCGCCCGCGTCATTCAACATTCTGGACCAGCTCGCGGATCTTTTCCAGGAGGGCCTTCACGTCCACCACGGCGCGGCTGATCTCCACGTCATTGGCCTTCGAGCCGATCGTGTTGATCTCGCGCCCCATCTCCTGCACGA
This sequence comes from Planctomycetales bacterium, assembly GCA_027452145.1. Taxonomy (GTDB): domain Bacteria; phylum Planctomycetota; class Planctomycetia; order Isosphaerales; family Isosphaeraceae; genus JAKAUH01. Next base: position 38,996 of record DAIDHB010000026.1, read on the forward strand.
GGAACTCCAGCTTTCGCCCGGAGCTCTCCGCCTCGTCGATGATCGCGGCGTACTGCGCCAGGTGGGCACGCAGCCGGACCACCTCCTCGCTGATGTCGCAGCGATCCGCCAGGATCGCGACCTCGCGCACCAGGTCGGCCGGCTCGATCGTGACCCCCTGATCGGCCACCAGCGCCCGGACCCGATCGGTGATCTTGCGGTGATACGCCTGCACCACCAGCGGGGCCCGCTCGGCGATCCGCCCGAGGTGCTCGTCGATCGACCGGCCCAGCGCGATCAGCTCGTCGGCCATCGCGCGGCCCTCGCGTGCCCGCGATGCTTCAAGCGCCTCGAGCGCCCGCGTTACCACCGCGGCGACCTCGGGCCAGTCGTCCTGCGGCGACGAGACGCACGGCCGCGTCTCCTCGACCACACCCGGCAAGGCCAGGAGCGGCCCCAGGTCGACCGTCGCCATCGCGCCCGAAGACGCGGTCCCCCAGTCGCCGTCGCCGCCGTCCTCGCCCTGGAGCGCCCGGAGTTGGTCCCGGTAGCTGGCCAGGGCGACGAGATTGAGCCGGTAGTCCTCCGGGCGCCTCGGCCTCTCGATCCGCAGGCTGATCTGCACCGTGCCCCGCCGGACGCGCTCCCGCACCAGTTGCTCCAGCGCCCCTTCCATCGCCGCGAACTCGTCGCTGATCCGCGAGCTGATCTTCAGGTGCCGGTTGTTCACCGTCCGCATCTCCACCTGGACCGTCCACCGAGGATCCTGGTGCCGCGCCTCTCCGAATCCGGTCATGCTCAGTAGCAAGGCAGCCTCACTGGTACGTTCGTTCAATCGCTGGCGGTCGAAAGATCGTGGCGGGCGGGAAGTAGGTCAGGCTCTCAGCCTGACTCCGGATTCCGTCGGCCGGCCCGCGTCAGGCTGAGATCCCGACCTACTCAAGAGATGGGGTTCTCGACCGGTGGGCAATGCCCACCCTACATGGGCTAACCGGCCTCTCGGGGAAATCCTCACCTCAGGGCGACTTCGGCGTCGCGGCGGCCTTGCCGCCGGCGGGTGCCGGCGCCGACGAACCGCCCGGGGCAGGGGTCGCCGCCTTGGCCGGCGCGGGTGCCGGCGCAGGTGCGGGTGCCGGCGCAGCGGCCTTGCCCGCACCGGTGCCCTTGGCCGGCTCACCCGGGATGGCCGGGATATCCACCGGGGCGGGGATCGGCGGCGCGCCGGCGCCGACGTCGGTCGCCGGCGACGGGGGCAGGTCGAGGAGATCGGTGCCCTTCGGCGCCGCGGCGCCCGTCCCCTTGCCGGCCGCCCGGGACCGGGCCTTGGCCCGCGCGGCCGCGGCGTCGGCGTCGGCCGTCGGCTCGTCGAACATCCGGCTCGTCGAGCCGGCGCGGTGGTTCATCAGCACCACCAGCAGCATCGCCATCAGCATCCAGACCGCCACCGCGCCGATGGTGATCCGCGTGAAGACGTCGCCCGCCTTCGTGCCGAACGCGCTCGAGCCGCCCACCCCGCCGAACGCCCCGGCCAGCCCGCCGCCCTTCCCGCGCTGGATCAGGATGACGCCGATCAAAAACAGCGAGCCCAGGATCATCAGGATGTTCAGCAATCCGATGAGGAAGTCCACCATGCGTCGGGGTCCTGCTCTGTAGGGAACCAGGGATCAGGGGCCAGGGGCGAGTAAATGGCTGACGGTTCGGGGTCGGATGCCGGTGACAGCGGGCCAGTCGGTTGGCCGGGGGCCGCCCGCAGAGGGCGCGGCTAGCGTAAAGGCAGGCGGCCGGAGACCTGTCTTCCCCGGCCCCCGACCCCTGACCTCTGGCCCTTGCTCAGAGCCCGCGCCCGGCCGCGACGATGGCGAGGAAGTCGGACGCCTTGAGGCTGGCGCCGCCGACCAGGGCCCCGTCGATATCCGGGCAGGCGAGGAGCTGGCCGGCGTTATCCGGCTTGACGCTCCCTCCGTACTGGACAACGACCCGGTCGGCCGTCGCCTGGCCGAACGCCTCGGCCAGCCTGGCGCGGATGAACGCGTGGGCCGACTGCGCCTGCTCGGGCGTGGCGGTCAGCCCGGTGCCGATGGCCCAGACGGGCTCATACGCCAGCACGGTGCCGGCCATCTGCTCGGGCGACAGACCGGCGAGCGAGCCGGCCAGTTGCTCGGCGAGCACGGCCTCGGTCCGGTCGGAGAGACGCTCTTCCTTCGTCTCGCCGATGCAGACGATCGGTATCAAACGGGCCGCCAGCGCCGCGTGGAGCTTGCGGTTGACCTGGGCGTCGGTCTCGCCCATCCCGTGGCGACGCTCGCTATGGCCCAGGATCACGTGGGTGCAGCCGGAGTCGACCAGCATCGCGCCGGAGAGCTCGCCGGTGTAGGCGCCCGAAGCTTCCCAGTGCATGTTCTGGCCGCCCAGGCCGATCGGCGAGCCCTCGAGCACCGCGTCGACCGCCTGGAGGAACGGCGACGGCGGGCAGACGACGACGTGGACCTGGGTGCTGGACCCGACGCCCGCCTTGACCTCCTGCGCCAGCGCGGCGGCTTCGGCCCGCGTGGACGGGTTCATCTTCCAGTTGCCGGCGATCAGCAGGGTGCGGGCGCGCATGCGGCGGGCTCCTTCGTCTGGGCGTTGCAAACGTCGATCGTCCGGCCCAGGAGCCGGGCCAGCGGGCGCAGCTCGTCCATCAGCCGGTCGAACTGGTCGGGGACCAGCGCCTGAGGGCCGTCGGAGAGCGCCTTCTCGGGGCAGCCATGGACCTCCACGTGCACGCCGTCGGCACCGGCGGCGATCGCGGCCTTCGCCATGGCCGGGATCAGCTCGGGCCGGCCCGTGGCGTGGCTGGGATCCACGATGATCGGCAGGTGGCTCTGCCCCTGGACGTTCGGCACCATCGAGAGGTCCAGCGTGTTGCGCGTCGAGTCCTCGAACGTGCGGATCCCCCGCTCGCAGAGGATGACCTGCCAGTTCCCCTCCGACATCACGTACTCGGCCGACATCAGCAGGTCCTTGACCGTCGCGCTCAGCCCGCGCTTCAGCAGCACCGGGTGGCGGGTCCGGCCGCACTCCTTCAGCAGGTCGAAGTTCTGCATGTTCCGCGCGCCGATCTGGAGGATGTCGGCGTAGCGCTCGACGACCTCGACCTGGCGCGGGTCCATGACCTCGGTGACGACCGGCATGCCCAGCTCGTCCCCGGCGGCACGGAGGAGCTGGAGCCCCTCCTTGCCCATCCCCTGGAAGCTGTACGGGCTGGTCCTCGGCTTGAACGCCCCGCCGCGGAGGATGTTCGCCCCCGCGCGCTTCACCCGCCGGGCGACCTCGAACAGCAGCTCCTCGCCCTCGATCGCGCACGGCCCGGCGATCACGGCCAGGTGCCCGCCGCCGATCTTGATTCCCTTGATGTCGACGACCGACGGCTCCGGGTGGAACTCGCGGCTGGCCAGCTTGAACGGCCGGAGGATCGGCACGACCTTCTCGACCCCGGCAATGGCCTGGAGCGGCTGCACCTGGAGCTTGTCCTCGTCGCCGATCACGCCAATGATCGTCCGCGAAACCCCCTGGCTGAGGTGCGGCGTCAGGCCCAGCGCGTGGATCCGCTCGAGCACATGCTCGACGACCCCGGGCGCCGGATTCGGCTTCAACACGATGATCATTCCGGGTCGGTCCTCTTCTTCTTTATTCTCTCGGTGGACTGGAGGCGCGGTGGGCGCTCGGCCGGTCGTTCGTTCCTTCGCGGTCCTCGGTCGGTCGGCGGCTGGGGCGTGCGGGGCCTCGATCCGGATCCCGGCGACCCGATCCTCCGGGGGGGATCCCGACCGTCGGCGGACGCCCGCGGGCGAGGCGATTGAATCCCATCGGATCGGGCCGGCGGCCAGCCGCCCGCCCGGGGATATCTTCGTCCCGGCGTGATCCACCCGGGCCCCCTCGCCGCTCGCCTCGCGGAGCGACCCCCGGGGATGAACGTACCAGTCTAGCGAATCGCGGATTTTCGGGGAAGGACGATTTTTCCGGCGACGGGATTCGAGTTCCGGGTGAAATCGGAAAACAGGGCAGTATGGGTTGAGCGCGCAAGAAATGAGCGCAGAGAGAATTGTAAAGGCAGGACGCGGTGTCGCGGCGGGCGCCGGTCCACTTTGCGGGATATCTCAACCACGAATGGCACGGATTCCACGAATGAGGGGCGCGCGGCGCCGTACCCCATTCATGTCCTTCGTGCCATTCGTGGTTGAAGAGACCGGATCGCCTGGCCGTCCGATGGGCTCCACAGTTCCGGTCAGAACGCCTGGCGCCGCAGGGCGGGGAGCAGGCGCTTCCGGGCGGCCAGGCCGGCGATGCCGAGGCCCAGGAGCACGAACGTCGAGGGCTCGGGGACGGACGAGACCTGGATCGTGGCGATCAGGTCGCTGCTGGTGGGGACGTGGGTGATCGTGTAGCCGGCGGCCGTGGTCTTGCCGTCGATGCCGGCCAGGAACGTCGAGGCGGTGGATTCGTTGAACAGCGAGGTCACCATGCCATTGGTGATCTGGGTGCCGGTGCCGGGGGTCTGGCCCTTGATGAAGGTGAGGGCCGTCGTGAGGCTCTGGGCCTCGGTGTCCGAGTCCCAGATGCCCGAGCCGAAGACCTGGATGGTGATGGGCCCCTTGAAGCTGCCCTCGGCGTTGAAGATCTGCATCGGTTTGTCGTTGCCGATGAAGAAATCATCGGACGGCACGATCATGCCGGCGAAGCTCAGGAACTGGTCGGTGCCCGGGTTGGCGACGCTGAGGATCGTCGAGTTCGACTGGCCGGGCAGGAACTGGGGCAGGCTGCCGCCGGACTTCAACGTGGTATCCACGCCGACATTCGCCGCCTCGAACTGCGACGACAGGGGCACGGTGTTGCCGAACTGCGCGAGGGTTGCGATTTCCGAACTGGCGGCCTGGCCCGGCGTGAACGCGTGGAAGGTCCCATCCTGGACGCCGAACCAGATGGGGGCGAGGGTAAAGCCCCCGTCGGGCTGGTCGTTCGTGACCGTGATCTTGATCTCGCCGCCTCGGGCAGAAAAGGTCACGAACAGCGCGGCGGCGAGCGCGGCCGCGGCCGCTCCCGGCCGGCGCGCGGGGCGCGGGGATCGGTTGAGCATCACGAGCAAACTCCATGCGAGTGTGCGAAGAACGAGGCTCCCTGAAACCGCGGACAATCCCGTCCGCTCGCCGATTAGTCGCGGGAATCCGCGGGGTGTTACGGGCATTCGCGAAGGACTCGAGGGGCCCCGGCCCGCGCCCTTGCCCGCCGCGTGGCCGGGCGTACGATGGGATCGGTTGAGCCCCGGCTCTCCGACAGTGCCGATCGATCCTGATACCCGCGGCGAGGAACGATGGACGCCCACCCGCCGACGCCGGTGCATCCCGACGCCGACGCCGACATCGGAATCGGAATCGGCGACGCCTCGACCTGGCCGGACGAGCACGGGGATGCCCTGTATCGTTATGCTCGCCTTCGCGTCGGCCGGCGCGAGCTCGCCGAGGACCTGGTGCAGGAGACCTTCCTGGCAGCGCTCCAGTCGCGCGGGCGATTCCGGGGCGGCGCGACCGTCCGCACCTGGCTGCTCTCGATCCTGCGGCACAAGATCGTCGATCATTACCGGCGGGCGTCGGCGTCGAGGGCGACGGCCGGAGGCGTTGACGATGAAGGTGCCGTCCTGGATCCCGGGGCCGGCGGGCGGGCCGACCCGGTGATCGGCCGGTTCTTCGACGAGTCGGGGCACTGGCGAAAGGCCCCGGCCGCCTGGCGGGCGCCCGACCGCGAGCTGGAGGCCAGGGAGTTCCGCGACGTGCTCGACGGCTGCCTGGGGCGATTGCCCGGCCCGCTGGCCTCGGCGTTCGTCCTGCGCGAGCTGGAGGAGCTCGAGGCGGCCGAGCTGTGCGAGGTACTGGGCCTGAGCGCGGGCAACCTGCGGATCCGGCTGCATCGCGCCCGGCTGCTGCTCCGCGAATGCCTGGAACGGCACGGGTTCGGCGGCGAACCCGGCCGGTCGTCGAGGAGGACCCCGTGAGCCGGCTGAATGGTCTACTCCAGATCCTGACCCTCCGCTGCGAGGCCGCGGCGGCGCTCATGTCGCGCGAGCTGGACGAGCCGCTGTCGCGCCTCGAGCGGACGGCGCTTCTGTGCCACCTGGCGGCGTGCCGGTCGTGCCGCCGCTTCCGCCGCCAGGTGCGGCGAATCCGCCAGTCGTTGCGCCTCCGCGATCGCGCCATCGCGTCGGGGGCCGACGAGGGCCTATCGCCCGAGGCACGCGCCCGGATGGCCCGGGCCCTCCGCGAGGCGCAGGCGACCGGCGGCCCACCAGCCGAACCTGACGCGCCGTATGAGGAACCGCTTTCCTGAACAAGCTTGGCGATTATCCCAGAGTCAGCGTGATCTTCAGCCGTAGTCCCTTGCGAGCCTCGGTCAACTGGCCAAGAAGCTTCTCGAACCCTTCCAGGGCCGTTTTGTCCTGGAAGAAGAGCTGGATCGGGAGCCTTCCATCGTCCTTCATCGGTTGGGCCGTGGCCGTGACTCCCGGCGGCCTGAGGAGGAGATCGCCGTCGAACAAGCTCACCACACCATCGAGGAGAGCCTTGCTCTGGATGGTTCGGATCACCTTCTGCCTCTGCTGCGCCGGGATCGCCAGATAGTAGGTCAAGCTGGTCTCCGTCCGCGCGATCGGCCTGTCCGCCCGAGTCAGGGTGAGCCATATCACCAGGACGTCCGATGCGTCGTCGACCTTGCGCTCGATCAGGTCGAGCTTGCTCGCGAGGTCTGCCCGGCCCTTGTCCATCCGTTTCTCGAATGCATCGAGGACGCTGGCGAGCCGCTCGGGCATCTTGTCAGCGGCTTCAGCTCCGGCCTTTGCGGCCTCCCTCATCGAAGTACGCACGTCTTTGAGCTGCTCGTCCATGCTCTTCAGACGTTCGCCCTGGGCCTTCGTTGTACCGTTCAGGTCGTAAGTGGCTGCCTGCAGCTTGTCGATGGAGCCCTTCATCTCGCCGACCGATCCTTTCATCTCGGCGAGATTCGCGTTGATGGCCGACAGGGTCCCCCCAACATAAAATGCCGCCCCGATCACAGCCCCGATCACAGCCAGGACAGTACTGGCGATAGAGATTATGTGTTTTCTGGCGAATGTTCCGTAGCCCTCGATCCGCTCCCGGAAACCTCGGAATCCGGTGAACTCGTCGCGAATCTGTTCCACGTTTATGGACAGCTTCGAGAGGGACTCAATCGCCTGCGTGAGCGAGACCAGGCTACTATTCAGCGGCCTGATCTTCTCGTCGATGTCACCCGGGAGCGAGTCTACCGTCTTGACGATCTCGGCCATTTCGGACCTCACCGCCTCGATCTCACGATAGAGAAATAGGTCGCCCTTCGTGGTAATTCCGGGCGGGACACTTGCCTCGCGGCCCTGCCCGCGATCTTCTTGCGTCTCCATGCACCTGATCTTCCGCTGGCCTCATCATTTTCCTGTCTTGCCTGGTCGTCTGGATGGCTTACCGCCCTTTGCATTCCTCCGACCGGCAGGCGATTCCATCCCTGTTGAACTATCCTGTACCACCGGCTCAATGTGAAGTGACTTGCCGTTGGTCGTGATTCGGAGCGGAGTTCGGTCGTCGATCCCCAGCAGGTCCAGGATGGGCCGGTCGATGATCAGTCCCAGGCTATTCCCGACAGGTCGGAGATTCTTGATCATGGCGGATCCTCGTTGGGATTACTGTTCGTCATTCTAGCTTCGTTATAACGTAGTGGCAACGGCAATTCGTGAAGGGACGTTACGGGGACTCCAAAGGGGCATGGAATGAGCCGCCCTCCCGGGGGCCCGTCCTTTGGCCGGCTTATTGGGTATGCATGATACCTCGCGTGTCGCTCGAATGGCGCTCACCTCTGCTCGGAAAATCTGCGCGAGGGAACAGCCAGAACAGACAAGGCCAGATGAGGCCGACAGCTATTACCCCGGCAGAAAAGATCCTCAAGTAGGTCGGGCTGTTGCCCGACACTCAGGCTCCGTCGGGCAAGACGGCCCGACCTACTTTCATGCCGGCGTAATACTTCTCGGCGAGCGGCCGGCGGTCAGGCCGGCCCGGCCTGGGCCTCGGCCGCTGGCTCGGGCGGGCTGGCCCCGGCCTCGGCCAGGGGCCGCGGTGTCTCGGCCTGGCCGTCGGGGCCGAGGGGGACGGCGGGCACGGCGTCGGTCTCGCCGTCGGCGTCCATCAAGAGGATCACGCCGTTGATGCTGTTGCCGTCGCGCATCGGCGTGCAGGTCACGCGGCAGGTGATCGCCTTGCCCCGGCGGTTGATCGCATCCAGAGTAATGTCCTGGTAGGGCACGACGCCGGAGAGACAGGTCCGCAGGCAGGGTTTCAGCCGGGTCACCGGCAGGCCGATGTCGAGGCTCAGCAGGTTGCGGCCTCGCACCTCGCCGGAGCGCAGGCCCCAGAGGTTCTCGGCCTTCTGGTTCCAGACGAGGATCAGGTAGTCCGGGTCCACCACCACCACGCCGCCCCGCAGGCTTCCCAGGATCGACTCCAGGAACGTGTTGGCCCGCTTCACCTCGTCGCTGCGCTGGCGCAGCTCGTCGTTGACCGTCTCGAGCTCCTCGTTGGTCGCCTGAAGCTCCTCGTTCATCGTCTCGAGCTCCTCGTTGGTCGACTGGAGCTCCTCGCTGGTCGTCTCGAGCTCCTCGACCGTGGACTGAAGCTCCTCGTTGGTCGTCTCGAGCTCCTCGTTGGTCGTCCCGAGCTCCTCGTAGGCGGTCTCCAGCTCGCGGGTGGAGCGCTCGTGCTCGTCGGCGATCCGCCTGGTGGCGGTCGTGTCCAGAAAGGTCACGCTGGTGCCCAGCAGCGAGCCGCCGGCGTCCATCAGCGGGACGATGTGGACGTCGAAGTAGCTGGCGTCCGCCATGCCGGTGGACCACTCGACGTCCTTCAGCACGATGTCGCGGCGATCGGTGTAGGCGCGGTCGATGCAGGACCGCAGCTCGGCCGGGCGATAGGAGATCTGGAGGTCCTGGAGCGGCCGGCCGAGGTCGGTCGGCGCGATGCTGAACAGCGCTCGTGCGCGGTCGTTGGCCAGCGTCAGAGCCCCGCCGAAATCCACGACGATCTGGGCGACGGGCGAGGTATCGAAGGCTCTCTCGCGGATCCGGACGTGCCCGCCGAGGTGGTTGGCGGCCTCCGCGCTGCCGGTGCGCGCCATGACGAGCAGGCGATCGCGCAGGTTGCCCCGCGCCGCCTTGGTGAAGATCCGCCGCTTGAGGTCGACGGGGATGAAGGTGTTGTTGTAGGTCAGCAGGGTCTCGGCCTTGCCGACGAACAGGAACCCGCGCTCGTGCAGGGCGAAATGGAACCGCTCGAGGATCCGCGCCTGGGTCTCGGTGTTGAGGTACATCAGCGTGTTGCGGCACGACAGCAGGTCGATGCGCGAGATGGGCGCGTCCTGGATCAGGTCGTGGCGGCCGAAGATGACCGAGCGGCGCAGGTCCTTGTGGAAGACGTGGCGGCCGTTGACCTCTTCAAAATATCTGGTCAGCAGGTCGGGGGGGACGTTGGCGACCTCGCGGGGGCCGTAGGCGGCGTGGCGTGCGCGGGCGAGGGCGTCCTCGTCGACGTCGGTGGCGTAGATCTTCACCCGGTCGCGGAACGGGTCGACGCCCAGGGCCTCTGCGAAGATCATGGCCAGGGTGTACGCCTCCTCGCCCGAGGCGCAGCCGGCCGACCAGATCCGGATCGGGTCGCCGGACCGCTTGTTGCCGAGGATGCGCGGGACGACATGGTTGGCGATCGCCTCCCAGGCCGAGGGGTCGCGGAAGAAGGCCGTGACGTTGATCAGGATCGCGTCGAACAGCCGGGCGAACTCGTCGGGGTGGACCTCCAGGTAGTCGACGTATTCCCCGTAGCCGGCCGCCCCGACGGCGCGCATCCGCTTGTTGATCCGGCGTATCAGGCTCGTACGCTTGTACCCCGTGAAGTCGAATCCCCGGCTCCGCCGCAGGTACTCCAGCAGGTGCTCGAAATCGTTGTCGCCTTGGGAAGTCATGGATGTGTCTGCGCGTGGGCGGTAACGAGATGGACCAGCGCCGGTGCGATCTGCTCCAGGGGAAGGATGGTGTCGACGCACCCGGTGCCGATCGCGGCGCCGGGCATGCCGAAGCTCTGCGAGCTGGGCCGGTCCTGGGCGATCACGGTGCCGCCGCGGTGCTTGACGGCGCGGACGCCGTCGGCGCCGTCGTGCCCCGCGCCCGTGAGGACGACGGCGACCGTGCGCGGGCCGATGGAGCGGCCGAGGGACTCGAGCAAGGCGTCGGCCGACGGGCGGACGTGGTGGACCGGCTCGGTGGCGGTCAGGGCCAGCACGCCGCCGGGCCCGACCACCAGGTGACGATCTGGGGGCGCGACATACACGGAGCCCGGCCGGAGGCGGTCGTTGTGATTGGCCTCACGGACGGAAAGCCCGCAGTGGCGAGCGAGGATACTCGCCAGCAGGCTGGGCCGGCTCGGGTCGAGGTGCTGGACGACCACGATCGCGGCGGGGAAGTCGGCGGGGAGCGCCGAGAGGATCGACCCCAGCGCGGCGAGCCCGCCGGCCGAGGCCACCAGGGCGACGACGTCGAACGCCGGCGGCAATAGAAAGGCCGGGTCATCCATCCGGGGCGTCCTCCGCCTGGGCCCGGTCGCCGGCGTCCGGGTCGAGGTCGGCGCTCGCGTCGTCGTCGGTCGCCGGCTCGGTGATCAGCACCTGCCGCAGCACGGCGGCCCGATACCGCGAGTCGGATGCCTGCTGCTGGAACCGCACCGCGGAGGTTTCCATACCGCGGTCCCGCATCCGCTCGGCGACCCGCTTGCACAGCGCCGCGCGCTCCTCCAGCGCCCGCAGGGCCGTCCAGAGGGCGGTCTCGATCCCATCGGATTGCTCGGCCAGGAGGCCGTTGGCCGTCCAGGCGTGGCCGACCCGGCAGCGGAACCGCACGAGGTCGCCGTCCTGAAGCTCCCAGAGCGCGCCGCCGCAGTCGGGGCAGCCAAAGGTCGAGGGCCGGCCCGGCCGGTCCTCGTCCTCGATGGCGTCCAGGTCGAACGCGGCGATCTCGCTCTCTTTCCGGATCCTGTATGTCACGGGATCATCCTCCGACGCGACCTGGACCGGCTGGCGAGCCAGCCGGTCCAGCAATCCGGCGATCTCGACGACTGGAAGGCTGTGGTCGACGGCCACCGACTCCAGCGCGCTGCGGGGCATGCCGCTGTAAAGCGCCTCGTCGGGATCCTGCACGATCGCAACGCCCCCCTGCTGCTTGATCGCCGCGAGCCCGGCGGTACCGTCGTCGAGCGTGCCCGAGAGTACCACGCCGACGACCCGCGGGCCGAACGCCCGCGCGGCCGTGCGGAACAGCGGGTCCACCGCCGGCCGGTGCCCGTTCTCCCGCGGCCCCCGGACCAGCCGGACGCAGTCGGACTGCAGCAGCAGGTGGAAGTCCGGCGGGGCGATGTAGATCCGCCCGGGGCGGATCGACTCGCCGTCGGCCGGGTGGCCGGCCTGGAGCGGCCCTCGTCGGTCGAGGATCTGCGGCAGCAGGCTGGGGCTGTGCGCCGGGACGTGTAGCACCACGAAAATCGACGCCGGCAGGTCCGCGGGCAACTGCCCGACGAGCAGCGAGAGTGCCTCGACACCCCCGGCCGACGCCCCGATGACGATGATGTCGCGTCCCGGAATCATGGAGCCTCGTCTGGTCTGCCGTGGGAGATCCCCCGCGAGGTCCGGAGTCGACACTCAATCCCGCAACCCCCGCGCCAGTCGCCTGGCGACGGCTCGTCGCGGGCCGCCCTCGCCAGAATGGCCCGCCCCGATTGTACCACGGCCCCCCCGGGCTGACAGCACTCCGCCGCCGGAGGCGGTGCGAGAGGCGAGGGATAGTGTGAGGAGGCAACGAACGTCGAGCCCTTGCTCGCGCCCTTCCAGCAGCGCGGGCGAGCCGAGTTGCCGGACCGAACCGGACTCGAATCGGGATGGGGACCCTCTGCGGTGTCTACTTTCGGCTCTGGCCCTGCGCCTTCGGCCGGACGGCCCATCCGCAGACTGGCGGTTGCACGTTCCACGCCCGCCGGCACCGGCACCGGCGGGCGTGACGGCGTACTGCCGTTCCGACATCGCCGTGGGAATTCGCGGCGGTTACGCCGGTTCGGGGCGAGGCCGGTCCCGTCTGCTCACCGGCCGGCCGTGCTCGCGCGATGCCTGGAGGATGGCGATGGCCAACGCAGCCAGGCCAGCGAGCGTCGCGACCAGGATCCAGGAGACGGCCCAGCTCGCCGGATAACAGGGCGGGAATCGCCCGACGTGTGACCTGAGGATGTTGAGATGACCGTCGGGTGTGCCGCCGATCAGGTACGCGAGTGCGATCTGTGTATCGAGTGGCATCTCGGGCCAGACGAGCTCGACGATCCTCGAGATCACCTGGGGCGCGGTGTCCCATGCGACCAGCAGCGCCAGGCCGGCGATGAGGGCGGCGCGGGGCGAGGGCGCGCAGGCCGAGGCCAGCAGTCCCAGCGAGACCGCCAGGAAATAGCCGGCCCCGACGGCGGCGAGCACGGCGAGGCCGTCCCACCAGAGCCGCGGGTTCGTGAAGCCGCCGATCAGCGTCCCCACGTCGGCCAGCCAGAGGATCGTGACCGTGGCGGTCAGCGGCACGGCCGGGCGGAGGGCGCCTTTGAGCTTCGACCAGACGAGTGCGGCCGGACCGATGCCGGCCAGGAACAGCGGTTCCAGCGTGCCGCGCCGACGCTCGTCGGCGATCGTGACGCTCGCCCGCAAGCAGAGCAGGGGCATCCCGGCGTAGATCAGCACGTGCTGGTATCCCGGCGAGAGATCGACGAACTGAGCCCAGAGCCCGCCCGCGGCCGGATTTCGCCTCGCCACGGTGAGGGCGACCGCGAGCCCGAGGATCAGCAGGCCGCCGATCCGGACGGTTCGCCGGGCGCCGCGCGATCGGCAGGCGCGCCAGTAGACGGGGTCGTCCCAGACACGCCCTGTCTTGCCGGGCCGGGTCTGGAACAAACCGGGCATCGCGAGCACCTTTCCCCCGACCGGGCGCCGGGCCAGTCGGATCGCGGCGAGGAATGCCAGGCCGCCGCCGAGCCCCGCGCCGAGCAGGAAGGCCAGGGCGTGCCGCCCCGCGACCTCGACGGATACGGAGGACGTGACGAGGTCGTCGAGCAGGCGAAGCGGGTGCCCGAGCCTGACGAGCCGGGCGGGGGTCCAGGCGGAGGACAGGCCGTCCAGCGCGGCGAACCATCCGAGGACGATCGCGGCCGCGGCCAGCGCGACGGCATGCAGCACGCGGCCGCACGCCGCCGAGCAGATCAGACTCAGGCCAGCCGCGACCACCCCGGCGCCGAGGGTGAGGGCCTGGGCGCCGAGGATGATGCCCCATGGCGTGCCCCAGGCCATGCCGTAGGCCAGGTGAACGGGCATGAGGAGCAACGCAAGCAGCAGGACAGGCGGGAGCACGCCCGCCGCCTTGCCGAGCACCAGCTCCGCATCGGAGAGGGCGCTCAGGGCCAGTGCGTCCCACGTCCTCTCCTGACGTTCCGAGGCGATCGCCGCGGCGGCGCCGATCGTAACGACGACGAGGACCGCGACCAGCTCCACCCGGCAAAGCCCCGCATGGAAGGGAGTCACGCGGAGGCCGGGCATGGAGTCGGGGTCGGGGGCCTGGCCCCGGGCCGCCACCAGCACCAGGAGCGCGGCGACGACCGTGCCGAGGAGGGCCCTGGGCCGGACCGAAGACCGCAAGGCCCGTGCAACGATCGGATTCAACAGAGACCCTCCCGTCATCGACCCACTCAACTCAGGCGCGGAAAAGCGGCAGCGGCTCGAATGCGCCGCCCAGCACGGGCCTCGCCGGCAAGCCCAGCCATCCATCGAGCACGGCCGCGTAGATCCGCCGGAAATCGACGCTGACTTTCAGGTCCCCGTCCTGGAGGTCGGTCAGGCTGGGCGCCGGTCCCACCAGGCCGGGGCGGACTCCGTCGCCCGCCAGCAGGACCGGGCCGGCCGTGCCGTGGTCGGTGCCGGACGATCCGTTGTCCGAGACCCGCCGGCCGAACTCGCTGATGCACAGGACCGCCACCCGATCGGCCAGCCTCGCGGTGGTGAGGTCGTCCAGGAACGCCCCGATCGCCCCGGACAGCTCGCCCAGGAGGCGGGCGTGGGTGAGGAGCTGGCCGGCGTGGGTGTCGTAGCCACCCTGGATCACATAATAGAACCGAGCCCCGATGCCGGCCTTGATCAGGCGGCTGACCTGTTCGAGCCCGCCCGCCAACCTGGTCGCCGGGTAACGCCGGCCCGGGGCGACGCGGGCGATCGTGGCCATCCGATCCGCGGTCGCGTAGGCATCGAGAGTTGTGCGACGGAGGAAGGCCGTCAGCTCGTCGTCGTCACCGGCTTTGGGCCGGAGCGACTGCCGCGCCGCGCCATCCCCGAGAAGGTAATCATCGGTCCGATCGAGGGTGATCGCAGCCGACCGGCGGCCGCGCACCGCAACCGGCGACGGGTGGCCGCCGACGAAGACGGCGCCAGGATCGGAGGGAGAGGCGGCCGCTCGTTCATCCAGCACCCGGCCGATCCAGCCAGAGCCGATGGCATCGGCGGCGTCCGGACGGGCGGTGTGCCAGATCCTCATGCTTTCGAAGTGAGACCGATTCGGGTTGGGATACCCCACGCCCTGCACGACCGCCAGTTTGCCGTCGTCGAGCAGGCGGGCGGCGTCGGACAGGGAGGGATGCAGGGCGACCTGGTCGTCGAGCTTGATCAGGTCGCGGACCGCCAGTCGCGTGGCCGAGCGATGTCGCTCATAACCCTCGTCCCGGTAGGGCACGACGGTATTGATCCCGTCATTGCCGCCATTGAGCTCGATGACCACCAGCACGCGGTCGTCCCGCGCCGGTCCCGCCGCCCGCGCCGAGCGGGCCAGGAAGTCCGGGACGGTTGAAGACAGCGCGACGAGGGTCGAGGAGTTCAGAGCCCTGCCGAAGAAGGAACGACGAGAGAACATGAGACCTCCTTTCGTACCGACGTAATGCCCGGAGTCAGCACTTCTGCGCATCGAGTGAGGACAGGACCAGGGTCAGGATCCTTCGCGCGGCTTCGGGCTCCGGGAGACCGGGCCGGAGTGCACCTTCGAGCGACGAGGGCCGACCCGATCGCACATCGACGCCCAGCAGTACACTTGTGGCGAAGTTGGTTACTGCGCCGGGATCCCGCCCGAAGCCGTGCCGCTCGGCCAGGGCCAGGACGTCCGGAGGGCCGGGCAGGCCGATGTCGCGGCCGCCGGCCAGCGCGGCGGCGTAATTGGTCCGCGCGATCAGCGCGCCGGCCGAGATCCAGGATCGCCCACCCGGCCAGCCGCCGACATTGGGGGGATAGAACAGATCCTGGCCCAGGCGGGCCGCCCATTCCGCCAGGAGGAGAGTGCTGGGCGGCGGATCGAACAGCTCGATCGCCCGCGCCGCGCCGACGACGAACTCGACCGGGCCAACGACGCGACCGCGACGGCCGCGTCCCTCGTGGAAGACACGCGACCGCAGCACGGTGCCGACCGCCCAGCCGATGTCGAGATCGCGCTCCCGCAGGCCCGAGGCCAGCAGCCGGACCCCGGCGGGATCGATGTCCCCTTCGCCGAGGAACGTGTCGCAGATCCGCCAGGCCAGACGCTCGGCGGTAGCCGGATGCTCCAGAAGCATCGCCACCAGGTCTGGGCCCGTCCACCGCCTGCGCCGACCCAGGACGACCTTCTCGCCGTCGTCGTGCTGGGCCGGATCCTCGCGGAACGAATTGCCCGCGACCGTCCAGCCAGTGAGCGCCCGGGCGGCTTCCTTCACATCGCCCTCGGTATAATGTCCAATGCCGAGGGTGAACAGCTCCATCAGCTCGCGGGCGAGGTTCTCGTTGGGTCTTCCCTTGTGGTTCTCCTGCGCGTCGAGCCAGACGAGCAGCGCCGGTTCGCGAAGGGAGGCCCGGAGGAGCTCGCCGAACGGCGCCCGGGCATGGCGGCGGAACGTCTCGTTCTGCTGCCGCATCCATCCCGTGTCGTTGACCTTCTCCACGCTGGTGGCGAAATGGTTGTGCCACATGAGCACCAGCCGTTCGCCCAGCGGGTCGGGCCCGAAGAGCATGCGGTAGACCCACCAGGCCTTGAGTTGCCCGGTGCCGTCGGCGGCGACGGCCAGGGTGGCGGCGTGCTCCTCGAAGTGTTCCGGCACGCCCCGGGCGCGCGACGTGCCCGAGAGGAGCCGGCCGACACTGGGCTCGGGGCCGTCGGCCAGGTCGCGGCGGATCTCGTCCCAGGTGACGGCGAACCCGGCGCGGCGATGCAGGCGGACCACCCGCCCGAGGTCCCAGGGCGTCGTGGCGCCCGGGACATAAGGGGCCCAGGGCTCGCGTGTGCCGTTCATGATTCAGTTCCTCATTCCCGAGGGGAGACGCGAGACCTGATCGAGCCCGCGTGCATGCGGCGTCATTTCGATGGGATGAGCTCGATCGTGCGCTCGACGCCGTCGGAGTCGGCGGGCAGGTCGAGCTCGACCAGGGTGTCGAAGAACCTGGGATTCAGGTAGTAGGGGGAAGCGGCGTAGGAGGCATTGGAATCGGGATCGTCCAGCTTCGCCACCTTGATCCGATCGACGCCGGCGCCCCTGGTGAAGCGGTCGGAGTTCGCCGAAGCGGCCAGCAGCCCCGGGCCGTCCAGGGCGACGATCGAGAATCGGCCGTCATCGTCGGTGGGCACTCGACACAGCGTCAGGGTCCATCGGTGTTCGTCGTACCTGGGGTTGACGGCGAGCAGGAAGTAATGCACCACCCCCCGCACGGGCTGGCGGCTCGCCCCGTCGATCAGCCGGCCCCGGACCGGGATGCCCCGCGTCAAGCTCACGTCATGCACGATCGACGCGAGGCCCGGGGTGTCGCCGACGTGCTCCATCCGCTCGAGATAAGGTTGCCCCTCCGGCGGAAAGACGTGGATACCGAGGTCGCGAGACTTCGGGGCACCGAGCAGCCGGAATCGGCCCGCCGCGTCCGCCCGGGCGCCGTCATGGGCCATGCTCCCCAACCCGACACGTTGGCCATCCCGCTCGATCACGAAGCTTGGCATGACCACCGCGCCAGGGAGGGGACGGCCCGTCGCGCGATCGCGCACGACGCCCTCGATCGGCTTCGTCGGGCCCACCGCGTGCTCGAAGCGGGCGGGGTAGATCATGGGGCCCGAACCGGCCGACGGGTTGTCGGCGATCGGCAACCTGGGACGCTCGAACTGCTTCCGGGCCGCCTGGACTCCCAGTCGGGTCATCACGAAAAAGTCGCCGGTCTGGATCGTCGGGCCAGAGAGCCGCAGCGACACGACGCGCTCTCGGCCGATCCCGGTCAGGCGGAACCGACCCTCATGATCGGTCGTGAGCGCGTGAGAGAGCCCCGCGATCGATGGCGCCAGGCTCTTCCACTTCCCCGCCTCGTCGCTCAACGTGCCCGATTTGATGACCGGAGTCAGGTCCTCGCCGTGGGTCGCGAAGATTTCCCTGGCGGTGACGGTGGCTCCGGGCACCGGGCGGCCCTCCAGGTCGAGGATCCGGCCCTCGATCGGGACTTCATCCTTGACGAGTTGCAGCGTCACGTCGGTTCGGGCTTCCGGCCTGGGCAGGAGGACCCAGCCCGGACCGGACCCGGGCGACGTGGCGGCGATCAGGGGGAAGGTTCGGACGTGCGGCCCGAACCTCGTGGGCCCGGATCGCACGTCGTCCCACTCAGCGCGGTCGATGAGGACCTCGAACCGGCCGTCGGGCCCGCTCGTCGCCGATGGTTCCGGCCGGTGCGGCGGCCGGGGGTGGGGGACCCAGACGAACGGTGCGGGCCGGATGAAATAGACCGAGGCGCCTCCCCTTGGCTCCCCATCCGGGCCGAGCACGCGGCCGCTCAGGCGGACTCGTTCGTCGGACCTGGGCGTGTCGGTCCGTGCCGCTCCGCGCTCGCTCGGCCCCCCGGCCGCCGGCCGATTGCCGTCCCGACCGGGTTTCGCCCTCGGCGGGGCCGGAAGCGGCTCGCGGCTACCCAGGCGGTCGGGGTCGAGCGGCTGCCTGTCGTCCCGGGTGATCGCCCGGCGCAGCAGCGCCTCGTCGAGCTTCGCCGGAATGAAGCGGACACCCCCGTCGGCCATCAGCGCCGCGAAGCTCCCGCGCGGTCCCCCGCCGAGCGTGGGGAGCGGCTTGTCGGGGGCGTAGGGCAGCTCATCGGGCTTGGTCCATGGGACCGCCTCATCCGCTTCGACAGCCATCATCGTCCGATCCGGACCGTCGTTGAAGTCCTCCCGACGAGGCCCACGACCACCTTCGAACGGCGTTCCCTTGCCGACGAAGACCCGGACGTGCGTGAGGCCCTCCTGCGCCTGTCCTGGTGGGCGAGGCGGAGCGAAGACGCGCGGCATCCTCCGGAGCAGCGCCTTGTTGTGGGGGCTGTCCCAGGGCTCGTCCAGCTTGAAGGATCGATACAACTCGTCTTCCGCCAGGTACGGCAGGATGGCGACGCGCCAGCTCAGGAGCGGCTTGCCGTCCGGCCCCTGGATCGCGGGCGCCGGGAAACGCCCGTGGACATCCAGGTAATTGTGCATCGCCAGGCCGATCACTTTCAGATTGTTCGCAATCTCCCGCTGGACGGCTATCGGGTCCGGCTCGTCCTCGGCGACGGCGGGTGGCGCCTTGGGCGGCGGCGACGCCGGTGGGCGCTCCACGACCTGGGGTCCTGTCATCCGGCCCCAGCCCATGGTTATCCCCGCCGCTGTCGTGGCGAGGACCAGTCCCCCCAGCGCCGCGATCTTCAAGTTGGTCATCGTCGTGGCCCTCAGTACGTGTCGAAACAACAAGGCGGATTCGGCGGAGAGCAAACCCTCCACCCCATGTCCCGCCGCGATCTGAGCCGCGGCTCGTGCGGTCTCCTGCACCCAGGCGGCCGACGGCGCGGCCGAGGCCGTCCGCTGCGCGAGCGCTGCGCCCAGCATCCCCGAGGTTGCGGTGATGCCCCGACGGGCAAGGCGGTGGCGTAAGAGCTCCCGCGCGCGGTAGACGCGGCCCTGGACTGTCTTGATCGGGCAACCCAATTGCCGTGCGGCTTCTTCGTGGGTCAAACCCTCCAGCTCGCACAGCACGATGGCGCTGCGGTGGCGCTCCGAGAGGCGATCGATCTCCTCGAAGAGCTCCGCCCAGGGTTCGCCCGCCCCGGGAGCTCGGGACCGCCGGTCCTGCTCGCACGTCGCCATCTCGGCCCTCCGTCGCTCGTGCGCCCGACGTCGGGCCGCCTCGACCCTGGCCCGGGCCGCGACCCGCCGGGCGACCCCGAACAGCCAACTGGCGAGCGAGTGGCGTTTCTGGATGCCGCCGGCCCGCCGGGCGAGCACCAGGAACGTAACCTGGGCGGCGTCCTGGGCATCGTGCGGGTCGTTGAGGACATCGTGGCAAACGCGTAGCACCGTCGGGGCGTGCCGCTCGACCAGGGCCGCGAACGCGGCCTCGGCGACCCCGCCGCCGCCGGTAAGATATCGCTCCAGCAACTGGGCATCGGACATCCCGACGAATGAGCCGACCTCGAGGAGCGTCGGCAATCCGATCGAGCCGGCATTCGGACGACGGTTCATCATGGAACGTACTCCCGATCGCACTGGACTGCCTTTAGTGCCCTCGAGGGCTCGAAACTCCTCAATAATTCCGGAACGCTTCGCCAACGCCGTCACCCGACTTCTCCGAAGCCGGGCCTGGGCCCCACCGGAAATCCCGGAAACGGCCACATCAAAGAGATTCTGCCCGGAATCCGTGCCCGTTTTGCTGTTTTTATTGTGGAGGGGGAGTTCGGGCCGAGCGGGTCGAGGCGGGGTGGCGAGGGGTGGATGGTTGCCAGTGAGCCGGAAGCCTCTGGAAAAGCCGGTGTAAGATGATAGGGAACATTTTGCGACGGCTGCCTCTCGATCTCGGTCGACTTCAAGATTTGGCGAGGAGACGCGATGATGGGGGTGGCCGGATGCCGGGCAAAGGCGGCCGGTTGCCCGGGGCGAATTCGCGGGATCGTGCGGGCGGGACGTCTGTGGCGGTTGTGGTGGCGCGGCTTCCGGGAACACCTCATGCGATGTGTGCAGGCGGAAACGGGTGAGCAGGCGGCCCGGGCAGGGGTGCCGATGAATGACGGGATGGCCTGCGATCCGCGGGTGTCTCCGGTCTTCCTCGCCCCGAACCCCTCGCCCCTGACCCCTCCCCATTCCGGATGGCTGGCGACGGTGCTCGGGGTCATCGCGGCGCTTGGTCTGGTCGGGGTGGGTGCGACGGCGGGGGATGACGTCGGGGTCGTGCGGGTGCCGGTGCCGGCGAAGGATGTGGCGAAGGTTTTTCCGCCGGGGACCGAGCTGCGGGTGCTGGCGCCCCGCGAGTTCGAGGCGCTGGTGCAGGAGGCGCGGCGGGGGATGGCGGGCCGGACGGCATCGGGGGCCCCCCGGATGATCCGGGCGCGCCACCGAGCGCGGCTGGAGGCGGGCCGGCTGGTCGGCCGGTCCGAACTGATCCTCGCGCCGTTCGCGGCGGGGCCGGCGGAGTTTCCCCTGGTGCCCTGGACGCCGGCCATCCTCGAGCGCGGGGACGGGAAGCAGGCCGTCGGGGCGCGAGACTCGGGGGTCGCCGTGCTGCGTCTCGAGGGATCGAGCCGCGAGCAGACGGTCCGGCTCGACTGGGAGCTCGAACCTCGGCCGCATTCGCGGGGGCGCGGCTTCGCGCTGGGGCTGCCCGCGGAAGGGACCACGGTGCTCGAGCTGGAGCTGCCGCACGGATGGACCGCGTCGAGCCAGCGGGGGATTCGCCGCGGGCCCGTACCGATCCCGGATGCCTCGCTCGAGTTGTGGGAGGTCGACGGCGAGGCCGGGCGATTCGACGTCGAGCTGCGCGATGCAAGCGACCGGGAGCGGACCGACTCGGGAGCCGGCGCCTGGTTCCACGGCACGACCGAGATCGACCTGAGGCGCGGCGCCGGGCCGTCGGCCACAATGGTCAACTGGACGGCCGAGGACCAGGTCGAGCTGGACCCTCGCCACCCTGGGCGGCTCTCCGTCGAGCTCGACCCGGGCCTCGAGTTGATCGACGTGCAGGGCGCGGCGGTGCGCGGCTACCGGATCGAGCGATTGGGCCGCGTCGGCGCGGGTGCGCGTGCGGGCGGCGGAGCCGGCGAGGCCGATCGGGGCGCCAGGGTCACCGTCACGCTGGCTGCCGGGGTGCGGACGGCCTCGCTCAAGTTCCTGGCGCATGCGAGGGTGCCGTCGGAGGGGAGGTGGTCGGTCCCTTCGCTCCACCCGGTCGACGCGACGTGGACGGGCGGGCGGACGACGGTGGTGCTCGACGACCTGCGGGCCGTGCGCGAGTGCCACGAGCGGGCGGGCCGGCTGGTGCCGCTGGCGGCGGGAGAGGCCGACGGCGACAACCGGCTGACCTTCGAGGAGGAGGCGCCGCGCTCGGTGGCCGAGCTGGTGTTCATCCGCCCGGGGGTTCAGGTCGCGTGCACGGTCCTCGGCCAGTTGGTGCTGGGCTCGGGCGGCCCGCCGCGGCTGGACTGCCGGGTCGACTGGGTGCTCCAGCGCGGGTCGATCACGCAGATGGAGGTCGACCTCTCGCCGGCCTGGCTGCCGGATCAGGTGCGGATCCCCGGGCTGGACGACCCGCTGGCGTGGCACTCGTCGGCGCAGCCCACGGGGGCGACGCGGCTGCGGGTGATGCTGCCGGCCTCGGCGCTGGAGCGGGGGCGGGGGACGCTGTCGATCGGGGCGACCTCGACGGTGGCGGCGGGCCGCGGTCGGCTAGAGCTGCCGCGGGTGCGGCCGAGGGGCTCGGCGATCGTCGACGAGGCGTGGCTGGCGTGGGTGGACGACGGCACGACCATCCAGCCGACGAGCGCGCACGGCCTGGCGTGGATCGACACCCGCGACGTCCCCGGCCTGGCGGCCATGACGCCGCCCGCGCCCGGGCTGCGCGAGGCGATCGCATGGCGGTGGACGGGCGATCGCGCCGAGGCAATCGTCGACCGAGAGCGGATCGACCAGGACCCGCGGGCGTCGATCCGGACCCGCGCGCGGCTCTCGGCTGACGGGCGGACGCTCGCGCTCGAGGGGACCATCCTGATCGGCTCGGGCGCCGCGCCGCTGGAAGCGCTGCCGATCTGGGTCGACGGGCCGGGGGACGCGCTGGCCTCGTGGCACTTCTCGGCCGAGGACGGCTCCGAGCTGCGGCCACGGCCGATCGGGGCGGCCGCCCGAGCGCGGCTCACATTGCCCGCCGGGGCCTCGGCACGCGAGCTGCCGCTGAACCTCCCGGCCCTGGCCGAGAGGGCCGTGCGCTTCCGCGCCGGGCGCCCCTGGTCGTCGCCGGGCGAGATCCCGCTATTGTTCGTGCCCCGCGAGTACCTCAAGGGTGGCACCGTCGCGGTCGAGACGCCCGCGGGCATGATGGCCCGGCCGCACGCCGTCGGCCTCGGCCGGCTCGACCCGTCGTCGACCGACCGGCCCGCGGCCGGATCCGGCGGCAACCCGTCGGGCTCGGGCGAGGCCGACGCGGCGGCCGGGCGGACGATCCAGGCGTTCTCGTACCCCGTGCCCGGCGCCCGGCTGGAGCTGACGACCGAGTCGCTCGAGCCCGCCCCGGTCGCGGGCGTGGTCCGCGAGGCGCTCCTGACGACGTGGGTCGACCCCCGCGGCCGGACGCTCAACCGGCTCCGGCTGGCGGCCGAGCTCGACGGGGCCGCCTTGCTGGCGCTCGACCTGCCCGACGGGGCGACCCCGGTGCGCGTCCGCCGCGACGGCGCCGATGTGACGCCGATCCGGGTGGGCGGGCGGGTCGCGATCCCGCCGGCGACGGCCGGCGCGGCGGCCGGCATCCGGCCCGGCACGGTGGTGCTCGACTACCTGGTGGAATCCGCGGCTATCGGCGACGGCGACCCGCTGCGCCCGGCCCTGCCCCGGCTCGACCTGCCGTGCCTCTCGTTCACCTGGGAGATCGTCGCGCCCCCCGGCTGGCGGGCGCTCGACCCGGGCGTGGGCCTCGTGGCCGACGACCCCGACGCGGCCTACGGCTGGCCGTTCTCGGCGCTCGGGCTGGCCCTGCCGCACTGGCCGAGTCTCGACATGGGGAGCGGCAAGGACGGCGACGGCCACGGCGGCGCGGGCGCGATCCTGCTTCTCGATCGCGAGGTCCGCCAGACCGGTCCGCCGCCGCGGACGCTGGCCGAGTGGTTCGGCCGGTGGGAGCCGAGTCCCTGGCCGATCGTGGTCGACCGGCTGGCGCTCGAGTCGGCCGGCCTCGGGCCGCGGACGCCGCGGGTCGAGGACAGGACCTCAACCTCGTCGCTGAGGGATCTGGAGCGACAGGGGCTGACCGCGTTGATGATCGGCGACGCGCTGGTGATCACGACCGAGGCCGAGCGGCCGCGGTTCGCCCGGACATCGCCGTGGCGCGACGCGATCGGCGAGGCCCTGGCGTGGGGCCGCGACCGGAGCGATCGGTTCCAGGCAGTCGAGCGGTGGCGGGCCGAGATCACGCCGGGCGGCTCGGCCGGCGACGGCGCCGAGGGCTACCGGCCGCCGCCGGGCCGGCTGGTCCGGCGGTTCTCGGCGGCGGGCTGGCCGGGCGATCGGGCGCTCGTCCGGCTGGTCGACGGGCGTCGCCGCGCGGCCGTCGGCTGGGCGGCCGCCGCGTCGGTCGCGCTGGTATGGCTGGCCCTGGTTGCGCTGGGACGCCCGCGCGGGCCCGAGCGCGGGCGCAGGCTGCGTGCCGGCTGGCGGCTGGCCTTCCTCGTCGCGGCGGCCGTCGTCTGCCTGGCGCTCGAGCGGCTCCTGCCGGTGCGGGACGGCGCCGTGACGGCGGGCGGGTTCGTGGCCGCGCTGGTGCTTTTGATCGCCGAGCTGGCGCGGTGGATCCCCCGTGCCGAGCCGGCCCCGCGGGTCGCGGGTCGCACGGGCAGCTCGCTGTTGCGCGGGGCGGCGCGAACGGCCGCCGCGCCCGGGCTGATCCTCGTACCGGTCGTGGGGCTGCTGGCGGGTGTCTCGATGGCCGGGCCCCGCCAGGCGCCCCGGCCAGGCAGCGGGCCGATCGTGGCGCTGTTCCCCTACGAGGGGACGTTCGACCCATCGCGGCCGTCGGAGCGGGTGATCCTGCGGCTCGACGATTACCGACGGCTGGTGCGGCTGGCGGGCGAGGCCCGGGCGCCGTCGTCGTCGGGGTCGGTGATCGCGGTGGCGGCGTCGCACCGAGTCACGCGGTCGGCCGGGCCCGAGGTGCCGGTCGACAGCGAGCTCGAGCTACTGGCGCGGGGGAGCGGGCCATTCGGCTGGAGCGTGCCCGTGGCCGCGGCGCGGGAGATCACGGCCGAGCTCGACGGCCGGCCTGCCCCGATCGCGGTCGATCCCTCCGGTACGCGGGCGAGGGTGGTGATCCCGGGCCCCGGCGCGCACCGGCTGCGGCTGCGCCGCCTGGCGGAGGTCCGCGCCGAGGAGGCGGGGGTCGAATCGATCCGGCTGCCGGTCGGCGCGTTGCCGACGGCCCGGCTGGTGCTGGCGCCACCGCCGGCCGGCATGGCGCAGGGCACGGCCGATTCGCGGGGCCGGCTCGAGGCGACGGCGGACGGCTCGCTCGCCGGGCGGCTGGGCCCGGCCGGCCGGGTCGTGGTGCGCTGGGCCCGCCCCGGGCTGCCGGCCGCCTCGGCACGCGACGCCGGGACGGTCGACGGCCTGCTGCTCTGGGACGTGACGCCGGCCGGCGACCGCCTGCGGGCCCGGCTGACCTATCATCGGGCCGAGGAGATCGCGGCGGTCAGGCTGACGCATGACGCCGACCTGGCCCTCCGGTCGGTTCGCGCGCCGGGCGGCGCGCGGGTCTACTGCGAGGACGACCCGGTGTCGCACCGATGGCTGTTGAGCTTCGACCCGCCGCTGCCGCCGACCTCGACGATCGCGCTGGAGTGCTGGCGCCCCGCGTCG
>DAIDHB010000027.1 GCA_027452145.1 Planctomycetales bacterium
CCGTCGACCCGGCTCCCGACCCCTGAGCCGCCGGGGCGGAGGCCCGGGTCCGCCGGCCGGCGGCCTCAGCCGTTCAACGCGACGTGATCTCGTCGCGTCAAACGGGTAAACTGGAGAGATACCGTCACCGTCGGAAGCGCGGTCGTCCCATCATCGAGCCCACGTCGCGTCCCGCGGAGGAGCGTTCCGGATGCCATCACGCGATCACTTTCGACCTCCGCTGGATCGGATCGCGTCCTGGGAAGGTTTCCACGGCGGCTGGCCGATGGTCATCGTCCAGCACCTGCGCAAACAGCTACCCCCCGGGTACGTGGCCGAGCCCAGGGTCCATTCGGGTTCGCAGGTGGAGATCGACGTCGCGACGTTCGAGAAGGACGACGCCTTCCCGCGAGCAACCCCCGAGGCCCAGGGTGGCGCGGCGACGGCCGTCTGGGCCCCGGCCAGGCCAAGCGACTCGGTCGAGACCACGTTGCCCGATTACGACGAGTACGCGGTGATGATCTTCGACGTCCGCCGCGGCCGGCGCCTCATCGCCGCCATCGAGATCGTCAGCCCGGCGAACAAGGATCGGCCCGAACACCGCAATATCTTCGTGGCGAAATGCGCGGCGCTCGTCCAGCGAGGGGTCGCCGTCAGCATCGTCGATCTCGTCACCCTGCGTACTTTCAATCTTTACTCGCAGCTCCTGGCGTTCATCGGGCATTCCGATCCCACGCTCGGCGATCCTCCGCCGGCGCTGTACGCCGCCTCGTGCCGGTGGACCGCGAAGGAGGATCGCCGGATCTTCGAAGCGTGGTCCCACGAGCTGGCCGTTGGTCGCCCGCTGCCGACGCTGCCGCTTTGGCTCGGCCGTGAGACGGTTGTCCCGCTCGACCTGGAATCGAGCTACGAGCAGGCCTGTCACGACCTCTGGATCGCGTGACCCTGGTGCCGCCGACCGCCCCCGGCCCGCCCATCGTCAGGAACCTCCGGCGCCGGGCGCGCGACGAGCGGACGGGTCCACCCGTCGATTGACCGCGTCATGGTCGGACCGCACCAGGAGGTCATCGCCAGGGCCCCGTGAACGCCCGCCACACGCGGGGCGGGACCAGGATCGATCGCGGCCAGCCCGGCACGACGCGACTCGACTTGACTCGACTCCCCCGGTCGACGGCAAGCCCGGCCGACGGCCCGACCCGTCCCGCGACCCCGACCCGGCCGGACCGACCCGCCGGCGGTCGGTCGGGCCGGGAGGGTGATGCCCGCCAGGACGCCGCTGCCGCCCGACGGCCCGAGCCCCCGCGGGCCGGTGCAGACCGGATCGCAGGCCGATGGCCGCTCTCACTCTGGCAGCCGGCGCCGGGCCAGGGCCGAGCGAGCCTGCCGGGCATCCAGGCCAGCCGCGATGCGGAGATGACACGGACACGACGCTTGCCGCTCACCGTCGTCCATTCCTTGCGATGTCCCGCTTCCGACGTGAGCCAGCCTGGACCGGCTTCCTGCCGGCGTGACTCGTGGGATACAATCGGCCGAGGGAGGTAGCCATGACCCTGACACCCGAATTGAAGCAGGCGGTCGAGAAGGCCGGCGACGAACCGGTCCGCGTCGAGGATCCCGAAACACACACGGCGTACCTGATCGTCCGGGAGGATGTCTACCGCCGCATGTCTGCCCTGACCGCGGTCGACCATTCCGACCGCTCCCTCTACGAATTCGGCGAGTTTCACCCCGATCAATGAAGATCCTCGACCGCCTGCCGTTCGGCGACCGTCCCCATCTCATCGCCGTGCGCGGCGAGTCGGTGGACGTTTACCGCAATCAGATCGTCGTCTGGATCAGCATCGACAACGAGCAACGCCCGCTGCCGGCGATCCTGGACACCGGGCATGGACACAACCTCTCGATCGGGCGGTCGCAGCTCGAGAGGTGGTCCGGCGCCGCGTTGAAGCGGATCGGGGAGTTGGAGATCGACCATCAGCGGGTCGTGCAATACGCGGCGGCCCTGCGTGTGCACCGCAACGAGCCCGGCCGGGCGGCCCTGCGGGGCGACAGCTATCTCCTGGAGATGCCGCAGGGAATTTCCGTCCTGGAGAAGGACGCCCCGCGCCTGCCGCTGATCGGATTGAGGACGATCGTCGCCAACCGGCTTCGGCTCATCGTCGACGGGGATCGTCAGCGGGTGACTCTGAAGACCCGCGGCTG
This sequence comes from Planctomycetales bacterium, assembly GCA_027452145.1. Classification (GTDB taxonomy): domain Bacteria; phylum Planctomycetota; class Planctomycetia; order Isosphaerales; family Isosphaeraceae; genus JAKAUH01. The sequence goes on from DAIDHB010000027.1 coordinate 2,182, forward strand.
GTTCTGAGGGCCCCGAGGAAGTTCCGGGTTTGAGCACCCGTGGACGCGACTCGACGGGCCGAGCCGATTCCCGGCCCGCGGGTCGGCCCGCACCGGACGGCCGCTGGGCGGCCCGGGCGGGCGACGCCTCCCAGCCGGACCGCCGCCCGCCCGAGCCCACGCGGGCCGGTGCGGGTCGGACCGGGCCGGACCGGCGGGCAGGAACCGACGCCGTCGGGGCCCACCGAATCCGACTGGTCCGATCGGGCCGGTCATTGACGTGGACGGTCCGACACCCGTCGCTTCGGCTCTTGACCCCGTTCCGTGTCGTGGCGGGCAGGATGGGCCAGTTCGCGGCCATCCGCCCACCGCTGGTACTGGCTCGGCGAGACCTTCGGCAGGTTGGCAAGCAGTGCCATGTCATCGACATTGACCGGGTAGACCGGAGCGCGGCGAGAGGAATCCACGACCGCCAGGGCTCTCCAATTCTCGGGCTCTCCGACCGGTCGATCTCGCCTCTCGATCGACGCTCTGATGCAGCAGAGCGCTTTCTCCTCCTCGGGCAGTGCCCTCGGCACGGGCGACCTCCTCGTCAGAGCATCAAGCGTAAAGGCAATGCGTCCCTCCTCCCGGAATCGGACGATCGGCGTGCCTCGGAACGCCGCCTCGGGGCCTTGTTCCTTGATGACTGCCTCGTAGGCTTTCCAGCTCTCTGATTCGACCCGGAATCTCCTCGCCTAGAAGATGATGGCGGAGCGATCGACGGGATTGATGCCGAGTACCGCCAGGACCTCGCGTGGGATCGGCACTCCATCGCCGCCGGGCCACCGCGACAGGAGTTCCCTGATGATCTCAGGATAGACGACCACCACGCCGTCGGACAGGTTGGGAGGTAGGCCCCAATCGGCGTCGGTCATCAACGCCCGCGCCTTGTTGGCATCCGCATCCGAAGACACGCTGTTTCTTCGGAGGTCTGGCCGATCGGGTTGCAGAACGACCCCGAAATAGAGGGCCCCGGCCACCATGGCGCCGGCAACGCTCCAGGCGGCCCTGTTGAGAAGTGCGCGAATCCAGCGTTGAGAATGGATGACCTCGTCGGCTCCCCGCCCAAGGCCGCACGAAGACCGCTCTTCCGCGTCCATCACCTTGAACTCCTTCCTCCGCGACTGTTGAAGGTAGTGAAAAGGCACGGAATCCAAACTGCACGGTCGCATCCTGCGCGCCTCGAGCGGCGCGCTCCCTCCAATGACGAAGTTGGTATCCGGACAGCCGAGATGCGCGCAGTCCGTCCCCGGGGCCGTCGCCGGCCTGTCAGATACCAGCTTCTTCATTTCCGCCCAGTGGCATCGGCCAGGGGCCAGGCGTTGTCCTTTGGTGGCGGGCGGTTGTCGGTCACGGCGATGGTCATGCCCTGAGCGACGGCGTGCCGGAAGCCGTCGGGCGAGGTCGCGGGGCCGGGCGGCGGTACGGGCGGTGGGTCGATCGGCGCGACGGGTTTCCCATCGGCAGCCGTCCACGCCAGAACCTTCTTCTGAGCGTCCCAGGCGAAGATCCGCTTGCCGTCGGGACTGAATGCGACGTTCGTCACCACCTCGGTGTGGCCCTTGAGGACCAGAACGTCCTGCTGCCTCTCGGCGTACCAGACCGTGACCGTGGAGTGGATCCCCCCGATGCCGGAGAGGATGCGCTTGCCGTCGGGGCTGAACGCCACGCAGAGCACGTCCTCCGCGTGTCCTCTCAGCGCGAGGACCTCCTGGCCTGCCGCGGCATCCCACACCCTCACCGTCTTGTCCCCGCTGCCGGTGGCAATTCGCTGTCCGTCGGGGCTGAACGCCACGCTCCACAGCAGGCCGGTGTGTCCCCTCAGGGTGAGGACCTCCTGGCCCGTGTCGACGTCCCAGACTCTGGCCGTCTGGTCCGTGCTGCCGGTCGCGATGCGCTTGCCGTCGGGGCTGAAGGCCACGCAGAGCACCCAGTCGGTATGCCCCTTGAGAATGCGAAGCTCCCGGCCGGACTCAACGTCCCACACCCTGACCGTCCCGTCGATGCTCGCCGAGACAATGCGTCGGCCGTCGGGGCTGTACGCCACGCCCTCCACGAGGTGTGTGTGCCCCTTCAGGACGCGATCCTCCCGGCCCGTGGCGGCGTCCCACACCCTCACCGTCATGTCATGGCTGCCGGTGACGATGCGCTTGCCGTCGGGGCTGTACGCCACGCTCACCACCTCGTCGGTGTCGCCCTTCAGGGCGAGGATCTCCTGGCCCGTGTCGGCGTCCCAGACCCTCGCCGTCCTGTCCCTGCTGGCGGTGGCGATGCGCTTGCCGTCGGGGCTGTACGCCACGCTAGAGAGCGCACCTGTGTGTCCCTTCAAGGTGAGGACCTCCTGGCGCGTCGCGGCGTCCCACACCTTTGCGGTTTTATCCCCGCTGGCGGTGACGAGCCGCTTGCCGTCGGGGCGGTACGCGATGCCTCTCACAAAGTCATGGTGACCCTTGAACGTGGGGAGCTCCTGTCCGTGTTCGGCATCCCACACCTTCGCCGTTTTGTCATCACTGCCGGAGACGATGCGCCGGCCGTCTGGGCTAAAGGCCACGCGATGCACGAGACCAGCATGCCCCTTGAGAACGTGGAGCGGCTGGCCCGTCGCGGCGTCCCAGACCCTCACGGTCCGGTCATAACTCCCGGAGACGATCCGCCGGCCGTCGCGGCTGAAGGCGACGCCAAACACCAGGGATGTGTGTCCCTTGAGGGCAAGGAGCTCCTGGCCCGTCGTGGCATCACACACCTTCACCAGGCTGTCCTCGCCGGCGGTGGCGATCCGTTTGCCGTCGGGGCTGTAGGCCGCGTCATACACTCCGGTTGCATGCCGGTTGAAATTGACGAGCTCCCGGCCGGTCGTGGCATCCCACACCGTCACCTTCGCGCCGGCACTGACGATGCGTTTGCCGTCGGGACTGAACGCCACGCTCGTCAATTCGTTCTCGCATTTGACGGCGAGGAGTTCCTGGCCCGTCGCGGCGTCTGACACGATCACCCTGCCGTCCCGGCTACCGGAGAGGATGCGTTTGCCATCGGGGCTGAACGCCACGCTCCACACGGGGCTCTGGTGCCCGCTGATGGCAAGGAGCGGCCGGCCGGTCGCGGCGTCCCAGACCTTTGCCTCGCTCGTTGGTTGGACGCCCTGAGAACCAAATTCACCACCGCCGGTGGCGATGCGCTTGCCGTCGGGGCTAAATGCGGCACTCAAAACCCATCCGCTGGATCCCCTGAGAACGCGTGTGAGAAGGTATTCAGACTGGTCTCAATCGCTTGAGCATAAGATGGATCGCGGACACCTGTACCATGGCCTCGCTGGATTCCGTCAGTCGCTCGTAGTCGCGCGCGAGCCGCCGGCTCAGCATCAGC
>DAIDHB010000028.1 GCA_027452145.1 Planctomycetales bacterium
TCGACCCTCACCCCTCGCCGCTCCGATCCAGCCCCCCCGACCGATCCACTCCGGCCGACCCGTCCAGCCGTCCGATCGGCCTGTCCCGGTCCCTGACCCTGGCGCTGGCCCTGGCGTTCGTCTTGCCGGTGCTCGTGGCCGTCCCGGCTGCCGGCCGGCCGGGACGCGGCGGGACGAATCCGGACGCCATCCCCGGCCACCCAGTACCATCGACTCGCCCCAGTCCCGATGGCGGCGGTCAAACCCAGATCCGCAACCTCCCGCCCCGACGTTCCTCCGGGCCCCTCACACCGCGCTCCCCTCGCGTCCCCAGGTCGAACAGCTCCGCTCGATCGCGGATCGCACGAATCGCACCCGCGGGCGGCAGCGCCTCTGCCGACATCGGTTATCTGCACAGATTGGGGTAAATGTGCCCCTGTGCCGCGCGGGCCATCGGCGCCGTTGCCGGAGGAGAACTCGCCGCGGGTTGTGCATCCGGATGCTCCTTCCTGAGTTGGGGTGATGCCGGCCCGGGCTTCGGCGTCCGTCCGTGGGTATAATTGACAGGATCTCAGCCGACTGCCTAGACTGAGACACATGCTGCCGAAACCTTATGCAGAATTGAGCTAACTCAGCGGGAGAAAGCGGTGGCCGGAAAGCCCTGGAGCGGACGTTTCGCCGATCGTACCGACCGTCGGGTCGAGGCGTTCACCGAATCCATCTCCTTCGATCGTCGGCTTTTCCAGCAAGACATCCGGGGGTCGATCGCCCATGCGCGGATGCTCCGAGGGGTTGGGCTGCTGACATCCGACGAATGCCAGCAAATTGAGCGAGGCTTGTTGGAAATCCAGGCTGAGATTGAAGGTGGCCGGTTCGCGTTCGTCCAGGAGCGCGAGGACGTGCACATGCACATCGAGGCCGCGCTGATCGAGAAGCTCGGCGACACCGGCCGGAAGCTCCACACCGCGCGCAGCCGCAACGACCAGGTCGTCACCGGGCTGAAGCTCTGGACCCGCGAGGCGCTCGACCGGGTCGACGCGGCACTGACGGACCTCCAGCGGGCTCTGGTCAACTCGGCCCGGCGCCATCGCGAGGTGGTGTTGCCCGGCTACACCCACCTCCAGCGGGCCCAGCCGGTGCTGGCCGCCCATTATTTTCTCGCTTATGTCGAGAAGCTGGATCGCGACCGCTCGCGGCTGGCGGACTGCCGGCGTCGGCTGAACGTGCTGCCCCTGGGCGCCGCCGCGCTGGCCGGCACGAGCCTGCCGATCGACCGCCAGGCCGTCGCCGACGACCTGGGCTTCGACGGCGTGGCGGCCAATAGCCTGGACGTCTCCTCCGACCGGGACTTCGCCGTCGAATCCGCGTTCGTCCTCACGATGATCGCCGAGCACCTCGCCGGCTGGGCCGAGGAGTGGATCCTCTGGAGCACCCAGGAGTTCGGCTTCCTCGCTCTGCCCGACGCGATCTGCACCGGCAGCAGCATCATGCCGCAGAAGAAGAACCCGGACGTCCTCGAATTGATCCGCGGGCGGAGTGCCCGCGTGGTGGGCTCGCTGACGACGTTATTGGTCCTGATCAAGGGCCTGCCGCTGGCCTATAACCGCGATCTCCAGGAGGACAAGGAGCCGCTGTTCGCCGCGTTCGACACGGTCGAGGCCTCCCTGGAGCTGGCGGCGGTCGTGGTGGAGGGAGCGAGTTTCCGCGTCGACCGGATCGCCGCGCGGCTGGACGAGGGCTTCCTGGATGCGACGACGTTGATGGAGTACCTGATCGCCGCGGGCGTTCCGCAGCGCACGGCGCACGAGGTGATCGGCAAGCTGGTCGGTCAGTGCGAGCGCCGGAATCTCAAGCGGCTGGCGGACCTGACCGACGCTGAGCTCGCCGAGGCCGACCCGCGCCTCGGCCCCGAGGCCCGCGGCGTGCTGGGCGTGGCGAACGCGATCGCGGCCTTTCGCTCGTATGGCTCGACCGCGCCGGCCGAGGTCGACGCGCAGCTCCAGCGGTGGACATCGCGGCTCCAGGCCGCCGAGGGTGCGAGCCCCGCGGCCGCGTCAAGCGTCTGACGATCCGGGCGTCCTTCTGACTGACCCCTTTCGCGGAGGACTGACGACATGGCGACCGCAGTCATCGAGCCGCCGAAGGCCGAGCCCGGCACCTGGCAAGTGCTGATGGAGCGTCGGCACCGGATCACCGTCGACGAGTACCACCGGATGATCGATTCGGGGGCCTTCGGGCCCGAGCCGAGGGTCGAGCTGCTGGAGGGCGTGATCGTCGAGAAGATGTCGAAGAATCCCCCACACAACCTGACCTGCGACCTGATCCAGCATCGCCTTGGCCGGCTGCTCCCTCCGGGCTATTTTCACTCGATGGCGACGTCGATGGCCATCGAGGACCGGGATGGCGAGCCAGAGCCGGATACCATGGTGCTGAGGGGAGACCTGCGTGATTACGCGAGCCGACGCCGCACCCCGGCCGACGTGGCGCTGGTCATCGAGGTTGCCGACACGTCGTACGATTACAACCGACAGGTCAAGTGGGTCGCCTACGCCGCGGCCCGGGTGCCGGTGTACTGGATCGTCGACGTGAACCGCCGACGGCTGGAGGTCCACACCGATCCGACCGGCGAGGGCGAAACAGCCGTCTACGCCCGCACCCAGATCTTCGGCCCGGACGACGAGGTGCCCCTGACCCTCGACGGCCGCGAGTTCGGGCGGTTCCTGGTGGGGGAGATCCTGCCTTAAGCACGAAGTAAGGTCGTGCGGGGGCACCGAAATCACCGAGCCATGTGACCGGAGACAGGAAGGACGACTCGCAATGGAACTCATCGTGACCATCGTCCGCGACGAGGACGGCGCCTGGGTCGCCGAGTGTCCTTCCATTCCGGGGTGCGTCAGCCAGGGGGCGACCCGCGAGGAGGCGATCGAGAACATCGAGGACGCCATCAAGCTGTGTTTGGAAGTTCGCGCCGAGCGCGGGATGCCACTTTCGATCGAGATCGACGACTTCGACCGCGAGGTCGCACTCGTGCGACAGAATCCGGAGTTGATGAAATACCTCGATCGGCGCTCACGACCCGGCACGACGTTCACGATTGAGCAGGCGCGCAGGTTACTGGAGATCGACGGGACGCAGGGGATTGATGGAGGTCCCCGAGCATGACCGGCAACCAGGTGTTTCTCACCGATTCCGAGCTTCAGTTGCTACACGCGATGTCGCAGTCGACCGGCAAGACGGAGAACGAGTTGCTCCATCAAGCCCTGGACCTGTCCAGGAACCAGGCCGATCTCGAAAGCCGCCGAGCCTTGCTCCGCGCCGCTCGAGGGATGTGGCAGGATCGTGACGACCTTCCGTCTCTCCGCGACCTGCGAAACGAGATGAATTGCGACCTTCACGAAACGGCCCAATGAAATGAGAGGACCCATGGAACCCTTCCACTATCAGAACGGTCAACTGTACTGCGAAAACATCCCGGCGGCCGAGCTGGCCGGGCGGTTCGGCACGCCGCTGTACGTCTACAGCCAGGCGTCGATCCTGGGGACCCTCAAATCGCTCCAGTCGGCGTTTGCCGAGGTTGACCCCCTGATCTGCTACTCGGTCAAGGCGAACTCGAACCTGGGCATCCTGAAGCTCATGGCCGCGCACGGCAGCGGGTTCGACGTGGTCTCGGCGGGCGAGCTGTACCGCGTCGGCCTGGCCGGGGGCGATGCGGGGAAGACCGCGTTCGCCGGCGTGGGCAAGACGGATGACGAGATCCGCGCGGGGCTCGAGGCCGGCGTGTTGATGTTCAACGTCGAGAGCGAGGCCGAGCTCGCCGCGATCGCCCGTGTCGCCGCCGCGGTCGGCAAGGTCGCCCCGATCGCGCTGCGCGTCAATCCCGACGTGGATCCGAAGACCCACCGATACATCTCGACCGGCAAGAAGGAATCGAAGTTCGGCATGGACATCGAGCGGGCCGCGAAGGTCGCCGAGTCGGCCGTCGCGATCGATTCGATCCGCATGATCGGCATCCACATGCACATCGGCTCGCAGATCACCTCGACGGAGCCCTACGCCGGGGCCGTTGCGAAGGGGGTCGAGCTGATCGCTCGCCTGCGGAAGATGGGCCATCCGATCGCCTGGTACAACATGGGCGGCGGCTACGGTATCAATTACAAGGGACACGAGGCGCGGCCCGTCGAGGAATTCGCCCGGGTGATCGTGCCGGCGGTGAAGGCCGCCGGGTGCCGGCTGGCGATCGAGCCGGGCCGGGTTATTGCCGGGAATGCGGGCATCCTGCTCAGCCGTGTGTTATATACCAAGCAGTCGGGAGACAAGCGGTTCCTCATCCAGGACGCCGCCATGAACGACCTGATCCGGCCGGCGCTTTATGAGTCGTACCACCGGATCTGGCCGGCCGTGTTGCCCCCCGGGGCCGCTCCCGCGCCCGAGGACGCCGAGTCCGCCGTCGCGGGAACCGAGCCGTGGGACGTCGTCGGCCCGGTGTGCGAGAGCGGCGATTTCCTGGCGAAGGACCGCCCGCTGCCCCCGCTCGACTCGGGCGACCTCCTGGCAACCTTCTCCGCCGGCGCCTACGGAATGGTCATGGCGTCCAATTACAACACCCGTCCCCGCGCCGCCGAGGTCCTCGTCGACGGCACCAATGCCCGCCTGGTCCGCCGTCGCGAGACGCTCGAGGACCTCGTCCGGCCCGAACTGGACGTCACCTGAGAGATCCCGACGAAAAGGGGGCCGGCACTGCGAAGACCCGGAGCCGGTCCCCCTCTTCTGTCACGGAGTCCGGTCGTCGCCTCGCCGAATCCGCCCTCGATCCTCGTCCCTGTGCTCTCTTGTGGTAAATCGATCTTGATTGGTTGCAGCCCGGCCCCCTGCGGACCATTCCCACCGGCCCAGGACTCGACCCATGCGAACAACAGGCAAGAGACGACGACCGATCGCCGCGGGATGGCCGCCGATTCTCGTCGTCGCGATCGCGTCAATCGCGACGATCGTGGCGGCGGGCGGCGTCGCGGTCCCGACGGCGAGGGCCCAGTCGATCTCGCAATCGCCGACCCAGGCGCCGACGCAGACCCCCACGCAGGCGATGTCGTCGGGCACCGCCCCGTCCCGGCTGGGCCAGGGGCCCGAGCAGCCCAGGGCGTCGGATCCCTTCGGCCGGGCGCCGAGGAGTCCGATCCAGCTCTGGGACACCTACGAGTACCTGGCCACCAGCAATCGGGTCCAGCTCGCGCAGAAATACCTGGAGCGGTTCCAAAAGATCGCGCCGATCGACCTCTGGGGGTCGGCCGAGTACCTGGTCCGCAGGGGCCAGGCGGCGAAGGCTCTGCCCTACCTCGACCAGTTCCTCCGGGACCAGCCGGACGACGCGACCTTCATCGCGGTCCGCGATCGGTACGGCGTGGAATCGTTCCGGCGGCTGGACGACCACCCGTCGACTCGACCTTATGCGCAGGTGATGCTCGACGCCCTGACGCGGGCCGAGCAGCGCACCCGTCAGCCCAGCCAGGCGCCCGGGCCCGAGCTGTTCGCGAAGGACCCGAAGACGCCGATGGAGCTCTGGGACGCCATCGACTACCTGACCCGCACCGGCCAGTCGCGCAAGGCGGTCCCGTACCTCGAGCGGTTCCAGAAGGCGAATCCGGACGACGCGACCTACGCGGCGATCCGCGACCGCTTCGGCGTGGGGAGCTTCCTGCGGCTGGACGACGATCCGTCGACCCGGCCGTTCTCTCGCTCGCTGGGCGAGGCGATGGCCGCGGCGACGCGGCGATATGCCACCCAGCCCGACCGCGTCGCCGAGTTCATCGCCGACCTGGTGCGCACGCCCGCCGAGCAGGACTATGCGATGCGTCGCCTGCGTGAGGCCGGCGCCTACGCCGTGCCGCCGCTGGTGCAGGCACTGAACCAGCCGGGCCTGCCTCGCGAGGAGCACGACCTGTTGCTCCGGAACGTCGGCCGGCTTCAGCCCTCGGCGGTCAGGCCGCTGGCCGCCGTGCTCGGGGGCACCGTCCCGTCGCTCGCGGCCGACGCCGCCGTCGCGCTGGGATCGATCGGCGACCCCGACGCCGTTCCGTTCCTGGTCTTCCCGGCCGCATCGCCCGCGTCGCCGCCGGCGGTCCGCTCGGCGGCGCAGGCCGCGATCGCCCGGCTGACCCGGCGCCCGTACGCCGAGCAGCCTCGCACGCCGGCGCGGATCCTCGCCGACGCCGCCTGGGCCTATCATCGGGCGCGTCCCGATCTGCCCGAGGACACGGCCGTACTCTGGACCTGGGACGACGCCAAAAAGGTCCCGGCGCCCAGGGAGGTGACGCCCCAGGAGGCCCGCACCGAGCTGGGCCTGCACATGGCCAGGCAGGCGCTGCAACTGGATCCCAAGGACCAGTCGGCGCAGGCCGCGCAGCTCAGCCTGACGCTCGAGCGGGCCGCCCGCCGCGCCGGGCCCGACGCCGTGGCCGCCCAGGACGCCGCGGCCTTCAACGCCGCGGTCGCCGCCGGGCCCGGGCTGCTCGCCCGCGTGCTCGACACCGCAATCGCCGACGGCAAGAACGACCTGGCGGCCGCCACCGTGCTGGCGCTGGCGAAGGTCACCAATCGCGCCGCGCTGTCCACCCCGAACGGCCATCCCCACCCGCTGGTCCGCGCCCTGGCCGCCCCCGGCCGCCGCACCCAGTTCGCCGCGGCTCGGGCGCTGGTTGCCCTGGCGCCCGACCGGCCGTTCCCCGGCTCGAGCCTGGTGGCCCCGGCGCTCGCCCGGTTCGCCGTGAACCAGTCGCTCCCCCGCGCCATCGTGATCGACGGCAACGCCAGCCGCGTCAGCCTGCTCACCGGGGCGCTCAACAGCCTGGGATACCTCGCCACCGCCGAGCGCACCGGCGACCTCGGGTTCCTCGCCGCGTCGGGCTCGGCCGACGTCGAGCTCGTGCTCGTCGCCTACGACCTGCACGCCGGCAACTGGAAGCTGACCGACACCCTCGCCAACCTCCAGGCCGACGCCCGCACCCGGGGAATTCCTGTTTATCTCTACGGCCCGCATGACCTCGAAATCACCCGGCCCAACCTCGTGAGGGATTTCCCCGGTATCCGTTACATCGTGCCGACGGATGACCCCGGACTGCTCGAGCGCCAGCTCAGGGGCCGGCCGTCCGCCCTGACGGCGGCCGAGCGCACCGGCTACGCCCGCGAGGCCACGGCGCTGCTCGCCCGCATCGCGACCGCGCGCGGCAACCCGATGGCCGAGGACCTGCGCCACGTCGAGCCCGCGCTGGCCACCGCCCTGCTCGTGCCCGACACCGCGCGCCCCGCCGCGTCGGCCCTGGCCGAGCTGCCGGATCCCTCGGCCCAGCGCAGCCTGGTCGACGTGGCGCTCGACCCGTCGCGCCCCGCCGCCTTGCGGATCGAGGCGGCCCGCCTGGTCGTCGTCAGCGTCCGGCGGTTCCGCCCGCTGCTCGCCCGCGAGCAGGAGGCCCGGCTCGTCGCCGTGATCCCCGAGGAGACCGACCCCGCGGTCCGCTCGGCGCTGTCGGCCGTCGTCGCGGCGCTGAGGCGCTAGGCCGCCGTCCCAGACAGAAGGGGCCTCGCCGGATTCGTAGGTCAGGCTCTTAGCCTGACAGACTCGGATGGCGGCGGAGTCAGGGTGAGAGCCTGACCTACGGGACGGTGGGCGACGGGTTTCTCTCGCACCCGGGGGGTTTCGAGGAGGACGAGGATTGAGCACAGGAAGGACGAGGTTCCCATGTCGCTCGACTTGAGGACGATCTCCGGCGCAACCGGGCAGCGGCGCGCGTCGGGCGCGGCGGCCGGCGACGAGACCTCCCTGCCGGGCATCATCGGCTGTAGCCCGGCCCTCCAGGAGGTGATCCGCACCACGCGACGGGTCGCGCCGTCGCGCGCCTGCGTCCTGATCGTCGGCGAGACCGGCGCGGGCAAGGAGCTGATCGCGCGCGCCATCCACGACCTCAGCCCCCGCTCGACCGGCCCTTATATCCGGGTCAACTGCGGCGCGCTCACCGAGAGCCTGCTCGAGAGCGAGCTGTTCGGCCACATGAAGGGCTCGTTCACCGGCGCCGTGGATAACCGCACCGGCCGGTTCGAGGCGGCGCACGCCGGCAGCATTTTTCTCGACGAGATCAACAGCACCTCGCCCAAGCTCCAGGTGAAGCTGCTGCGCGTGCTCCAGGAGGGGGAATTCGAACGGGTCGGCGACAACAATACCAAGAAGGTCGACACCCGGATCATCGCCGCGACCAACCGCGACCTGCTGGAGGAGAGCGAGGCCGGCCGGTTCCGCGAGGACCTTTATTACCGGCTCAACGTCGTGCCGGTGTATTTACCCCCCCTGCGCGAGCGCCGCGAGGACGTCGAGCCCCTGGTCCTGTTCTTCCTCCAGCGCTATGCCGAGCAGAATCGCCGCGAGATGCGGAAGGTCCACCCCGAGGCGATGCGCCTGCTGCGCGAGCACGACTGGCCGGGGAACATCCGCGAGCTTCAGAACTACGTCGAGCGCGCCGTGATCCTCGGCACGGGGACCGAGCTGCGGGTCGAGGACCTACCGCCGCAACTGCGCGGCCAGACCCCGCCGCGGCCGATCCGCCCGCGCGGCGGCAGCACCGACCTCTCGGCGCTCTGCTCCGAGCTGGTGCGCCAGGGCGTGCGCGCCGCCGGCCCGTCGTCGAACGACCTGTATGACCGGATCGTCGGCCGGGTCGAGCGCGAGCTGATCCAGCAGGTGCTCCAGCAGTGCGACCGCGTCCAGATCAAGGCCGCCGCCCGGCTGGGCATCAATCGCAACACCCTGCACAAGAAGCTGTCCGAGTTCCGCCTCGACGAGTCCGGCGCGCCCGCCGCCGGTGGCGCCGAGAACGGCGACGGCCACGACCACCCGGTCGGCGAGGGCCCGGCGCCGTCGCCCCCGACCGAATCCGAGTCCCCCCACGACGAGGACTGAGGCCGCTCATGTTGAACGACACAACTGCCGAAGGGACGAGTAGCGAGGAGCGAGGAGCGGGCGAAGGCCGGAACGGCCTTCCGTCCTCCTCGCCCCTAACCCCTGACCCCTCGCCCCTACTGAAGGACCAGCTCCACGACGGCGACTGCCTCAGGCTGTTCCCGCGCGTGCCGGACGGCTCGGTCGACCTGATTTTCGCCGACCCTCCGTTTAATATAGGCTATGATTACGATATCTACGATGACCGCAAGGATGCCCAGGCGTACCTCGACTGGACGCTCGCCTGGGGCCGCGAGGTCGTTCGTGTGCTCAAGCCCGATGGCACGTTCTGGCTGGCGATCGGCGACGAGTTCGCGGCCGAGCTAAAGGTCCTGTTCCACCGCGAGCTGGGCCTGTCGTTGCGGAACTGGGTGGTTTGGTACTATACGTTTGGGGTTCACTGCACGAAGAAGTTCACCCGGAGTCACGCTCACCTGTTTTACTTCGTGCGTGACCCCAAACGTTTTACATTTAATGACCAGGCGATCCGCGTCCCCTCGGCGCGGCAACTGGTCTACTTCGACGCGCGGGCCAATCCAAAGGGACGGCTGCCGGACGACACCTGGATCCTCCGGCCGCAGAACGTCCCCGACGGCTTCGCGCCCGAGGGCGACACCTGGTACATCCCGCGCGTCTGCGGGACGTTCAAGGAGCGCGCCGGCTGGCATGGCTGCCAGATGCCCGAGCAACTCCTGGGGCGGATCATCCGCTCCTGCTCGAACCCCGGCGACCTGGTGCTCGACCCCTTCGGCGGCAGCGGCACGACCCTGGCGACGGCGAAGAAGCTGCACCGCCACTTCCTGGGCTTCGAGCTCTCGCCCGACTACGCCGCCGCGATCCGCCGGCGCCTGGAATCCGCAAGACCCGGCCAGCCCCTCGAGGGCGGCCCCGAACCGACCGTTGGCGGCGATGCCAACGGCAGCACGGGCGCGAAGCCGCGCCGTCCGCGAGCGAAGAGTCGCTGACCGACACTCCCTTATGCAAAGGGGACTGGCTCCGAATCTCCCAGGTGCCTGTTCCCTTTTCGTAAGGACTTCTCACCCGGAGGCCACACCATGCGAGCGCCTGCGAGAGACCGGGTCGGCGACGCATGCTCTCGAACCGCGCGGGAGGCCCGATCCCTCGCGTCAGGAGGCGTCGCGCGCCGCGGCCAGGCGGGCGACGAACGCGGCGTGATCGGGCGTGGCACAACCCATGTCGACCGCGGCGCGCAGCCGGCGCCGATCGCCGGCGATCAGCGCGGCCGGGTCGAGCCACAGACCCGGGAACACGGTCGAGCGATACAGCCCGTCCTCGCCGATCGATCGCCGCACCAGCTCGCCGTTCTGCTGGACGAACCAGTAGAGCTCGTCCGGCTCGATCGCGCGCACCAGGTATTCCAGTACCCCGGCGCGTTCATAGTCGATCTTCTTCGAGCCGAGGTCGACGTACCGCGTCGCCCTGGAGACCTCGACCACCAGTTCAGGGGCGCCGCCGAGAAACCCCCTCTCGTTCCAGGTTCGCCCGCCGCATTCGGGCAGGATGCGGAGCATCCCGTCGGGCTGGACCTCGCTCCGCCAGCCGAGAATTGTCGTGGCATTGTGCGCCCAGTGGACGCCCGGAGTATGCTCGGTGTAATAATCGAGCCATATCAACACGGGTGCGTCTGCATCACAATGGGCGAGGCTGACCGGGCTTGGCATGTAGACGACTCCATCGATCAATTCGGCCCGGGTCCCGGGCGGCATCGCCTGGTAGAGCGCGTGGAACGTGGGCTGATCGAGTCGCTGGCCTTCGGCCAGTGTGGTGGGTGCCGGCCCATTTACGGCGGTTGCGGTCGTGCGGTCGGGCATGAGTCATCCTCCCCTCGTCGCGGAATCGCGATCGAGATGCGATCCATCCTACCACAACCCGGCCGCTCGGGAGGGCGAGCCGGAAGGCTTCGCCGGAGCCTCGGCCTCTCACTCCTGTCGCGGCGAGTCACGGTATGGCGGGGCTCACCCGTCGAGCCAGTCGTCCCACATCGGGTCGGACCGCGGCCGGGCCGGGGCGTCGTCGGGATCGGTCCGGTCCGGCCGCTTCAGCCGATGCGCGCGGGCCGGCGCCGGCGTGCGCCGCTCGGGCTTCCACCCGGCGTCGGCCGCGGCGGCGCCCTCGCTCTGCCACTGACCCAGGATCATCCGCCGGCTGACCTTCTGGCGGAACTCGACCCATTCGCGGAACCTTCTGGCGGCGGCAACGATCTCGGGCAAGGTCCGGTCGCTGGACTCGGGGTCGTTCAGCTCGGCCAGGAGCGCCCGGGCGTATTCCTCGGTCGGACGCGGCGCGCCGGTCCCCTCGGGATCGCAACGCGGCGGGATCCGGTCCAGCAGCCCGGATTGCAGGGCGAGCTTCAGCCAGACGCGCAACTGATGGCGGCCGCCGCCGGATTCGTTTCGAGGCATGGGGTGAGCCTCCGTTTTGCGCGAAGGGGATATCTCCGCGGTCCGGCCATCGCGAACCCTCGGCCAGGCCCGCAGGGCGATGCCCTCCACCATACCACGCGGGGGCTTTCGAATGACATGTTCGAGGCCCACGCGTGCCATGCCTGGACACCTTCATTCGCCGGTAATCTGTCGGATCGCCGCCGCGGCCTGCTTGTAATCCCCTGGTTCGCGATGGGCCAGCTCGCTCAGGTCCGCCACGGCGGGCAGGGCGGCCGGACCGATCCGGCCCAGCACCCAGGCCGCGCGGTCCCGGACATCCGCGACATCGCTCCGGAGGGCCTCGCGCAGCGCGGGCACGATCGGCGCGGCCGAGGCTCCGTACTGGGTCAACACCCACGCGGCCTGCTGGCGACGGGTGTTGTCGGACGCGTCGCGCAGGCCGTCGGCCAGCGGGGCGAGCAGGCGCTGGGCCTCGGGCGAGTCCGGATCGATCGCGGCGACCGCGTGGCCGGCGCGCAGGGCCGCTCCGAGCGGATCGGTGAACTCGCGCGTCGCCAGCTTGCCCAGGGCCGGCAGCGCGGGCCGCGCCGACGGGCCGAGCTTCTCCAGGATGTCGGGGATCATCTGGTTCAGCGACCAATCGTCGAGCGCCAGGGCGTCGATCAGGGGCGGGATCGATTCCACGGGCGGTCGGCCCAGCTCGTGGATCGCCCGGACGATGGGGACCTTTTCCCCGTTGGTCTTCACCTCCGCGAGCCGGTCGAGCAGCAGCGAGGCGACATCACGACCGGGCCAGCCGCGGGCGAGCGCCAGCGCGGCCGTGCCGCGCACGCTCTCGTCGGCATCGTCGATCAGGGCCTTCACGACGCGGTCGAAGGCGCCCTCCGAAGCGACCGGGACCCGCGCCAGGGCCAGCAGCGCCGCGACGCGGATCTCGGCATTTCGGTCGTCGATCCGACGAAGCAACGCGTCCGCGGCATTCATGTCCTCCTGGATGAGAATATGGGACCTGGCCGACGGCGTCGCGGATGGCGGGGGCGGTCCCCACAGTGGTGTCCCAAGCTCCTCGAAGCGCCGGATGGCCTCGAGCCGCACTCCGTCGCTGGGATCGTCGACGGCCCCGATCAGAATCCGCTTCGCCCGGGCGATTTCCTCGCCCGCGAGCTGCCGCCGCAGGAACTGCCAGCGCCGGGCCGTCAATCCAGTGGTTCGCACCGCCGACATCCGGACCAGCACGTCGCTGTCCCTCGCAACGTCCGACAGGGCCGGCAGGATCAGCGACAGTTCGTCGGGACCGGTCGTCGCCAGGTTCTCGACGGCCATCCGGCGATGTTGCGCGTCGCCCCGGGCCATCTCGCGGAGCTGGGTGTTCACCAGCAACCGATCGATGTCGCCGTACCGGAACCGGTACAGACCGGCCCACAGCAGCACGCCCACGACCGCCACGACGGCCATCAGCCGCCTCACCGTGATCCGGAGATCGCCGCGCCATGTCATGGTCGTCGCCTTTCGGTGCCTCCGTCGCAAGCCGCGGCCGCCGGCCGGTGTGAAGTGCCTCAACTCCAATCCATCTTGCCCGCCGGGTCGGCCCCGGGCAACCGGCCGTCGCCGTCGGGCGGGCCGGACCGCTCCACCCTCCCGGTCCGCCGGTCGGCGCGGGTAAACTCGGGGAGGATCCTCAACTCCGGAGCAATCACCGATATGTGCAAAAATCTCACAGGGCCGACGACCTTGCTCGTCGCGGTCCTCTCGCTTTCCGCGACCCGGTCTTGCCCCGCGCAGGCGGACAATCTGCAAGTCCAGGGCAAGGTGGTCGACCTCGAGACCGGCCGGCCGATCGGCAACTACATCCTCCAGCACGGGCATTTCGAGGCGGGTGGCTCGGGGAAGACGTTCAAGCTCCAGACCGAGAGCCGATCGTGGCCCAACCCCGACGGCTTGCTCGCTGTGAACTTTACCCAGAAGGGAATCCTGGCGCGCGTGGTGGCGCCCGGTTACATGCCGCACCTGATCCTCGATGAGCCCTACGACGGCCAGGCCGGCAAGCGCGAGATCACCATACGGATGCGGCCAGGCTGGCCGGTGAAGGGCCGGCTGCTCGACGCGTCGCGGAAGCCCGTCGCCGGCGCCTCGCTGTTCCTCGTCGGCGGCCGGATGCTGGGGCCGAACATCGCCGACGGCAAGGCCTGGCACTGGCCCGAGAATGATCATCCGCTCGAGGACGACGCCTACACGAAGGCCGTGACCGACCGCGATGGGCGGTTCGTCCTCAAGCACGCGGGCGGATTCGAGAGTGCCATCGCCGTCTCGGCGCCGGGGCTCGACTTCTGGCTGTACAGATCCGTGCCGCGCCTGGGCAAGAGCTGCGAGATCGTCCTGCCCACGCCCGGCCGGCTGGTCGTGCGTTACGAGATCGAAGGTGACGAGCCCGAGACGACCGTGGCGATTGAGACCCGACCGGGGACGGCCGACGCCCACAATCGTCGCGAGCGCAAGGTGACGAATCGCGGCCGGCTCGTGCTCGATGACCTGGCTCCGGGTTCCTATCAGGTCGCGCGGCAGAAGACCATCAAGGTCGGCCAGGTGAGCCGTACGGCCATCGTCGCGTCCGTGAGCGCGACCGTCGAGTCCGGCAAGACCGCCGAGGTCGCCCTGGTGCAGCCGTCGGGCACAACGGTCGAGGGCGAGGTGATCGGCCTGGACCGGCTGAAGCTTCCGGGTGCTCTTCTCTATGTCGTGAAGCCGGAGTCGGCGGGGCAGGCGATGCAGGTCCAGATTATCCAGGAAGCGGTTCAGGCCCTGACCTGCGACGCCACCGGCCGGTTCACGACCTTTCGCCTGGCGCCCGGGAAGTACGCGATCGTGGCCGCGGGCTACCGGCCGCGCCCCGGCGGCCAGGTCCAGCCCTTTGATCCCCCCGACTATCGCGCCGCCGGCAGCGTGACCGTGCCCGCGAATGGCCCCGCGCCGCGCGTCCGGATCGAGATGCCCGCCCCACGCGACGACGGCGGGGTTGAACAGGCCGCTGGTAAGGAGTGATTCAGGCGGCATTACTATGGTAACGTGTGAAGAGACATCATGCCTGACAACAGGAGTACCACGATGATGAGGCTCAAGACCCTGCTCCGAACCGCGGCGCCGCTCGCCGCAGCCGTGCTGTTCGTCACAGGCGCCGTCGCGCTGGCCCTTGCGGGCCCGGCGGGGAACGGGCGCACCGACAACCCCCCGAAGTCCGAGGCCGCGCAGATCGCCGAGAAGTTCCTCAAGGCCGGCTCGGACCTGTTCGACGCCAAAAACGCCGCCGGCCTCGCGAACACGTACACCGAGAACGGCGAGATCATGATCGTCGGAGGGAAGGACGGCGAGATCACCGAGGACATCAAGGCCGGCCGTGCCGAGGTCGAGAAGTTCTACGCCGAGGTCTTCAAGGACAAGGGCGCCATCGACTCGGAGAACACCGTCGAGTTCGCCCGCCTGATCGCTCCTGACATCCTGGTCGTCCACGGCAAATTCCAGCCGAACACCGGCGAGGCCAGGCTGCCGTTCGTCCAGCTCCGCGTGAAGCAGGGCGACAGGTGGCTGATGAGCAAGCTGTGGCTGTTCCTGAAGCACGCGGAGTGATTTCGGCGGGGGCGAGGAGTTCGAGTCTGTCCCAGCAGCCCACGAAGTGGGCGTCAGGACGTAGCCGGGGGGCGTCAGCCCCCCGGACCGCGATGCGAACCCTCATCTCCCCGACATCGTGTCGCCCTCCCGGCCGCGACCCCGCCACGCGGGGTCGCGGCCGAGAGGGTCCGTCGAGAGGATTCGGTGTGTGGCGCCGCGGTGCGGCCCCGGGGGGCTGACGCCCCCCGGCTACGTCCGACCGCCCCCTGACGGGGGCTCGGAACCCTCCTGGGACAGACTCTTAGGGGCGAGGAGCGAGTGAGGACCGAAGAAGTCTCCTGTCTTCCTCGCCCCTCGCCCCTCCCGAAACCCCACCTGGAGCAAGCACCCCGATGAACCGCGAGACCGCCATCATCGCCGTCGCGGCGCTCATGCTGGCCCTGGCGCCTGGAGCGAGCCCCGCGCTCGCCCAGGCCGTCAAGCTGGTCGAACGCGCGCCCGATCCGCACGGCAGCCCCCGGCCGTTCCGCGACGCGACCGATGTGCCGTTGCGCACCAGCCTGTACCTCGAGCTGGCCGTTGCGACGGGGTCGAAGGGCGACGTGGATCCCGAGAAGGTTTCGCTCACCCTCCAGCCCGAGGGAGGCGCGGCCGTCGAGCTGATCAGCGCGGGACGGCGGTTCGCATCGGGCGCGTCGGGCTGGCTGCGGCCGAGGTCCGATCTCTCGGGCGCCCGATCGCTCGCCCTCTATGTCGAGCCCCCTGCCCCGCTGCGATCCTCGACGCGATATACCGCGGTCGTGAACGCTGCCGGCGCGAAGGCCGGCGCGTGGAGCTTCACCACCGAGGAGACATCGGCCGGTCCGCGCAAGATCGACTTCCAGCTCGACCTGGCGGCTCGCCCGGTCCGCTGGCACGGCCGATTCTTCTCGGGCATCTGCAACGTCGTGTTCTGCTCGAAGGCCGCGCAGGATGGCCCGACCTACGACCTGATGGCCGAGGCCCGCCGGTCGCACCCGCGCGCCTGGAGCTATCAGCGCGACTTCTGGACCACCGGCACCGAGTACCGCCCGCCGTCGGCGTTCCTCGCCAACCGGCTGCCCAACATCGTCCGCGAGCGCGAGACCCGCCGCATCGCCGCGATCGAAACGCAGTCGAATCAACAGGTGCTCCGCCTTGAGGACGTCCTCGGCAACGAGGCGTACGGCATCCCGCCCGGCCGGTCCGTGGCCGACGACTACCACCCCGGCGACGAGATCCTGATCGCCGACGGCCTGCACGACGCCCGAACGAAGGTCATCGCCGTCGACGGCCCGGCGCGGACGGTCACCGTCGCAAAGGTCCCCGACCCGCCCGGCGGCTGGAAGCTCGCCTACGAGGGCCCGCTGCCGAAAACCGAGGACCCCGACGCGCCCGGCCTGGTCCCGCCCGGCGGGTGCTATTTGCGCAAGCATGTCCCGCACGGCACCGCCTGCTACGACTGGCGGCGGCTGGACAAGGAATACGACCTGGTCCACGGCAAGTACGGCCGCCGGTTGATGGTGAACTTCGCCGACGCGACGGGCGACCTGGCGCGCGACGGCCGGAGCTGGACCACCGCGAAGGACCTGGCCCAGTGGCACGACGTGGCCCGCACGATCGCCGGACATCTCATCGACCGCTACGGTGACGATGCCCTCACGTTTACCTGGAGCGTCTTCAACGAGCCCGACCTCGGTCCGCTGTTCTGGCGCGCGAGCTGGGATGACCTCCAGGACTTCTATGATTACACGGTCGACGCGATCCTCCGCGCCTTCGAGGAGCGCGGGTACGACTCGAATCGGGTCCTCATCGGCGGGCTCGAGCTGGGCGGGATCTTCGGCACCAATCTGAGGTTGAACGAGTTCCTCGCGCATTGCTCGCCCCGCGCGAAGGCCCCCGGCGCGAAGCCGGAAAACGCGGCCATGGCCGACCGCCGGCTCGACGGCAAGCGGTCGCGGCGGGTCGAGAGTCTCTGCGGTGCCCACGGCGGCAAGGGCACGCCATGCGACTTCATCTCGATCCACTCCTATAACCGCTCGGAGCTGATGGCCGCCAAGTTGTCGAAGGCGAAGGAGACGGCGCTCGAGATCGATCCGACGTATTATGAAAAGCTCTGGATCAACTCGCACGAATCCTGCCCCGACTGGATGCCGCCGCCCGACGAGGCCGCGGCCGACGCCTACCTGGGCGACGGCTATTTCAATACCTGGTGCCTCGACGTGGTGCACCGGCAGCTCGACCGGGCCGCGCGGGACCCTCGGTATGCGTACGGCGAAACCATCCTCACGGTCTGGCCGCCGCCGGGCAACTTCGCCGGGCTGAACGCCGTCTCGCGGATGATCGCCTGCGACGACAACGGCGACGGCCGCGCCGATCGATCCGTCACGGTGCCGATGCCGATCTTCCACGTGCTCGGGCTGCTGGCGGACCTGGGCGACGACTACTGGGTCCTGCCCGCGCGCCAGAGCGGCGGCCACGTTGTCAGCGGATTCGCCTCGCGCGACGAGCGCGGCGTCGTGCGGGTGCTGCTCTACACCCACGACGCGAGGGACACCCAGTCGCGCTCATCGGCCGAGTTCGACATCGCGCTCGAGCTGACCGGCGTTGGTGGCTCGAAATCCAGTGATGTGCGGGTAACACATTACCGTTTCGACCGCGACAGTAACTCACCCTTCCGCCGCGCCCGGGAGCTGCGCGACCGCCCGGCCCGCCGCGGCCAGGTTGATTCGAGACGCCAGGCGTCGGCGATCGCGACGTTGGAGAAAGGCGACGCTGACCCATCCGCGAGGCGCCAGGCGCTGGCGACGCTGGAATCCCTGGGCCCGGATGCCGTCCAGGCGGCTGCGCCCACGCTGTTAAAGGTGATCGCCGAAAGCAAGAACCCGGCGCTCGGCGATGCGGCCCGCGAGCTGATCCGCAAGCTGCTCGCGCCCCCGTCCTATTCGAAGGCCGAGGTCGACGAGGTCCGCCGGCTGTGCGACTGCCGCCCGACCGACTCCTCGCACTCGCGCGGCGCCGACGGCCGATTGCGGCTGACGATCCGAGCGGCCGGCAATGGCTGCTCGTTCCTGGTCATCGAGCCGGGGTGAGGATGCCAGGGACTCCAGCCGCCGATTCCAACCAGGAATCACACGAAGGGCACGAATCCATTACCCGGGCAAGAAAGGTCCTCAAGTAGGTCGGGCATTCTTGCCCGACATTCCGGCCCCGTCGGGCAAGACTGCCCGACCGAATCTCATGCCGGCGGAATACGTTCTTCTTCTCTGTTATCAATCTGCGAGGTGATGATCAATCGACATGCGGCAGCACGATGAACACTACACCGCGATCGGCGATCGCCGCGATGACGCCGTCGGGATGATCGGGGTCGGCGACGAGCGCCTCGACCTTCGACCGGCCCAGCCGCGGCACGGCGTCGAGCGGGTGCAGCGTCTTGCCGTCGGCCTCGACCATCAGCAGGCCCTGGCCTCCGCCCAGCCAGAGCCGGCCGCGGCCGTCGCGGGCCAGCCGGGTCACCGGGCGATTGCCGGTCTCGATCGCCGCCGCCGACAGCTTCTCGCCGTCGATTGCGAAGATCTTCAATCCCCGGTCGGTGGCGAGCAGCAGCGAGTCCTTCGTCCAGGCGATCGCGTCGTGCACCTTGACCGGCCCCTCCGCGCCGGCCGCGATGGGCGTGACGAGCGTCAGTCGCGGAGCCTTGAACTCGGGGCCATACTCCAGCCGGAGCAGGCGCTCGAGGCGCCTGTCGTGAAGAATCCACGGCGGCCCGGCCTCGTTCACGGCGGTCAGCGCCAGGTCCAGCCCGTTCCAGTCCTCGCGGCGGATTGCGTGCGGGCCCCTGGATGTGTCGGTATCCATCCATTTGCCGCCGGTGAAACGGCGGAGGATGCTGTTCTCGGCGTTCCAGAGGGCACCATCGGGTGTGACGAAGCTGGCCCTGGCGATCAGCGTCGAGACCTCGCTGCCGATGACCTCGGCCTTGCCGTGATGCCAGCGGGCGGTCGTGCGCGTGCCCAGGTCGCCGTAATACACCCCGTTCACCGTGTAAATCGAGCCGTCGCGGCCGACCAGAGTCGCCGTGCTCGACCAGTCCATATCCGGCGGCGCGCCCTTCTCGCGGTCGGCATCGGGATGGGCCCGATACGGCGGCGAGAACGAGGCGAGCGTCCATCCTCCGTCATGGTGACGCCAGACCGCGTCGTTTTCCTGGCCGTTGTCCGGGGCTGGGAACAGCAGGATTCCTTCCCTCGACAGAATCATTTGCCCGGTGGATTCAATCTCGAGCTGGGTCAGCGGTGTGCTCCGCGTGGTCTTGCCGTCGACCAGCCGGACCAGCCCATCCATCCGCGTGGCGAACAGGTATCCCATCGGCCCGCCGGCCGCCTTCGGGGCGATCGGCTCGACCGAGCGCACCGAGGGGTACGTGCCCACCGCGTCGCGACGGCCCGCCCGATAGCCGATCTCCAGCTCGTGGAACTTCCGCCAGTCGGCGAGCTTCGCATCGGTGCGGTACATCTCGCTGAACGCCATCACGACGATCGCGCCCGTGCCGGGCTCCTCGATGATGTTTGTGATCGGCAGGAACGGGCGATTGAGGTCGATGGGGGGCTCGGGCGCCGCCTTCGCGGGCGCGGCCCCGGGCCCGTTCTCCTCCGCCTTCTCGGCCTGGAGCCGCCGTTCGGTCTCGCGGCGGATCAGCTCGAGGTTATCACGGTGGTAGAGATCCTCGGCCCGGCCGCGGTCGACCCGGCAGATGAATCCACTGACGCCGCCCATGTGCATCGTACCGCCGTGAGCCCAAATCTGGCCGTCGGGCATTTCCGCGAATCCGTAGACACCGTCCCAGAACGCATCTCGCCCGGCCTCGCCGCCGGCCCCGGGCGGGAGGATCTGGTGAACCTGGCCGGTGGTCAGATCGACGGAGACGCACCACCCCGCCCACTCGCCGTTGTCCGCACCGAGCCAGAGCCGGCCCTTGCGGTCGAGCAGGAACGCGCCGGGGCGCCCCAGCAATTTGGGGAGCTCGTACGTCTTCCCCTTGCCGAGGTCGTGGACGGCGAGCCGGGGCTTCACGAGAACCGTCACGATCCGCGGTTTCTCCCCAGCAACCGCGCTCGTGACGCCCACCCACGCCACCTCGCCCGTCGACCGGGCGAGCTCGGTGATCGCCAGCGTGGCCGGGTCGACGCGGGCGATTCGCCCGTCGGCGAACCCGGCGAGCACCGTGTCTCCCTCGCCGCGGCCGAGGCAGGGCGCGGCGACCGGGCCGAACGATTCCGTCGTCAGCCGGAGGGTTGCCCGGTCGAACCGCAACAGCGCGCCGGAATCCGTCAGCGCGACGATCGAGTCGCCCGAGCTGACGGCCTTCGCCAGCGCATTACCATCGCGCTGGTAATACGACCAGGCGTAATGAGCCGACAACCCCGACGCGAGGCGGACCGTTCCCTCGCGCTGGACGAATCCCGGCCCGTCGTCGGCGCGGGCGATGTGAGCGCTCAGCACCAGCACGGCCAGCACCTGGAGAACACGGTTCGTCATGGCGGCCTCGATTCTGGTATTGTCGCGATCGGTCGGCTTGCTCGCTCACTCGACGCGGGGGCGGACGTCGGGCACGACCTGGTAGCCGTTCGCCATCGAGTTCGTCAGGTTGAACAGGCCGACGACCGACATGATCTCGCCGAGGGTCTCGTCGTCCACGCCGAGCTTCCGCAGCGCGGCGGTGTGCGAGTTGATGCAGTAAGCGCAGCCGTTCGTGGCCGAGACGGCCAGCGCGATGATCTCGCGGGTCCGGGCATCGAGGCGCGGCGTGCGGCCGACGGCCTCGGGATGCATCACCGATTTCAGGGTCGTCCAGACCATCTCGAGCTGGTTCGGGTTGATCGCGATCACCCGCCAGAAGTCCGGGACGAAATCGATATTCTTGGTCTTCTTGATGTCCGCGAAGATGGCGGCCACCTTGCCGGTGGCCTCGGATTCCTCGACTGGGCGCACGGTGGCGATGCGGTTGTCGGGCATGGGGGCAATCCTTTCGCCGGGATGAACGCCGCCTCGGTTGGAATCGATTCTCGCGATGAGAACCAGACGCCGGAGAACCCTCCGGTATTCGGCCGGGGCGGTGAGAAATCTCGCAGGCCCCAGCATAACGCGCGCTCGCGCCCGATCCGAGCGGCGAGATCGCGCCGCCGGTGCGAGGCCCGGCCCGCATGGCGCGGCCACAGGGCGGTTGACCTCTTCTCGCAAAGGGGGGGCAGTCCGGAGATCGGAGACCGAAAACCGAAGACCGAAAACCGAAAACTATTCCCGAACCACCTCCGGCTCCGGCGGCGTGAGGGTGAGCGCGCCCAGGTCCAGCGGCTTCGCGTCCGGGCCGGCGGGGACCTCGACGTACTGGTCGAGCCCGGCGATCTTGACGAGCTTGCGCTCCCCGAGGGACTCCGCCCTGTCCTCGGTGTAACTCGCCACGAGCCAGTACTGCCCCTCGGGCACATCATCGATGCGGAACGAGCCGTCCGGGCCGACCTTCACGGCGTAGCTGCTGGCACCCTCGTAGTACCGCCGGCCCTCGTCGGTCTGGTAGTAGTCGTCCCACCACTGCTTCCGGCGGGCGCCGTCCCAGTCGTCGAAGCCCTCGGGAAATCCCGGCTCCGGCTGAGCGAGCCACATGCGGGCGACGACCCATTGAAAGGGGAATTCGGGCAGGCCCGGGGCGCGAGTCAGGCGGCCGATCACCGGCCGGCCCTTGCCGCCGACGATCACCTCGGCGGTCTGCCCCGACTGCACCTCGATCCCCTGGCGGTGCGATCGCCTCAATTCGTTGCTGGCCGTCCACGAGGGGCGATAGACCATCGCGTGCCCCGGCGCGACGCAGTCCATCGCGAACCGGCCCTCGGCGTCTGTCAGCGCCCGCGACACGAAGGCCACGATCGGCTCGCCGCGATAATCGGCGTTCCAGACCTCGGCGCCGACCAGCCGGCGAGCACCGGGCCCGATCCCGACGCGCACCTGGCCGACGATCCGGCCCCAGGGCTCGAGCGTCACGTCGGGATTCGCCGCGAGTTCATCGGGCGTGCGCTGGGCCATCCCCGAGGGCGCGAGCAACACGATCCGCCCCGGCGCCTCGGGACGAGCGAATCCATATCGGCCGTCGCGATCCGTGCGGATGATCTCGCCGCGCCAGCCGTCGACCAGCCGGCCGTTGTAGATGCTCGGCCGCGGCTGGCCCTTCAATGCGACGAGGATCTCCGCACCGGCGGCCGGCGCGCCGTCGGGCGCGCGAACCGTGCCCTTGATCCACGGTCGCCTGCGCAGGGCGAAGTCGAAGGTGGGCTGGCCGGCCCATTGATTGAAACTCCTCGACACGGCCGGGGCATACCCTTCGGCCTCGACGCGGACGAGCAGGACCGGGTAGTAGAACCGCGGTTCGCTCTGGCGTTTCTCGTGCGGGAAGCGGACCTCATATCGACCACCGTCGATTACTCGGCCGGCGAGGCGGGACCAGTCGGGCGGGCTCTCGTATTCGGTTGGCGCGAAGTCGTGGGTCCAGGCGACGCCCTCGATCAGTCGGCAGCGCTCGATCGGCCGGCCGGTCTCGGCGTCGACGACCTTGCCGCGCAGGCGGAACGGGCGAGGCATCGTGAGCACAATCTCGGTGATGCCGGCGCCGGGCGCCGAGCGGCGGACTTCCTGGCCCTCGGCCGGGTTGTCGACCTTCAGGACCTCCATCTCGAGCGGCGCGTGAGTCCACTCGAACCGGCCGTCGGCGTCCGTCTCGGCCCGCAGGGCGCACAGGTCGGTCCGACCGCGGATCTCGGGCGTGACCCGCGCGCCGGCGACCGGTCGTCCGTCGTGAGCGACCACGCGTCCGCGGATGGTCCGCCCCGGTCCCAGATGG
Source organism: Planctomycetales bacterium (assembly GCA_027452145.1). Classification (GTDB taxonomy): domain Bacteria; phylum Planctomycetota; class Planctomycetia; order Isosphaerales; family Isosphaeraceae; genus JAKAUH01. Next base: position 22,883 of record DAIDHB010000028.1, read on the forward strand.
ATCACCAGCGGCGGGTCGCTCGGCCCGGTCTTCGCGACCTGACGGAAGTCGGGCGCGAACCATCCGGGCCACACCGTGGGCGGCTCCGGCTCCTCGCCTGGAGCGGCCTCGGCGGGCGCCGGGAGCAGGCTCGATCCGGGCGGCGCCGGCGCCTCCAGGCGCCGCGCGGCGACTGGCGGCGCGGGTCCCTCGAGGGCCTCCGGGCCGGGCGGGCCGAGGTGGACGAGCTTCACACTCGTCGCCATCCCGGGCGCGTCGGCCGTGAGGATCGCGAGGCCCGGCCGGCAGCCCTCGAACCGGAACCGGCCGTCGGGCCCGGCCGTCTCGGGGATCGGCTCGGACCCGCTCGCATCGCGCCAGGCCACCGCGGCCCCGGCGACGGGTTTGCCATCCGGGCCGACGACGGTGCCGGCGACCGTGTAGGCCGTCTCCAGCACCAGGACGGCCGAGCCGTCGCGCAGCTCCTTCGTCGGCACGTTCCGGTTGAACGAGCCCCCGCTGTCGAGGAAGCCCGGATGCTGGACGCGAAGGGCGACTTCCTCCGCCTTCCACGATGCCGGCAGGATCGTGCAGCGCCAGCGGCCGTCGGAATCGGTCGTGAAGCCCGCGTCGTCCGGCAGGTCGAGCGCCTCGATCTCGCCGCGCGGGGCGTTCGCCAGCGACGGCGTGACCCGGGCACCAGCGACCGGCCGGCCCTGCTCGTCGCGGACAACTCCGCCGATCGCCGTACCGCGGTCGAGGACGATCGTATAGGTCGACGGCACACCCTCGAACTCGAACTCATGCTGATAACCCCAGGCGATCCGCACCGGCACGAACCCGTCTTTCCAGGCGTGGACGACGAATGTTCGAGTCTCCGGCGGCACCGGGACCGAGCAGGCGCCGTGCTCGTCGGTCGTACTGTGAGAGGTTTTCGCGCCAGCGACCCGGGCGTCGCCGGCGCGGATGGCCGCCCCGGCGACGGGTTTGCCGCCGTCGCGCTCGACGACGCGCAGCTCCAGCCTGCGGCCGGCCGCGATCGGCCCGGCGCCTCGGGCCAGACCGGCCGGCGGCGCCAGTATTGCGAGCAGCACAGATATACACGCGAGTCGCTCTGGCATCGGTGCCTCCTTTCGACGCGATGGTTGATCTCCGGTAGGTCGGGCTTCAGCCTGACGGCCCACCCGCGAAGGGCTCGAAGACTCGCCGGACGCGGGTCTCCTGACTCCGCGCCTCAGTCCGGATCGACGTTGGCTACAGGATTCGCGTGGAGGGGATGCCTCGATCGGCGGTGGAAGCGAAGTCTTGAGGTTTCGCTACGGCACGTGCCGGAGGTCATTCCCATGATCAGCAGAGCATACCGTGCAACTCGGGTCAACGACGAGGATCGGGAGCGGCTCGCGACCGGCAACGACGGCCTGCTTCGCGGTGCCGCGGCTGATGCCGCGGGACATGGTGCACGAGTCGCTCGAGGCCAGGAAGTCCGGTGGGAACGGAGGATGCGCCTCCGGGCGGGCTCGCGTCCCTCCGGCCGCCGATCCGTCCTGCCACCTCCGGAAGTCGAGACCTTGGCGCCCCGCGAGGGAGTGCCCACCGAAGGTCCTTCGCGCCTTCGCTGGCCCCCAGCCGCGCGGGAGAGCTTCGGTAGTCGGCCCTGATTCACGCCACTTCGCCACGCCACCGTACATCGCCAACCGGAGCCCGTCGATGAGTTCATCGGAATGTGACGAACAGGCGAGCCTGATCCATCGCCTTCGCAGCCTGGACTTCGCCCGCGGCCGGATCGAGGTCGAGCGGCTCGCCGGCGGGATCACGAATGATAACTATGTCATCCGGATCGAATCGGAACCCGGCCAGGGCCCCGCCGGCCCGGCGTATGTGGCCCGGCTGGGCGAGGACCGCACCATGCTGGGCGTGGACCGCCGCAATGAGATAACCTGCCACCGCGCCGCCAGCGACCTGGGCCTCGCGCCTGAACTGGTCCACCACGAGCCGGGGCTGCTGGTCACGCGCTTCATCTCCGGCCGAACCCTGGACGAGGCTGACCTCCGCGATCCCGCGATGCTCGACCGCGTCGCCGTGCTCCTGCGCCGGCTGCACCGGTCGCGCCACGAGGTCTCGGGCGAGTGGCTGTATTTCTGCCCGTTCCAGACCGTGCGCACCTACGCCCGGACGGCCGACCGCCTGGGCGCCCGGCTGCCCGACCGGCTGGAGGTGCTGCTCGAACACGCGGTTGACCTCGCCCGGCGGATCGGCCCGTTCCTTCCGTCGCCGTGCCACAACGACCTGCTGCCGGCGAATGTGATCGACGACGGCGACCGGCTCTGGCTGGTCGACTGGGAATACGCCGGGGTCGGACACCCGCTATTCGACCTGGCCAACCTGGCGGCCAATGCCGGCCTCGACGAGGACGGTGAGCGGCACCTGCTCTCGGCTTACCGGGGTGATGCTGCCATCGACTCAGGCGACCTGGCCGACCTGCGGGTCCTTCGCGCCGCGTCGACGTTGCGCGAATCGCTCTGGGCGACGATCCAGACGGTCGCCTCATCGATCGACTTCGACTATCACGCCTATGCCACCCGATACTACCAGGCGTACCTCGAGGCCCGGGCGGGGCTGGGTGCTCGCGATTGACGTTTGGGCGGCCACAAGCCCGTTGTTTTCGTGATTTTTTCTCGCTAGGATGGAGAAACTGTCGCCGCCATTGCGGATTCGCCCTGGTTTTCGTGAAAGATTCGATGCCGCCGTGCTGATCAACTTCACAGTCGAGTACTTTCGTTCCTTCGGCCAGGAGCAGACCCTGAACATGGTCGCCACCTCGCTGAAGGACCATCCCGGCCATTGTGTCGAGATCCCGGGCACCGATAAGAGCGTGTTGCAGATTGGCGTCGTCTACGGCGCGAACGCCTCGGGCAAGTCGAACCTCGTCAAGTCGATCCTGTTCGCCCAGCAGATGGTCCTCGGGCGGACGACCCTCAAGGGACTTGCCCAGAACCGCTTCCGCTTCCTGAGGAAGCAGATTCCGACCTCATTCGAGTTCCGCTTCCTCTCCGGCGAACAGGTATTCGTCTACGGCTTCACTGCGACGCAGGAGGCCATCCACGAGGAGTGGCTTGATGCCACGTCGACATCCGGCCGCGAGGTCAACGTTTTTACTCGCACCCGGAAGGACATCGAGATCGGCAGACTGCGCGGCTTTGGCGGGGAACAGGCCACACTCGGGAAGGCACTGCGAGCACTCAGGGACCTGGGCGTCAAGGACGAGCAGTTGCTGCTGAGCAAGATCGTCGAGCTGCCGGCCGAAGGCCGTGGGGATCTGCTGACCCGGGTCGTCCGGTGGTTTGCGGAGTGTCTGAACGTCGTCCTTGCCGAATCGCAATATCTGTCCTTGCTGAACATGATCGAAGCGAATGACGACTTCCGACGCTTCTGTGGCACATTCCTCCGAAATGTTGGCACCGGCATTGACGACCTGAATCTCGAGAAGGCGACGATTGACGTGGCCAGGGTCGCCGATCCATTGCTCGACCTGTTGCAGCCACCAGAAGGGAGCAGCGTCGACCTGGTAGTCAGTGGGCCCGGGGTCACGCTTCAGCGAGACTCCAACGACCCGACCAAGATCGTTCGCAAGAACCTCAACGCCCGACATCAGGTGAGCCGCGGGAACTATTCGATCGCCTTCCACGAGGAATCCGATGGCACGCAGCGTTGCCTGAATCTGCTTCCGGCGCTCTATCACCTCACGCGACAGCACAAGGTGTTCGTGGTGGACGAGCTCGACCGCAGCCTGCACCCGCTGCTCTGCCGCGCCCTTCTGGAGCTCTTCCTGGACGCGTGCCCAGGCAAATATCAGCAGATGATCGTCACGACCCACGAGACGCACCTGCTCGACCTCAAGCTGCTGCGGCGGGACGAGGTCTGGTTCATCGAGAAGGACGCCCAGCAACAATCCCACCTGTCGTCGCTCGCCGACTGGAACGCGCGAAAGGATCTGCGAATCGAGAAAGGTTACCTCCAGGGTCGGTTCGGCGGCATCCCGTTCATCGGCGACACGAAGAAGCTGATGGATATGATCCAGCGCTCGACCAACGGATCGGCGAATGAGAAAAAGACGCGCTCTTGACCGCACGCTGAATCCCGTCCGCGACGCGAGCCTGGTTGTCATCGCCTCCGAGGACAGGTACGCGGTTCAGCAGTACTTCGACTTCTTCGAGTCCACCCGCGTCCAGTTTCGTGTCCTCGAAACACGGGACGGAAAGTCCGCGCCGCAGCACGTCCTGGATCGGATCGACGAGTACATCGAGGAGTTTGAGATCGACGACGGAGACTCGTTCTGGGTCGTCACCGACTGTGATCACTGGGTGCAGCCGAATCACATCGGCAACCTGACCCATGTTCTCCGCCAATGCCGCCAGAAGGGTATCAACGTCGCGGTGTGCAACCCGTGCTTCGACCTCTGGCTGCTCCTGCATTTTGCCGAATTTCCTGAAGAAACCACGCTCACGTGCGACGAGATTGGGGACCGGCTCCGCACCGCCGCTGGCGGCTATGACAAGACGAGGATCTACAACCTACCGATCGATATCGAGAAGGTCTCGCAGGCGGTGAAGCGGGCGTCGGCCAGGCATTTGTCACCAGCGGAAATCCCGACGCATCTCCAGACCGCAGTCCATCTCATTATCCAGGATCTGGTCGCCAGGCGGATCATCTCGGTGCGCACCGCCCGGCGAAAAAGCTCGGAGCCGGGATGGAACAAGACGAAGGGCCGAAAAAACTGAGTTGCCGTCCGTTCACCCGTACCTACACCAACGCCGGCTCCAAACCCCACTCCGGGGGCAAATACCGCCGGCGCCATCGGTAGTATGTCGCCTGATCGATCCCCTCGCGGCGGCAGAGTTCGTCCACCGGGATGCTGCACTGCATCCCCGCCCAGAGGACGCGGAGGATCTCGGTGCGCCCCCACCTGTGACCCGGCGGGTGTGGCAAGGGGCAGCCGCGGACGAGTAGCCCTGTGCCGACCTGGCTCACCAGCGCGATGCATTGCTTCAAGATGTCGGCGCGGATCCCGAAGCCGATCTCGCGGTACGCCAGCGCCCAGTTCACCACCTGCTGCGCGATCGATTCCTGCTCGTTCCGGATGATCCGCGGGTCGACCGCGTTGATCTCCTCGAGCGCCTCGCAGATCCGGCCGCCCAGGATCAAATATCGGACATGACTGTACCAGTACGCCGAGACCTCGGGCGCGAGCGACCGGGCCTGGCGGAACTCGCGATCGGCCTCGGCGCCCGCGGCCCAGCCCAGCGTCTCGCCCAGCGCCCGTGCCAGGAGGTTGTGGTAATTTGCCAGCGTGCTCCGTTTCTCGACACCGTGCGTGACATGCACGTCCTCCGGCAAAAGCTCCTCCGCGCGTTGCAATAACTCGCGGGTCTGCCGGACGACCTTCGGCAGCCGCCGGTAAAACGTGGCGTCGCGCTTCCGCCAGATGTGCAGCCAGTGATCGAGCTCGCCATGCCAGCGGTCAAGGCGCCCGACCACCTCGTCCGTCGTCAACAACCCGGAGAACTCGGGGACATCGGGCACCGGCGCGACCGGCCAGGGCAGGTCTTCCCGGGGCGATCTCTTCGGCATGGACATCATCCACCGCGGAGAACACGAAAAGCCACCCCGCGGGACGCCCGCAGCCTGGAGGCATTCGTCCAGGGGAATCATCGAATTGTACCGATGATCGTCCTCGGCGCGCACACGAACCGCCCCGGGTTGACTCTCGCCCCGCTCTCTCGTACGATTGTCGTTGGGCGAGGAACGCCATTCGATCCATGGTCGGTGGGATTCGGCCGGAAAGGAGCGGCGGGTGATGCGGCGTCGATCGGTACGGGGCGGGTTCACGCTGATCGAGCTCCTGGTGGTGATCGCGATCATCGGCGTGCTGGTCGCGCTGTTGCTCCCCGCGGTGCAGGCGGCGCGCGAGGCGGCGAGGCGGTCGAGGTGCGCGAACAACCTCAGGCAGCTCGGGCTGGCCGTGCAGGGGTACTGCGATGCCCACGGCGCCCTGCCGCCCGCGGCGGCGACGGGGCCCGAGTGGTCGAACAACTTCAGCATGAAGGCGCGGGTCCTGCCGTACCTCGAGCAGGGCGCGCTGTTCGACGCGATGAACGTGAGCTTCTTCCAGCAGGCCCCGCCGAATGCCACGACGCTGACGACGTCGGTGGATGTGTTTCTTTGCCCCTCGGATGCAAATGTGCCTTGCGGGGTCGACCTCGTCACGGGCGCGGGGACGCGGCAGATCGGGTACACGAGTTATCCCAACAACCTGGGCACCACGCCCACGAATCACGGCGGCCGGTACGACGGGCCGGCGTATTTCATGGGGGCGGGGAACGTGGCCAGCGTCGCGGGGCTGGCGCCGACGATCACGCTGGCGTCCGTCACCGATGGGACGTCCAGCACGGCGATCTGGAGCGAGATGATCCGCGGCAAGAACGGCACGACGGACCGGGGGCCGAACCAGGTGTACCTGATGTCCCTGCCGGTGCCGAAGACTGGTGTTTATGTGCCGCTGATGAACTATGTCAACGCCTGTCAGGCCGCGGCGACGCTCGCCGGATTCGACAGCAAGGGGCAGATCTGGGGCACCGACTCGGCGGCGCAGGGGGGCGGCTACTCGCACATCATGCCGCCGAACCGGAACGCCTGCGTGTTCCAGGGCCAGGCGTACCCGATCGAGTGGAGCGCGGTCTGTGTCGGGGCCAGCTCGTTCCACCCCGGGGGCGTCAATATCGGCTTCCTGGACGGCTCGGTGCGGTTCGTGAAGGATAGCGTCGACCCGCGAACCTGGTGGGCGATCTCCACCCGAGCCGGCGGCGAGGCCATCGGGGCGGAGAGCCTTTGAAACGCCGGGCGAACCGGCGACGTCAGTCGCCGGGTGTCTGCGCACGTCGACGGCAGTCGCCGGGTATCATTCGCCACTCGCCTTGTGCAAATCGCCCGATTGGACTATCCTCCCCGCCGAGTCCGGCTCGTGCGACAGGACGCGACGGCCCGGCCGACTGACTGATCGGCGGCGGGCCGCTCCCGGAACGTGGCGGCATGACTCGACCCGAGCGGTCCTCGCACCTCCGAATCCTCACCTCAGCAATACCACAGCGACAGCCCGCCGACGCTCATGCTCATGCCCATGCTCATCGCCCAGGGACCCGGACGATTCGGTCGGTTGGTCGCGGGGCGTAACGGCCCTGGCCATTGCGCGCCGCGGCGAACGAGGCACTCGACAGGAGGAGCGGGATGGTCGTGGGTCAAAGCGCGGCGACGAACGGGCGCCGGCATCGGTCGACATGGCTCCGGGGGTTCGGCCTGGGGATCGGGATCGTCGCGGGCCAGATCGCGCTCGGGCCGGTCGCATCGCGGGCCGACGAGCCGACGGCCGCGGCGAAGACCACACTCAGCCCCGCCGAGCTCGCCGGCAAGCGGGTGGTGGCGCGGCACGCCGGACTGGCGCTGCGCGCCGGGCCGGGGGCGCCGGGCGTCGGGCCCGGACAATCGCCCGGCCGCGCCCTCGCCGGTGAGGTGTACCTGGTCGAGCAGGTGAAGGGCTCGACGGTCCGATTGCTTCTCGACGGCCGCGGCGCGGGCTGGGCCGACGCGGACGCGGTCGTCCCGGTCGAGCAGGCCGTGGCGCATTTCAGCGAGGCCATCGCGGCGAATCCCAAGGATGCGTTCGCCTTCGCCATGCGGGGCAAGATCCTGCTGATCGAGCGCGACGACGCCGAGCACGCGCTGGCCGATTGCGATGAGGCGATCCGCCTGGCGCCGAATGACCCACTCGCCTACGAGGTCCGGGGCAGCGTGCGCTCGGCCCGCGAGGAGTACGACAGGGCCATTGCTGATTTTTCCCAGACCCTCCGCCTGCGGCCGGGCCTGGCCGAGGCGTACGGCCGCCGGGGTGCGGCGTATGCGGCGCTCCGCCAGTTTCCGAAGGCCATCGCCGATTTTACCGAGGCGATTCGCCTGGATCCGAAGGACGCCGCCGCATATACCAGCCGCGCGGCGACCCGCATGATGATGGGCGAGCCCGACCAGGCCATCGCCGACTTCGACGCCGCGCTGCGGATCAACCCGGGCGACATCGACGCCTACGCGGGCCGCGCCGCGGCGGCCGGCCAGAAGGGCGACATCGACCGCGCCATCGCCGACTACACCCGGATCATCGGCCTCGAACCGAAGGCCGCCCCGGCCTATCAGTCGCGCGGCACGACCTATCGCGAGAAGAAGGAATACGACAGCGCGATCGCCGACTTCTCCGAGGCGATTCGCCTCGATCCGAAGAACCCCGGCGTGTATCTCGCCCGGGCGCTGACCTATCGCGAGAAGAAGGAGTACGACAAGGCGATCGCCGATTGCGACGCCGCGATGAAGCTCGGTCCGGAGAGCCCCGACCCGTATGCCCTTCGCGCCGGGATCTGGACCGACCAGGCCGATCACGACCGGGCGATCGCGGACTATTCGCGAGTCATCAAGCTCGACCCGAGGAATGCCTGGGCCTATTGCAACCGCGGCCTGGCGTGGTTCGAGAAGCGCGATTATGACCGCGCGATGCTTGACCTGGACCGCGCGGTGCGGCTCGACCCGGGCAGCCCATGGTCGTATGCGAACCGCGGCATGGTCTGGTTCGAGCGGAAGGTCTACGACAGGGCCGTGGCCGACCTCGACCACGCCCTGCAACTGGACCCCGAGAACCCCGACTCGCTGAATGGCCGCGCCTGGATCGGCGCGACGTGCCCGGTGGCGAAATTCCGCGACGGCAAGCGGGCCGTCGAGCTGGCGAAGCGGGCCTGCGAGCAGACCGAGTGGAAGGAGCCGGGCGTGCTGGACACCCTGGCCGCCGCCTGCGCCGAGGCGGGCGATTATGCCTCGGCCGTCAAGTGGCAGACAGCGGCGAACGGCCTGTTCCCCGACGGCAAGGAAAAAACCGAGGGCACCGCCCGGTTGAAGCTCTACCAGGCGAAGAAGCCGTATCGCGAGACCACGCCGTAAGCGTGTGGATCGACGCAGAGGATTCCAGATCGGCGGACAACATCGGACCGGGTCCCCTGTAGGAGGGGGCTCCGTCCCCCGACCCGGCAGACCGGGATGGCCGAGACCGGATCGGATGGGGTCGGCGGACGGAGCCGCCTCTACAAAGGACCGGATCTCCTGTAGGAGGGGGCTCCGTCCCCCGACCCGGCGGACCGGGATAGCCGAGACCGGATCGGACCGGATCGGCGGACGGAGCCGCCTCCTACAGCGGATCGGATCGGTCGGAGAGGCACTTGCGGGATCCCCCCGTCATTGACAGGAAACAGGCCGGCAAGACAACCCACGGAGGACGATCCCATGCGGCGAGCGGTCGGATTCGCGGACGGCGGGCGGGTCGGAACGGGACGGCGACCCCTACCGGTTGTGCTCCTCGGTGCGATTGCAATGGTCGCGATGGCCGGCCCTGTCGCGACGGCGGCCGGACCGGCTCCGGCGGACGACCGGCCGGGCGGGTCTGCGGTACCTGGTGCTGCGAGCAAGCCGAAGCCGAACGACGCAGCCCGAACAGCCTACAATCGCGGCGTCGAGGCTCTCGACAAAAGGAACCACGACGAGGCTATCCGACGATTCACCGAAGCGATTCGCCTCGACCCACGAAATGCCCTCGCCTACGCCCAGCGCGCCCGGGCCCACGATGGCAAGGGCGAGCTGGAGCAAAGCCTTGCGGACTGCGACTCCGCGATCCGGATCGACCCCGGATTGGCCATCGCGTATTCCTGCCGCGGTACCGTCCGGTTGGAACGAAAAGAGATCGACCGGGCACTTGACGACCTGAACGAGGCGATCCGGATCGACCCCCACAACGCCACGGCGTTCACAAGCCGTGGCGGAGCCTGGCTTCTCAGGGGCGAATATGACAGGACCATCGCCGACTGCAACGAGGCCATCCGGATCGACCCCAGTCTCGCGGCGCCTTTCAACAACCGAGCGAATGTCTGGCTCGTGAAGAAGGATTACGACAGGGCCATCGCCGACTGCACCGAGGCCATCCGGATCGACCCCAAATACGCAACGGCCTATGGCAACCGGGGCGCCGCCCGACTTGCAAAAAGAGACTACGACCGCGGCATCGCCGACCTGGACGAGGCCATCCGGCTGAACCCAAAATCCGCCGGCGCCCACGCCAATCGCGCCGAGGCTCGGATCTACCGCGATGAACATGCCATCGATCTGGCGATGGCCGACGCCAACGAGGCCGTCCGACTCGCCCCGAAGGACGCCTACTTCCACGTCGTTCGCGCCAGGGTCCATGGGCTGAACATGGACGATGACAGGATGGGCGCGGACCTTGACGAGGCCATCCGACTCGATCCGAAGAACGCCGAGATCTACGTGGAATGCGGCGAACTCCGAATGCTCGCCGACCAGTTCGACCGGGCGGAATACGACTTCGTCCGGGCGCTCCGGATCGACCCGAAGAACGCCGAGGCCCGCAAGCTCCAGAAGGAGAACGCACGAATGCGGGCCGAGTACGATCGCGAGGGGGACAAGTTCACCCGCGTGGGGCGACGAGAGCGACCGTCCGCGGCCGGGGCCTCTCCTGGCGAGCGACACGCCAGTCCCCCGGCAGACCCCGCCAGGCGGGCCGCGATCCTCGCCGCGACCCAGGCGTGCTCGGCCTCCGACTGGAAGGACCCGGCGAAGCTCGAAATGCTGGCGGCGGCCTTCGACGAGGCGGGCGACCACGACGCCGCGACAAGGCGACGCGCCGCGAGCACCGCGACGCAACTGTGCATCCTCTCCGACTGGAGCGACCCCGCGACGCTCGACGACCTCGCCGCTGCCTGGGCCGAGGCCGGGGACTTCCCCCTGGCCGCGCGGTGGCAATCGCAGGCCAACGACCTGCGCCCCGCCGGTAAGGCTCGCACCGAGGGCGAGCGTCGGCTGAAGCTCTACCGGGCCGGCAAGCCCGAGCGCCAGGCGACGCACTGACGAGCCGGATCTCACAAGGAGGACGATCCCATGCGGCGAGCGGTCGGATTCACGGACGGCGGCGGGGTCGGGGTCGGAACGGGACGGCGACGCGGCCCGGTTGTGTTCCTCGGGATGGTGGCTCTGATCGCCACCACAAGCACGGCCCAGCCGGCGGCAGCCGGCCCGGCTCCGGCGGATGACCGGCCAAACCCGCCCGCGGCACAGGATACGGGAAGCAACGCGAAGCCCAACGATGCGGCCAAAACAGCCCGCAATCGCGGCGTCGAGGCCCTCAACAAGCGCGAGTACGACACAGCAATCCGGCTATTCACCGAGGCGATTCGCCTCGACCCGCGAAATGCCCTCGCCTACGCCCAGCGCGCCCGGGCCCACGGTCGCAAGGGCGAGTTGGAGCAGTGCCTCGCCGATTGCGACGCCGCGATCCGGGTCGACCCCGGTCTGAGCATCGCGTATTCCTGCCGCAGCGCCGTCCGATTGAAACGAAACGAGCTCGACCAGGCGCTCGACGACCTGAACCGGGCGATCCAGCTCGATCCCAGGAACGCGACGGCGCTCCTGAATCGTGGGGATGTCTGGGCTTCCCGGGGCAAGTATGACCGGGCCATCGCCGACTGGAGCGAGGCGATTCGGCTCGATCCGCGGGACGCGCACGCCTTCAGCAACCGCGCCGGCGCCTGGTTGAAGAAGAAGGAGTACGACAAGGCGATCGCCGACTGCAACGCGGCGCTCCGGATCGACCCGCACGCAGCCGATGTCCTCGCCAACCGAGGCATGGCCCACAGGATGAAGGGAGAACTCGACAGCTCTCTCGTCGACTTCAATGAGGCCATCCGACTGGCCCCCCACCTAGGAGGAGTCTACACCGCTCGCGGCTGGAACTGGGTTCTCAAGCGCGAATACGACAAGGCCCTGGCCGACTACGAAATGGCGATCCGCCAGGATCCTCGAGACGCCGCCGCTTACTCCCAACGCGCGGCCGTCTGGATCGAGAAGCGCGAATCCGATCGTGCCATCGCCGACTGTGACACGGCGATTCGACTGGGGCTGCGGAACGCAAGTACGCTCACGCGACGAGGCTGGGCCTGGATCAACAAGCACCAGTTCGACAAGGCCGCCATGGACCTCGATGAAGCCATCCGGCTGGAGCCCGGCCGATCCGAGGCCCACTCCCTTCGCGGCCGGGCGCGGATGGAGAGCGGTCAGCGCGATGCCGCGTTGCGCGACCTCGATGAGGCAATCCGGCTCGGCCCGCCCGACGCACAGGCCTATGCCAACCGCGGATGGGTGAGACGCGAGATGGGTCAGTACGACAAGGCACTCGCCGACTACGACAAGGCCGTCCGACTCGATCCCCGCCAGGACTCGTATCTCGTCAGTCGGGGCGATCTCCATCGGCGGCAATCGAACTATGAGCAGGCCATCGCCGACTACAGCGAGGCGATTCGAATCAGGTCAGACATCGGAGAGCGCTACGGGAGGCGGGCCGAAGCCTTGATGCAGACAGGCCGGCAGCAGCAGGCGCTCGCCGACTGCGACAGGGCCCTTCGGCTCGCGCCCCGGTCCGAACGAACTCACTTCATTCGCGGCTGCGTCAATATCGAGCTCCATAAATACCAGGACGCTATTGGCGATTTCGATCGAGTGATCCAGTTCGACCCGCGGTCCGCCTACGGCTACGCGAATCGAGGTCTGGCCAGGGCCAAGAATCACGAATACGCCGCAGCAGTTGTCGATTTCGACGAGGCGATCAAACGAGATCCGGGCAACGCACTGCTCCGAAGGTATCGCGATCAGGCCGTTCGGGAGAATCGACGTGTCGACAGGTTCCTCACTGCCTCGCCGAGCGACAGGACACGTGAAGAGCTCTCGAAGTACCTTCCCAGCGGTGAGCTACCGATGCCGGGGCGAGGAAAGAATCGGTCCGAATCGTCCGTCCCCAATCGGCCGAACCAAGCGGATAAGGATGGCCTTCAGCAGTACCTCGAACGAGTGACGACATCGGGGCCCCAATGAGACCCCGTTCCAGGGCGCGACAATCGATCCCTGAACCACGGAGGACAATTCCATGCGACGAGCGGCCGATGACGGATCGGCGGTTGGTCAGTCGGGATGGGGACGTCGCCCGGCCGCGATTGAAGGGGTCCTGATGATGGTCGCCCTGGCGAGCGCGGCCCCATGGGCGGCGGCCGGTCCGGCTCCGCCCGACGACCGGCCGAACCGGCCCGCGGCACCCGGTTCCGCGACCAACCCGAAGCCGAACGACGCGGCCAGCACAGCCTACGATCGCGGCGTTGACGCCATCGCCAAGGGCGATTACGACGCCGCGCTCCGGCTGTTCACAGAAGCGATTCGTCTCGAGCCCCAATACGCCCTCGCCTACGCCCAGCGCGCCCGGGCTCACTGTCTCAACGGTGAGCTGGACCAGGGCATCGCGGATTGTGACTCCGCTCTCGGGATCGACTCCGGCCTGAGCATCGCCTATTGCTGCCGCGGTGCCGCGCGGGTGAAGCCACACGAGATCGACCAGGCGCTCGACGACTTCAACCAGGCGATTCGCCTCGATCCCCGAAACATCAAGGCGCTTACGAATCGTGCCGAGGTCTGGCGCCTCAAGGGTGAATATGACAGGGGAATTGCCGATTGCAACGAGGCGATCCGGATCGACCCGCGGAACGCCGGCGCCTTCAGCAATCGCGCCACCGCCTGGCTCAGCAAGAAGGAATACGGCAAGGCGATCGCTGACTTCGATGAGGCGATCCGGATCGATTCGAGGTGTGCATCGGCCCACGTCAATCGCGGCTGGGCCTGGACTGAGCAGGGGCAGTACGACAGGGCGATCGCCGACCTCGATGAAGGCATCCGGCTCGATCCCACGGATCCGTGGGCCTACAACAATCGAGGCGTGACCAGGATGCTGAAAAAGGAGTACGACCGGGCGACTTCCGACTTCGACGAGGCCATCCGCCTCGGCCTGAAGGACGCGGGTGTGTACCAGAACCGCGGCAGGTCCTGGAGAGAGAGGCGAAACCACGACCGGGCGATCGCCGACTTCGACGAGGCCATCCGCCTGAATCCCCACCTCGCCGGGGCCTACAACGACCGTGGCTGGACATGGGCCCTGAAGGGAGACCTCGAGAGGGCCCTGACCGACCTCGACACAGCCATTCGCCTGGACCCACGGGACGGGAGTGCCTACGCTCGGCGAGCAGGCATCTGGGCCGAAAAACAGGATGCCGATCGGACCCTCGCCGATAGCGATCGGGCGATCCAGCTTGGGCAGCGAACGGGCACGATCTTCGGCCTACGCGGCTGGGCGCAGTATGAGAAACGACAGTTCGAAAAGGCGATCGCCGACCTCGACGAGGCCATCCGCCGCGGGCCCGGGTCGGCCTTCAACCACAAGACTCGAGGCGTCGTGAGACTGCTGTTCAGCGACCTCGACGGCTCGATCGCCGACCTCGACGAAGCCGTCCGCCTCGACCCCAGGGACACCGAGGCTCGGGATTACCGCGAAAGGGCCGCGCGGGAGAGGAACCACATCGAGACGACCCTCCAGAACTGGCCGACTCAGACCACCACGCTCAATCTCTCGGACTACTTCTCCGGCGCGAACTCCTCGGCCCCGGTGAAAGCGACCGGGGATCCCGGATCGTCCCTCCGCGACCGGCGAGGCCCGAAGGACGATGGCGGTCTCTCGACTTACTTGCAGAGCATTTCGAAACCGGCGCCCCAGTGAGACCCTGTTCCGAGTCGCAACGATCGAACCCTGAATCACGGAGGACCAATCCATGCGGCGAGCGGTCGATGACGGATCGGCGGTTGGATGGTCGGGACAGGGACGTCGTCCGGCCGTGATTCCCGCGGTGCTGATCCTGGTCGCGATCACCGGCTCAGCCCCGGCCGCGGCCGGCCCGGCTCCGGCGGATGACTGGCCAAGCCCGCCCGCGGCACCCGGTACGGCGGCCCGCCCGAAGCCCAAACCCGCGGGCAAAACCGCCCATGAGCGCGGCGACGCCGCCCTCAATCAGCGCCACGACAACGAGGCGATGATCCAGCCGTTCACCCGGGCCATTCGGCTCGAACCCCGATATGCCCTGGTGCGCACCCTGCGCGACTGGGGCCAGGGGTTCGTGGGCGGGCTGGAGCAATACCTCGCCGACGGCTCGCCGATCCAGTTCGAGACTGGCCCGAGCATGGAGTATTACCACCGCGGTCGGGCGCGGTTGGAACGCAACCAGCTCGACGAGGCACTCGACGACCTGGACCGGGCGATCGAGCTCGACCCCCAAAACGCCCGGGCGTTCACGACCCGTGCCGAGGTCTGGTATCGCAAGGGCGAATATGACCGGGCCCTCGCCGATTGCAACGAGGCCATCCGGCTCAATCCAGGGCACTCGATGGCCTACAACAACCGCGGCACGCTGTGGGCCCAGAAGAAGCAGTACGACCGGGCGATCGCCGACCTCACCGAAGCCATCCGGCTCGATCCGAAGAACGCCCTGGCCCACCACAACCGCGCCGAGACCTGGTGCGACCAGGGCCGGTACGACAACGCAATCGCCGACTACAACGAGGTCATCCGACTCGACCCGAAGAAGGCAGTGGCTTACAAGAACCGCGCCGCGGCGTGGCATTCTCAGCAGAAGTACGACCGGGCGATCCCCGACCTCACCGAGGCCATCCGGCTCGACCCGAAGAGCGCGGTGGCCTACCGCATGCGCGCAACGGCGTGGTTCTACACGGGAGAATACGACCGAGCGACCACCGACTTCGACGAGGCCATCAAGCTCGAACCGAAAAACCCCCTGGCCTATCGCAGTCGCGGCGCGGCGTGGTATCAGCAGGAGGCATACGACCGGGCGATCGCCGACCTCGACACGGCCATCCGGCTCGATCCGAAGGTCGCATCGGCCTACACCAAGCGCGGCGCGGCATGGTTCCAGAAGAAGGACTACAATCGGGCGATCGCCGACCTCGACACGGCCCTTCGGCTCGACCCTCGCGACATGTCCGCCCAGATCTATCGCGACAGGGCCGAGCAGGAGATGAGCCGCCTCAAGAAGACCGTTCACGAACAGCCGAACCGGAGCACCGCGAAGGATCTCGTGAAATTCTTCTCCGCCAGTACCTCAAAGGCCGGTGAGAAGGCGGCAGAGGGTTCCAGCTCGTCCCGCGCCGGCGTGCCCAACGACGATGGTCTTTCGGGCTACTTTCAGCGCCTGACGACATCGACGCCCAGGTGAGAGTCTTTCCCGACGCGCGACGATCCGATTCCTGGACCACGGAGGACCAGCTCATGCGTGGAGCGTTCGGTGACGCTTCGAAGGTCGGTTGGCCGGGACGACGAGTCTCCCCGGCCGCGACCCTCGGGGTGATGGCGATGGTCGCGGTGGTCGCAACAGCGTCACCGGCGGCGGCCGGACCGGCGGACGGCACGCGGCGGGACGACCCCGCGGAGCTGGCCCGGCGGATCGGCTCGGCTGCGGCGGGCGGAATCCGGGCCGGGGCGAGCGGGGGCTTCTTCGTGCTCGGCCTGGCGGCCACGGTCGCGGAGAAGCACGACGCGGCGATCGCCCACTTCACCGAGGCCATCCGAATCGACCCGAAGAATGCCTACGCCTACGGATGCCGCGCCGACGCCTGGTTCTACAAGCACGAGAACGACCGCGCCGTCGCCGACGCGACCCGGGCGATTCGCCTCGATCCGGAAGACACCAGCTCGCTGGTCCTGCGCGGCTGGATCCGCAGCACCAGGGGCCAGTACGACAAGGCCATCGCCGATTACACCGCAGCGATCCAGCTCGAACCGTGGGACGGTGCCGTCTACGGCTACCGGGGCCTGGCACACTCGCTGGCCGGGCGCCAGGACGAGGCGCTTGCCGACTGCGATCGCGCGATCCTTCGCGACCCTGATAACGGTGAGAACTACCGCACGCGGGCGCGGGTCTGGATCGCCAGGGAGCGGTACGACCGGGCCCTCGCGGATGCCAGCCGGGCGATCCAGCTCGGCGAGCGGAATGCGGATGCCTTCGTCGACCGCGGCGCGATTCGCAACCGGCGGCAGGAATATGATCTCGCCATTGAGGACTTCACCGAGGCGATCCGCCTCGAGCCGGGCCACGCGCGGGCGCACGCCCTCCGCGGGTGGTCCTGGCGCAAGAAGCACGAGCCCGAGCGGGCCCTGGCGGACTGCAACGAGGCGGTCCGCCTCGATCCGCGCGACGCGACCGGGTACGTCTACCGGGCCAAGGTGTGGGTCGATCGGCAGGAACCCGACAGGGCCATCGCCGATTGCGACGCGGCCCTCCGACTCGACCCGCAGTCCTTCGAGGCCCTCCTCTGGCGTGCCCGGGCCTGGACCCTGAAGAAGCAGGATGACAAGGTCATCGCCGACTGCTCGGAGATCCTCCGCCGGGAACCTGCGAACTCCTGGGCGTATACCGAGCGCTCGGGAGCCTGGGGGCGGAAGCGCCGGTACGACCGGGCCATGGCCGACCTCGACGACGCCGTGCGGGTGGACCCAAAATACATCAAGGCCCACCGCGTTCGGGCGTGGCTCCGCGCGACGTGCCCGGACGATCGCTACCGCGACGGCAAGCTGGCCGTTGAGTCCGCGACGCGGGCCTGCGAGCTCGACGGCTGGAAGGACCCGGAGGTGCTGGACACCCTCGCAGCGGCCTGCGCCGAGGCGGGAGACTTCGCCGCCGCCGTCAAGTGGCAGACGCAGGCGCTCGAACGGTTCACGAACGGCGAGGCAAGATCCGACATCGCCGGACGCCTGGCGCTCTACCACGCCGGGATGCCGTATCACCAGACGATGGACCGATGAGGGTCTGTCACGAGAGCGCTCTCAGCGGGAAGGCGAGCCTCCCGGCGAGCCGGCATACGGAGAAAGCGCCGCTCCAACCCGGCTCGGCCGGAGCCTCGCCCTCCCATGCCCGGGACAGACTCCGGCGTCGGCGCGGGGCCGTCTGGGTCTTCCCGGACCGCCCGAACTGCTGGGCGCGGGTCTCCCGGCGGGGTGAGAGGCCCGCGCCGAACAATAGGACGAAAAATCGGTCAGGCTCTCAATCTGATGCGGGTGGATCGGAATGGAACGGTTCGGACCGGGCCCGACCGCGTCAGCCTGAGAGGCTGACCTACTTCGGCGGATCGGCCCGAAGTAGGTCAGGCTTTTAGCCTGACGTCGGCGGGCGGGCGGATCGGGCCGGACTGAACCGCGTCGGGCAGGAATGCCCGACCTACTTCGGGCCGGGCGGATCGGATCGGACTGAACCGCGTCGGGCAGGAATGCCCGAGCTACTTCGGGCCGGGCGGACCGGATCGGACTGAACCGCGTCGGGCAGGAATGCCCGACCTACTTCGGGCGGCCCAGGCATTCGGCGGCCTCGGTGCGGAGGCGCCGGATCTCGTCGTCGAGCGATAGACCCTGAAGGCGCCGGTCGGTGCGGTCGAACGTGTCGCGGGCGCGGTCGTCGTCGTCGAGCTGTCGATAGGCCATCGCCAGGAAGAAGCCGTAGTGGAGCAGATCGCCCCGGTTGAGATCGGCGGCGTGCTCGAGCGCGGTGACCGCCTCGCTCGGGGTGCCACCGCGATACTGGGCTGCGCCCAGCGTCGCCCAGGCCACCCACGACTTCGGCGCCCGGGCTAATAGACCGCGGGCGATCCGGGCCGACTCGGGCGGGTCGCGCAGCTCGGGCAACGGCCCGGCGATCAATAGCCATGAGAGGAAATAGGGCGCGGCCGGGTCGTGGTCGTCGCCGGACTCGACCGCACGGCGAAGGCGCCCCAGCGCCTGCGCGATGTCCCCGCGTACCTCGGCATCCCGGTCCTTCGCCTCGAGCGAGCTGTCCCGCGCGGCGAGCTCGGCGCAGCGGGCCAGATTGGCCGCCGCGATCGAGGCCACCGGCTGACGCTCGGCGGCCTGGCGGAGCGCCCGACACGCACCCGCCAGATCCCCGCGAGCGGCCAGGATCGCCCCCAGCCGCGCGCCGGCCGACGCGATCGCGACGCGGTCGGCGGTTGATTCGGATCCATTCTCGGCGGACAACGCCTCGCGGAGCGCGATCGCGCGCTTCAGCGCGGACTCGAGGTCCCCCGGGCGGTCCGACGCGGAGAGCGCCTCGCCCAGCCGGTCGAGCGCGCGAAGGAGCAGGCGTCGGAGGTCCGCCGGCGGCGATGCTGTTCCTGCCCCGACTCCACCTTTTGCCCCGGCATCGGCCAGCAGCTCGTCGATCAGCTTGACGGCGCGCTCGGCCGACGGCAGCGCCTCGCGCTGGCGGCGGGCGGCGGCGCGGACCTCGGCCAGGGCGACCAGCGTCGTCGCCAGCTCGCGGCGGTACATCGGTACGCCGGGCGAATCCGACGCCAGCCGGTCAAACAGCCCGAGCGCCTCGTTCAGCAGCCGGGCGGCCTCGGTTAACCCGCCGGGCCGGGCGGATGCCAGCGTGCCCAGGCGTTCGAGGGCCCGCGCCAGCTCCTGGCGATACACCGGCACCCCCGGGTCGCCGTTGACCAGCGAGCGATACGTCGTCACGGCCTCGCGGAAGGCCCGCTCGGCCTCATCGGGCCGGCCCGACAGCGCCAGCAAATCGCCGAGGTTCCCCTGCACGCCGGCCCGCATCTCGCGGCCCTGCGTTCCGTCGACGGATGAGGCCAGCTCGATCGTCTTGCGATAGGCCTCCTGCGCCTCGGCTTGACGACCCATCAGCCGGAGCCACAGGCCGAGCCGATGATAGGCCGCGGCCAGGCCCGAGCGGTCCGACTCGCTCGCGACCGGCACCTCCGCGTATTCCCTCGTCAGCTCGACCGCGCGCTCCAGCGCGGGCCGCGCCTCGTCCTTGCGGCCCAGGTCGGCCACGAGCTGGCCCAGGCTGCCGTGGCTGCGCGCCAGGACCTCGAGTACGTTGCGGTCGACGGGCTGCCGCGGGATGGATTCGAGTACCTCGATCGCCCGGCGGTATGCGTGCTCGGCGTCGGCCGGGTTGCCGAGCGTGCGCTGGATCTCGCCCACGCGGAACGCCGCGACCCCGGCGCGGGTGCGCACCGAGGGATCCGGGTCGGTCTCCGTCGCGTAGGTCTGATAGTACGCCAGCGCCTTGAGCAAGAAGTCGCGCTGAATAAGCTGGAGATCCGGCTGCCGGCCGAGCATCGCGGCGAACTGCGTGTACATCTCATCGACGGCGCGCCGGGCCTCGTCGCGCTGGCGGCGGGCCTCGCCGTGGGCGGCCTCGACCTCGCGCTGCTTGGCGATCAGCTCGCGCTGCTTGCCCATCAACTGGTCCTGCTTGGACAGCACCAGGCCGAACGCGACGCCGAGCGCGATCGCGATGGCGGCCAGCAGCGGCACGGCGATCACCAGCGCCGCGGCATGGCGGCGGGCCCACCGCGCGACCTTTTCCAGCAGGCCGGGCGGCCGCGCGAGGATCGGCCGGTCGTCGAGGAACCGGCCGAGGTCGTCGGCCAGCTCCTGGGCGCTGGCGTAGCGGGCCGACGGCTCCTTGGCCATCGCCTTGAGGACGATCGTCTCCAGGTCGCGCGGGACCTCCGGCCGGACGGAACGCGGGCGCCTCGGCTCCTCCTGGGCGATCCGGCGGAGCAGCTCCTGGCGATTGTTCCCCTCGAAGACGGGGCGCAGCGTTATCAGCTCATAGAGCGTCGCACCGAGCGAGTAGACGTCGCTCCGGGCGTCGACCAGGGCGCGGTCCGAGGCGGCCTGCTCGGGGCTCATGTACCGCAGCGTGCCCAGCAGGTCGCCGGGCGCGGTGAGCGTCGCCTCGCCCTGGAACCGCGCCAGGCCGAAGTCGGCGACCCAGAGCTGCCCGCGGGCGTCGACCATCAGGTTCGACGGCTTGACATCGCGGTGCAAGACGCCTTGCTGGTGGGCGTGCTCGAGCGCCTCGGCGGCCTGGCGTCCCAGCCGGGCGACCTCGCCGAAGAACGGCCGATCGCGGGTGGCCGTACCGCTGGCTGAGGCGAACGACCAGGTGGTCGCGGAGGCCGGCGTCGACGGGCCCGCGATCTCGGCGACGGCGCCCTTCTGCTCGCGCAGGCCGACGATCAGGTCGGCGAGCGTCGGCCCCTCGACGAGCCGCATCGCGTAGAAGTGCACGCCGCCGTGGCAGCCCACCGAGTAAACCGGCACGACGTGCGGGTGGTTGAGGTGCGAGGCCGCCTGGGCCTCGACGCGGAAGCGGGCGATCTGGCGGGGGTCGATCGCCGCGGCGAACGGCAGGACCTTGAGCGCCACGCGACGGCCCAGGGCGATCTCGATGGCTTCATAGACGACGCCCATCCCGCCGCGGCCGATCTCGCGGACGACGCGGAACCCGCCCAGCTCGAGCGGTTCGGGGTCCGCGCGGTGGCTTTCGAGATCGATCGGCGGCGACCCGTTCGGCAACAGGGCGGTCGCGGGGTCCCGGCGGATGTGGACCCCGTCCGCCGGCGCCGAGGCGACGGAGAGCGCCTCGGCGGCGGCCTCGACGAGGTGCAGGCCGCGCAGGCAGGCGCGGAGCCGCGACGCGATGGCCGGATGGCGGCCAATCCACTCCTCGGGGTCGACGGGATTGCCGGCCTCAACCTCGGCGAGGTAGGCATCCAGCACCGCGGCCAGCTCGTCCTCGGCGCCGGGATCAGGCTGGGGCTCGCCCGAGACCGGTGAATCCGCGTCGCCGTCGCCGTCGCCGTCGAGTCCCGGCGAGTGCGGATCGTCCGGGGTCATCGCAGGTCCTCCAGGGCGCCGCTGAGCCGCTCGAGCGCGCGGGTCCAGAGCATCCGGACCGCGCCCGGCGAGCGGTTCATCCGGGCGGCGACCTCTTCGAACCGCAGGCGTTCGAGGTTGCGCAGGATGATCACCTCGCGGTAGTCGGCCGGCAGGGCGGCCAGGGCGTCGGCCAGCAGCACCGCCTGCTCGCGCTTCGAGGCCGCCGCGCTGGGGGACGAGGCGTTCGACGCGATCATCTGCTGGATCCGCGCGCCCGAGCGTTCCAGGACGCCCTCGAGCGACTCCTGCCGGCGGTAATCGCGCAGCCCGGCCTTCTGCCGCCGGGCCTGGTCGGCCAGGTTCCGGACGAGGATCCGCCGCAGCCAGGCCACGACCTCGCGCTCGCTCGAGCCCTCGAATCGCGGGAAGTCGCGGTGGGCCTCCAGGAACGTCTCCTGCACCAGGTCGGAGGGATCCAGCCGCAGGCGCAGGGTGGTGCCGATCAGTGTCCGGGCCAGGAGTCGTGCATAGTTGCGGTACTGTGCCAGCAGGTCGCCAAATGCCTCCAGATCGCCGCCACGAGCGCGCTCGAGCAGCTCCTCCGCCGACCGGATCGGATCCGACATCAACAGGGCCCCCCTGGTCATGGGCGAGACAACCTCATCGATTGTCACGCGCCGGCCGGAAGAAGCGGTAGCCACTTGCGGTCTGTCCTGGCCGGGTCGGATGCGGGCGAGCCGGCGGGGCCTGGCCTGGTCTGGTCCTTGACAGCGCGCCGGCGGCCGGTCCAGGATCCAGGGACGCGGCCCGGGCGAACCCGGTTCGGCGACGGCGAGACCAATAGAGTACGCCGGCTCGACCCCGAATCACTTTGTGAGAGCGCTTTGCCGTTGCGTGGCGCACGGGCGAGAGATGGAGGTTGGAGTCTGTCCCGGGAGCCCACGAAGTGGGCGCCAGGACGTAGCCGGGGGGCGTCAGCCCCCCGGACCGCCAGGCGAACCCT
>DAIDHB010000029.1 GCA_027452145.1 Planctomycetales bacterium
GATCGTCGCCGTGTGCCTCTCCGGCCGTGGCGACAAGGACGCCTACGAGGTCGCCAGGCTCCGCGGCGAGCCGATCTGATCGGACTCCGGCCATGTCCGCCGGACGCAACCGCAGTCCGCGCGGTGCGGTTCCCTCCTCCCCACTCTCCCGAACCATCCCATGAACCGAATCGACGCCTTGTTCGCCCGGCTCCGTAACGAGAAGCGCCGGGCTTTGATGCCGTTCGTGACCGCCGGCGACCCCGACCTGCCGACGACGGCCATGCTGATCGGCGAGCTTGTCAGCCGCGGCGCGCACCTGATCGAGGTGGGAATCCCCTACTCCGACCCGATCGCCGACGGGCCGGTGATCGCGGCGAGCTACCACCGGGCCCTCCAGCATGGAGTCAAGGTCGGACACATCTTCCAGACGCTGCGGACCCTCCGCGCCGAGGGTTCGCCGCGGTTCAACGAAACGCCCATCGTCTCGATGGTGTCCTACTCGATCATCCATCGGATCGGCGCCGAGCGCTACCTCAACGACGCGGGGACAGCGGGACTCGACGGCCTGATCGTCCCGGACCTGCCGGTGGAGGAATCGCGGGCCCTGATGGAGAAGGCGACCCGGCGCAACCTGAAGCTGATCCAGCTCATCACGCCGACGACGCCGCGCGACCGGGCCGTCGAGATCGCGCGGTCGACGACTGGGTTCATCTACTACGTGTCGGTCGCCGGCATCACGGGCGAGCGCCAGAGCCTTCCCCCCGACCTGGGCGACGCCGTCGCGTGGCTCCGAACGCAAACCGATCTTCCCATTTGCATCGGCTTCGGCATCAGCGGGCCGGACCAGGTGCGGCAGCTCGCGCCCGTGGCCGACGGCCTGATCGTCGGCAGCGCGATCGTGCGCCGGCTGTCGGAAGCCATCAATCGCCCGCGCGTCGAGGTGGTCCGCGAGATCGGCCAGTTCGTGGGCGAACTGGTCAAGGTCCTCGACGGCACTGGAAGCTGACCGGCCAGGGAAAAACCATCGCGGCCGGAGGCCGGCCGCGGGCTTCGGATCCGAGAGATGGAGGGGGGGTGGGAGTCGAGTCGCGCTCACGCCTTCGTGAGCCGCCTGGCCGACCTGGCCGCATGCTGGGGCAGAGTGTTCGAACCGCGCCCCGAGCAGGACAAGTAAGAGGCGGAATCTACTTCGAGACTACCGGATCAGAGCGAGTCGTGGGGTCAGACGCCAGCGGCCACGGCCTCCTGCGCATGCCTGGCGACACCGCCCATGATCTCCTCGCGGAAGATCCGCACGTCGCCGGGCGCCTCGATGCCGATCCGCACCTGGTTGCGGTCAATCTTGACCACCGTCACCACAATCTTGCCGTCGATGACGATCTTCTCGCTGTTCTTGCGGCTGAGTACGAGCATGTTGGCCTCCGTGTGTCGTTAGCTGGCGGTTATCCATTGGAACCGGGTATTGCGTGTCCCTCGCACCACTCTGGCTCTCCCGCGATCCATCGATCCCCGGGACCGCCCGCTGCTCGGGTCGCTTGTCGCCGGGGGATATTGCATTCCGGATGCCAGATGAGGATGACCACGAGAAGATTTTCCCTAAGTTATTCCAATATAGACACTTAGAATTTCGAATCCGCCGAATCCTTCGG
Organism: Planctomycetales bacterium; assembly: GCA_027452145.1. Taxonomy (GTDB): domain Bacteria; phylum Planctomycetota; class Planctomycetia; order Isosphaerales; family Isosphaeraceae; genus JAKAUH01. The sequence goes on from DAIDHB010000029.1 coordinate 1,632, forward strand.
CACGGGGTTTTCCGACGGTTTTGAATCTTGAAACTTTTCTTCTCAGATTGACAAGCCGCCGGCCCGATAATGGGAATACACCGCAAACTCAGCAGCCGGGGATGGTCAGCCGGGCGAAAAGACGCTACCCTAATTCCGGAAACGTGAGGCGGCCCGCGGCCTCCGGCGCCGGGTGGCGGCGCGGCGAGACGGGACGACGGCGCTCATCGTAACGACGGATGGCTCTCGGGCTGTGGAGCCGGCCAGGGGACGTGCCGGCCCGCTGGGATGTCGGCCCGATCCGGCCTCATCGGTCCGGCCCGCGCATTGGTTGGAGGATCTCGAGCTTGCGGGTCGGCATCGGCCACGATACCCACCGTCTCGAAGAGGGCCGGCCGCTGATCCTCGGCGGGCACCGGATCGACCACCCGCGCGGGCTCGTGGGCCACTCGGACGCGGATGTCGTCTGCCACGCGGTCGCCGATGCACTCCTCGGCGCGGCGGGGCTGGGCGACATCGGCGAGCATTACCCCGACACCGACCCTCGGTGGAAGGGGCTGGATAGTACGCGGCTGCTGGCGGAGGTCGTCGGCCGCCTGCATGCAGGCGGGTGGCGCGTGGTCAACTGCGACGTGATCGTCCACGCGCAGGAGCCCAAGCTCGGCCGGCACAAGCCGGCCATCCGCGCGAACCTCGCACGCCTGCTAGCCGTCGGCGAGTCGGAAGTGAACATCAAGGCCAAGACGGGCGAGCACGTCGGCCCCGTCGGGCGGGGCGAGGCCATCTGCTGCGAGGCCGTCACCCTGATCGAGCCCGCGGCCCCGGCCGGATGACCGACCCGCGGGATAGCCGCCCCGAACTGGAAAGCCAAAATGCCCCTGCGCGTCTATAACACGCTGACCCAGGCCAAGGAGCCCTTCCAGACCGTGCACCCCGGCAAGGTGGGGATGTACGTCTGCGGGCCCACGGTCTACTCGCCCAGCCACATCGGGCACATGGTCGGCCCCGTGATCTTCGACACGATCAAGCGCTACCTCACCTACCAGGGATTCGAGGTCACCTGGGTCGTCAACATCACCGACGTCGACGACAAGCTGATCGTCCAGGCCCAGAAGGACAACACCACGGTCGCCGACCTGGCCGAGCGCGTCACCCGCGACTACCTCGATTGCCTCAAGGCGCTGGGGGTCGACGGCATCGACCACATGCCCAGGGCCACCGAGCACATCGCCGAGATCATCTCGATTAACGCCGAGCTGATCGCCAGGGGATACGCCTATGCATCCGGCGGCGATGTCTACTTCGACGTGAGCAAGGCGCCCGAGTACGGCAAGCTCAGCCACCGCGATCCGGAGGAGCTGCTGGCCGGCGCGCGGATCGAGCCCTCGTCGCTGAAGCGCCACCCGGGCGACTTCGCGCTGTGGAAAGGCTCGAAGCCCGGCGAGCCGTCCTGGGAGAGCCCCTGGGGACCCGGACGGCCGGGGTGGCACATCGAGTGCTCGGCGATGAGCATGAAGTACCTGGGCCGGCACTTCGACATCCACGGCGGCGGGCTCGACCTGGTGTTCCCGCACCACGAGAACGAGCTGGTCCAGTCGGAGTCGTTCACCGGCGAGACGTTCGCCACCTACTGGCTGCACAACGGGCTGCTCACCAAGGAAGGCCGGAAGATCTCCAAGTCCGACCCGGGCACGATCGTGCTGATGAGCGACCTGCTCCGGGCGCACGACCCCGATACGCTCCGGGCGCTCTTGCTCTTCAGCCATTACCGCCGGCCGATCGACTACGGCCCGACCCGGCTCGACGAGATCGAACGGGGCCTCCAGACGTTCCGCCGCGGGTTCGAGCGGTTCGAGGAGCTCACCGGCGAGTCGTACTACCGGCTCGAGTCGCCCACGCGGCGCGGGGACATCGAGACGGGCGGATCGGCCCTGCTCCGCGAGCTGGCCGAACACCGCGAGCGATTCCTCGACGCGATGGACGACGACTTCAACACCGGCGGGGCGCTCGGCGAGCTGTTCGAGATCGCGCACGCACTCAACCGATATGCCCACGGGCCGGAACTGGAAGGGCCGCAGGCCCGGCCGGACCGGCTGGCCGAGTACCGATCCGGCATGGTCGTCCTGCGCGAGCTGAGCCGGATCCTCGGCCTGTTCCTGCGGCCGCCGGCGACACGGGCCGCGGAGGAGGGCGCGCTCACCGGCGACCTGATCGGGCTGTTGCTCGAGCTGCGCAACCGGCTGCGGAAGGAGAAGAACTTCGCGATGGCCGACGAGATCCGCGATCGTCTGAGCGGGCTGGGGGTCACGGTCGAGGACCGCCCGGACGGCTCGCGTTGGCGGATCGAGCCGAGGCGCGGCGGGCCAGCGTCGTAAAGAGCCTGGGAAAGCTAGGGACAGGCACCTCGAAGACTCGGAGCCAGTCCCCATTTTTCCCGGCCGGTCCGCATTTCGATCGTTCGGCGCTCCAGGAAGGGGAGGATGCCCGGGATGGCCGTTGCGTCGAGGGAAACGGTCCAGCAATCAGCCGGCCCGGTGTCGGGGCGGGTGGTCGGTATCGATCCCGGCCTGAACGTCACGGGCTATGCGGTCGTCGAGCCCTCGCCGCGCGGGGCGTTCGTGGCCGAGGCGGGCGTGATCCGTCCGGGAGCGGGCTGCAAGTCGCTGGGCGAGCGGCTGGCGTGGATCCACCGCGGGATCCTCGAGGTGCTCGACGCCTTTCCGCCGTCGGCCGTCGCGCTCGAGCAGGTGCACAGCCACGTCAAGTTCCCGCGGACCGCGCTCCTCATGTCGCACGCCCGCGGGGTGATCGTGCTGGCCGCCGCGCTGCGCGAGACGCCGGTCGTCGGTTATGCTCCCACGCGGATCAAGAAGACGCTCACCGGCAGCGGCCGGGCACCCAAAAGCCAGATGCAGCACGCCATCATGGCCGAGCTGGGCCTCGACCGCCTGCCCGAGCCGCACGACGTGGCCGACGCCTGCGCGATCGCGCTCTGCCACTTCCACATCGCGCGGAACCGGCGGCTGATGGACGGGCCAGGGCGATCGGGTTGAGTCGAATTATCGGGACGTTGACACCCAATCGCGCTGTTGCGAGTCGCCGTCGTGCGAACGCGATCCCTGCGGGCGGCGTCCAGTTCAGGCAGCGTTCTCGCGTTGTCCGCTCGGACAGAACGAACTAGAATCGCGCTGATAAGAATGGGTAGTCCTCAAGTGCCAAGGGAGGAGGCGATGATGACCCGGATTCTCTATGACGATGTCCTGAAGGCGAAACTCCCGGATCTGAGCGGGCCGATCGAGCTTTGCGACGAGAACGGGAACATCCTCGCCCTGGTCGAGCCCGTGAGAGAGCCGGATGAGACACATTTCAGTCGAGAACCGCAGATCAGTCGGGAGGAGTTATTGTGGCGCCAGGCGAACCCCGGGAAGCTCTACACCACGGCCGAGGTGCTGGCTTACCTGGAGTCGCTGTGATGTACTCGGTGGTCTGGAGCCAGACGGCGGTCAAGGACCTGGCGGAGATATGGACCCGCGGGGATTCCGAGGTACGTGAAGCCATCACCCGGGCGAACGCCGCTCTGGCCCAAAGACTCCAGGAGGAGCCGTTTGAGGCGAGTGAGTCACGCGAGGGAAACAACCGCGTGATCTTCATGGCTCCGCTGGGCGTGCTGTTCCAGGTCGACATCGACGCGGGCAGGGTACGCGTCGACCATGTCTGGCAATTCGAGCCGCCTCGCAGGCGCTCATAATCACCCGCACTCTCCTCGTTCACTCGGCCTTCGTCATCACGAACATCAACTGCTTCTCCTTCGTCTTGAAACCGGTCGGGATCTCGCCGGTGGGCAGGGCGTAGATCAGGTGCAGCGTCTGGCCGTGCTTCTTGATGAGGCCGCGGGCTTCCTCGCCGGCCGAGCCCTCGACCTTGCTGATCATGACGATGTCGGCGGGGTTCTTTTCCGAGCCGAGCTTGTACCGGGCTGAGTACAGCTCCTTCTTCTCCCTGTCGGCGACGACCACCGAGTCCTTCGTGAACGTGACGATCGTCCCCTTGATCCGCTCCTCGGGCTCGGGCATGCCGTATTTCTCGCCCGACACGATCATGTAGCGGCCGACCAGGTCCTCGGGCGTGCAGGGTTTATCCTTGTCATCCGACGTCTCGCCCTGCTGGGCCTGTACCACGGCCGCGGAACCCGCCATCATCAAAAGCCCCAGCCCGATCGCCAGCTTCAGCAAGGTCATCGGAATCGCTCCGGTTGAGGAATAGCCCCCCTCGCGGGGAGGCACACATCATCACCGTACCGGGTTGCAACAACGGTGCCACGCTCGGACCTCTCGCGTCGGCTTGACCCCGGCGCGCGACGGCCGATACGATGAACTCTCGTCGATGCGGGGCCGAAATCTGGCGGGAAAACGGGGAAGAGGCCGGGGCGCAATCCGCTCCGGACGCGGATGACCGGGGCTGACTGGCCGGGGAGCGCGGCGGTGGGATCGATCGTGCACGTCACCATCAACGGCGAACGGCGCGAGCTGCCCGGTCCGATGACCGTCGCGGAGTTGCTTCGGCATCTCGCCGTGAGACCGGAATTCGTCGCCGTCGAGCTCAACCAGTCGCTCGTCACCCGCGCCCGGCACGCCGAGACCGACGTTTCCTCCGGCGACATCCTCGAGATCGTGACCCTCGTCGGCGGCGGCGCGCCCGAGAATCCGGGCGCGGCCGACGCGAGCGGCCAGTCGTCGGCCTTCGACCCCGCGCCTCTGAAGATCGGCAGCCATGCCGTGCACAGCCGGCTGTTTGTCGGCACCGGTAAGTACTCAACCCTGGAACTGATGCGCGAATGCCTGGCGGCGAGCGGGGCCGAGGTGGTCACGGTCGCCGTCCGGCGCGAGCGGCTCTTCGACCGCGAGGGGCGCAACCTGCTCGACTTCCTCGACCCGAGGCGGTACACGATCCTGCCCAACACCGCCGGGTGCTTCTCGGCCGAGGACGCGCTGCGGACCGCGCGGTTGGGCCGCGAGCTGCTCGAGGGCCTGGACAATCCGGGCGCCGACTGGGTGAAGCTCGAGGTGCTCGCCGACCCGCGGACGCTCCTGCCCGACCCTGTTGCAACTCTTGAATCGACCCGCGTCCTGGTGAACGAGGGCTTCCAGGTCCTCTGTTATACCAGCGACGACCCGATCATGGCCCGCCGGCTCAAGGAGGCCGGCGCGGCCAGCGTGATGCCTGCCGGCAGCCCGATCGGCAGCGGGCAAGGGGTGCTCAATCCCAACAACATCCGGATCATCCTCGAGGACCTCAAGGATGGGGATCCCGACTATCCGGTGATCGTCGACGCGGGCGTCGGCACGGCGAGCGACGTCGCGATCGCGATGGAGCTGGGCTGCGACGGCGTGCTGCTGAATACCGGGATCGCCGGCGCGAAGGACCCGCTCCGGATGGCCCACGCCATGCGGCTGGCGATCGAGGCCGGCCGGCTCGCCCACGGCGCGGGACGAATCTCCCGCAAGCTCTACGCGACCGCTTCGAGCCCCACGCAGGGCGTGATCGGGCGTTGACATCGCCATCGCGTGGTAGAATAGGGAGATTCAAAGCCCCCGCCCGAGGCGCCGACGGGGCGGAGGCTCACGGATAGCGGCCCGGCCTGACCCGGCCGCCGCCGGTTGCGCAACGCGCAGGAGACGGATGGGAATGGCACAGCTCGACCCCGTCTCCATCCTCGGTCCCGAAGGAGCGATCGCCCGGCGGCTGCCGACCTACGAGCACCGCGACGAACAGCTCGCGATGGCACAGGCGGTCGCGCGGGCCATCGAAAAGCCCGGCCACCTGATCGTCGAGGCCGGCACAGGCGTCGGCAAGAGCTTCGCCTACCTTGTGCCGGCGATTCAGGCGACGGCCAACCCCAAGACCAAGGTCGTCGTCTCGACCCACACGATCGCCCTCCAGGAGCAGCTCCTCCGCAAGGACATCCCGTTCCTCCGGTCGGTGATGCCGCAGGAATTCTCGGCCGTTCTCGTCAAGGGCCGGTCGAACTACATCAGCCTGCGCCGTCTGGAAGTGGCGATCAAGCGGCAGGATCTGCTGTTCCAGAAGCCCGAGGAGATCGACCAGCTCGTCACGCTGCGGATGTGGTCGAACCGCACGAACGACGGCAGCCGGTCCGACCTCGACTTCCGCCCGCTGCCGAGCGTCTGGGAGGCGGTGCAGAGCGAGGACGGCAATTGCCTGGGGCGCGACTGCCCCCGACACGGCGAATGCTTCTACTTCAAGGCGCGGCGGCGGATGCGGGCGGCCAATGTGCTGGTGGTCAACCACGCGCTCTTCGTCACCGACCTGGCGATGCGAGGAGACGGATTCGGCCTGTTGCCCGAGTACCAGGTGGCGATCCTCGACGAGGCGCACACGTTCGAGGCCGTCGCGGGCGAACACATGGGCCTCCAGCTCTCGAGCGTCGGCGTCGACTACTCGCTGGCGAGGCTGTACAATGCGCGCACTCGGCGCGGCGTGCTGACCGGCCATCGCGACCAGATGGGCGAGGCCATCGAACAGGCGACGCGCGCTCGTGCGGCGGCCGAGGATTTCTTCAACCACGCGGCGACCTGGTTCCAATCGCAGCCCGCCGGCTACAACGGGCGGATCCGCCAACCGCTCGGATGGAGCGAGACCTTCTGCGAGGAGCTCAGGCGCCTGGCCGGCGCGATCGAGCGCGGCGCCAAGGCGATCGAGAAGCCGGAGGATCGGATCGAGCTGATCGCCGCCGAGGGACGCTGCCGCGGCCTGGCGGATCAGGTGGCGAGCTGGATTCGCCACTCGGCCGATGAGGCCGTGTACTGGCTCGAGGTCGAGCAGAAATCGCGCTTGCGCGTGCGCCTCGCCGCCGCGCCGCTGGATGTTGGGCCGAGCCTGCGCAACCTGCTGTGGACCGAGCGCGAGACCTGCATCCTGACCTCGGCGACGCTCTGCGTCGGCTCGCCGCCGCGGTTCGACTTCTTCCAGACCCGCCTCGGGCTCACCGGCGCCGAGACCCTGGCACTCGGCAGCCCGTTCGACTACGCCAACCAGGCGAAGATCCACATCGCCGGCAACATGCCCGATCCCTCCGACCAGCCCGCGCAGTTCGAGCAGGAGACGATCCGCGCCGTGGCGCACTACCTCGAGCTGACCCACGGCAAGGCATTCGTATTGTTCACGTCGTACAAGCTGCTCGAGGCCGCCACGCGGGCCCTGACGCCCTGGCTGGCGAGAAAAAACATCGCTCTGTTCTCGCAGTCCGACGGCATGCCGCGCTCCAAGATGGTCGACGCCTTCAAGGCCGATGTGAATAGCGTGATCTTTGGGGTTGATAGCTTCTGGCAAGGCGTGGACGTACCCGGCGAGGCCCTGTCGAACGTCATCATCACGCGGCTGCCGTTCGCCGTGCCCAGCCACCCGCTGCTCGAGGCGCGCCTCGAGGCGATCCGCCGCCGCGGCGGCAATCCGTTCGTCGAGTACCAGGTGCCCGAGGCGGTCATCAAGCTCAAGCAGGGCTTCGGCCGGTTGATCCGCACGCGGTCAGATCGCGGCATCGTCGTGATCCTCGACCCGCGCGTGCTGACCAAGCCCTACGGCCGCACGTTCCTCAACTCGCTCCCCGCGTGCCCGCGCGTGGTCGAGACCCCGCTGCTGAAGGACACACGGCTCTGACCGGCGGTCGGCCCGATCAGCGACGCGATGCGCCCCCGCTCGCCGACAGCTCGCGAATCCACTCGCCGATGAACCGAACGGCGTCGCGGTCCACCTCGTTCGATCCCAGCGGCGGCATCTTCCTCGTATCTCGGCGCGAGATCCGATTGAATAGCACCGAGCGCTCGGGCGCACCCGGCGCGACCAACCGGGCGTCGGACAGGCCCAGCGGATCGTGGACCGGCTTCGTGTCGACCAGGTTCATCCTCCGCGTCGGGGTGGCGACGTCCAGCTCCATCAGCGAGTTCCCGCCCCCCTCCTTGACGTGGCAGACCGAGCAGTTGATGTGCAGGTACGACCGCACCCTGGCCTCCAGCGCCGCGTGGGCATCGTACGGATCCACCAGCCGGGGACGATTCGCCGATTGTTTGGGCAATTCGCCCTGGAACACGCCGAGCCCGTCAAGTGCCCGGAGCTGGTTGATGACCTTCTCGCCCTGCCGGCATTCGCGGTCGAGCTGGAGCGGCGAGAACCCCAGGACGAAGCCCGCCGCCCGCGAGTGGCACACCAGGCATTCCGTCCGCGCCGGGAAGCGCCAGGATTGCTCGCGACGGCCGTCGGGCGCGCCGGGATCGGGCACATCGAGCTCCTCCGAGCCGCCCGAGGCCGGCACGAGCGTCGCGTCGGTTTGCTCGGGGTTCCAGCGGTAGGAGTATCCGGTCCATTCTCCCTGCTGTCGCACGAGCAGGCGGGTCTCGATCCGCCGCCTCGCCGCGCGTCCGGCGTCGTCGAGCCGCTCGATCGAGAGCGTCTGCACGAGCACCGAGCCGTTCGGCAGGGTCCACGCGCCTCCGGCGTTGAGCTGCGGATGCTGCTCGATCCGGTCCAGCCCCGGCAGCGCGGCGAACCGTTCCATCGAGGCGCCGTCGGCCCACTGCGGGGCGACGACGCCATACGCGATCGCGGCCGGATGCGGCGCATGGGCGGCGGCCGAGGCGAACAGGCCGGTCTCGCTCAGCCGAATCGGAAACGGCTGCTTCGAGCGGTCGGCGTCCGAGGTCGGCTCGAGCCGATAGAACCCGCCCGCCTGGTCGATCACATACAGCTCGCCCGCGTGGTCGGTGCCGAAGCCCGTGATGTTGAACGGCGTGTCGACCAGCTCGCGGTGCCAGGCCGCCTTCCGGCCGTCGTGGCGAATCCCCCACACGCGGCCGGTGGACCAGTCGCCGTAGACGTACGCGCCGACCAGATCGGGCAGGCGCTTCCCGCGATACACCCGGCCGCCGGTGAGCGACCTCGCCTCGCTGTGATGATGCTCGGCGGTCGGCAGCAGAATCGGGTCCGGGCCCGCGGGTCGGTTCTCGAGGAAGATATGGCTCCCCTCGAAGAGGCTCCAGCCGTAGTTGCCCCCCTTCTTGATGAGGTAGACCTGCTCCCAGAGGTCCTGCCCGTTGTTGCCGACCCAGAGCTGGCCCGACTCGCGGTCGTAGCTCAACCGCCAGGGATTCCGCAGGCCGTACGCCCACAGCTCGGGCCGCGCGCCGGTGCGGCCGACGAACGGGTTGTCCCGCGGGATCGAGTACGCGCGGCCGGCGTCGGGATGATCCACGTCGATCCGCAGGATCGCGCCGCGGAGGTCGTCGAGCGTCTGCCCGGTCTGATAGACGTCGGAACCGGCCGAACCGTCGCCGGCCGAGACGTACAGCGTCCCATCGTTGCCGAACGCCAGGTCGCCGCCATTGTGGCCGTCGGAGGGCCACGCGATGATCGAGAGCCTCGTGGCGGGATCGATCCGGCCATTCCTGCGGTCGACCGTGTAGCGCACGACCTGAGTCGATACGCCCCCGTGCGTCGGACCGTTCATTCCGACGAAGACATACCCGTTGCGAGCGTAATCCGGGTGGAAGGCAAAGCCGTACGCCAGGCCGTCGATGTCGAGCAGCGTGTCGACCGTCTCCGACCCGGGATCGTCGCGCACGGCCAGCAGCTTGCTGGGCCCGGACCAGAAGCCGAGATGCTGGAGGACGAAGAGGCGATCGGTGCCAGGCTCGGGCGCCATTGCCAGGGGCTGTTTGATCGACAGGCGGGGGAAGGCGCGCACGGTTTTGTACGGCGGGAGCGGATCCGGCGATCCGACCACCCGCGAGTCATTCCACGGGATGCGCTTCTCGGGCAGGCGAGGCACATCGCCGCCAGCCACCGCGAGCGCGGACATCCCCTCGACGATCCAGAGCAACAACGCGTACAGGTACAACGACCGCGTCATGGGAGACCCTCGGCGAGTCGATCGGGCGATGAATTCGGTGGATGGCGACTTCGGAGCGTCGTCGGCGGCGGAGGCGGACGAGCACGCCGGCCGGCCCGCCGGCCGCGGCTCCCGGGAGGGCGCGGGAACGACGCATGAAAGGGTAACCGAACCGGCCGGCCGTGGCGAGGGGCGCGCTCCGTCCACCGGCCGGGACTCGCGGCCCGCCGATCTGGACGCCCCGGTGCCGCTTTGGCTAGAAAGGGACCCGGTGAGGGCGGGATGGAAGCACGAGGTCGATCGGGAGGGATCGTATGGCGACCAGGGCGACGACATCGCGTGGCGGGATCGGGTTCTTGATCGGCCTTTGGCTGTTCGGCGGGAGCCGGGCGGCCCTCGGCCAGGAAGCGCCGAGGCCGCAGGTCCCCGAGCTGAAGGTCGAGCGCTTCGTCCTGGCCAACGGCCTGACCGTCCTCTTGCACGAGGACCACACAACGCCCGTCGCGGCGATCGACGTCTACTACAAGGTCGGCTCGAAGGACGAGAAGCCGGGGAAGACCGGGTTCGCGCACCTGTTCGAGCACATGATGTTTCTGGGATCGCAACATCACGACGCCGATTACTCGCTGCCGCTGGAGCGTCTGGGCGCCGAGACCAACGCCACGACCGATGAGGACCGCACCGAGTATTACGAACGCCTGCCGAGCAACGGGCTGCTCGTCTGCGCCCGACCGTCCGAGCCGCTGCGCCGCCTGACCCTCGGGCGGCGCGTCGTCTGGTATGGGCTGGGGCCCGGCGAGGGGTACTGGGCCGACCGGATCGAGGTCGGCGAAACCACCCG
>DAIDHB010000030.1 GCA_027452145.1 Planctomycetales bacterium
CGGACGTGGCTGGCGGGCTGTCGCCGACGCAGATGGTGACGGACGGCAGCAAGGTGGTGTTCACGGCTAGCGACGCGGCGTCCGGCGACCAGTTGTGGTCGTCGGATGGTACGGCGACGGGGACGGCGATGCTGACGAGCACTGGTGGTTCGTCGGGGTCGGACGCGTACAGCCTGACGGTGTCGGGGGGGCTGGTGTACTTCACGTCGCTGACGAATGCCGGTGACTTCCAGGTTTTCCAGAGCGACGGTACGACGGCGGGCACGGTGAAGGACACAAGCCTGGCGACGGGGAGCACGAACGTGCCGGGGAACCTGGCGGCGGCGGGGACGTCGCTGGTCTTCACCGCACCGGGCGCCTCGCTGTGGAAATGGACGCCCTGAGCGGCGCGACACTGCAAGCTCGTCTTCTCGGGACGCCGAAGGGATGGGCGGCTCGTCGTCGAGCGACGAAGGAGCCACCATCCCGCGGCCGGTTCCGACCGGCCGGCCGCAACAGCGGTTCCGGCCCGCCGCACGGGCGTTCGTGCGGCCCCCAGGCCCGGTCCGCTCCATCGTGGGCGAATCATCTCCACGGAACGCAATCGGGGCATTGCCGGCCGTCTCACGCAGGGCGGCCGGGGATGCCCATTCTTGTTTGGCCCGGTTGGCGAGTCGGGTACGCGGTGCCGGACCGGGCCGGCGGGCTTTCAGGCCCTCCGGCCTTCGGATCCGCGCCGGGGACCGACCTGGAAACCATCCCAAAACCGCCGGAGGGATGACCTCGCGACTGACGTCGCCGGTTCGGAGAGTTCCTTACTACCCCGGCAGGAATGATCCTCGAGTCGGTCGGGCCTTCCCGCCTGAGGTAGAAGCCCTCTCAGGCGGGAAGGCCCGACCGACTTTCCTGTCGGTAAGGAGTCCCTGCGCGCGGCACAAGGCACGAGGTGGATCGATGAAGACCCGCCTCGTGCCGTGTGCGACTCTCTTCGGAGGGTGTGGAGGCAGTCCCGGCGCCGATTCGAGAGGACAGCGGGCATTTTGGCCCTCCAGTCCTCGGATCGGCAGGCGGTTGGCTGGGATCTCGCGGGCGCGGGGCGGAGGAATCGACCCGACCCTCAAGCCAGGAGCCGGGCCGCGGCCCTGTCCCGCTCACCGAGCGGGATCACGAGGGATCCCGCCGGCTGGGCTGCGGAGAGGGGAAGGGACGCGAGGACTTCAGGCGGCCACCGCGCGGCGGCGGCGGCGGATCAGGCCCATGACGACGAGCGGCAGGGGCATGCTGGTCAGCATCAGGACGATGCTCGTCGGCTCGGGGACCGACTGGGCCGTGAGCTGGGTCGCCACCGAGAACTGGTCCTGGCCGGCGGTCAGCTTGATGGTCGCCGAGTTGTCGAGCTCATAGCCCGAGGAAACCGTCCCGACGCCCTTCATCACGGGCGTGAAGGACGGGGTCTGATTCGTCGGACCGGTGGAGCTATACGTCGGGAACGTCGTCACGGTCGCGCTGTTGTACGAGGTCGACGAACTCTGGGAGTCGCCCTTGTTCGTCTGCTGCATGTTCAACGTGGTCGAGCTGTCGATCGTCCCGTTGCCGGTGGGAGCCGTGAAGCCCGAGAGCACCGTCGAGATCGTGATGGTGTCGATCGACCCCTTATTGTCCGCGAACGCGACGGTGCCGCCCTCGGTGAGCAGTCCGCTCGTCGGGTAGACCAGGCTACCGTTCTGGGTGCTGGCGTTGAGCCCCGAGACGGACAGGTTGACGCCGTCGGTCTTCAGGGTGTTGTTCAGCGCGGTCGTGTTCACGGTGAGCTGGGTGTTGGACGAGCCGGTCTGGGCGAAGGAACTGCCCGGTTGGATGGTGATCGTGTGGCCGGTGAAGCTGATCGTCATCGTGATCGTGCCAGCATTCGCCGCCTGGGGCAGCAGGCCGAGGAGGCCGAGCAGGCCAAATGCCAGGAAAAGGCCGCGGTGCTTCTTCATACTGTAGGACTCCTTCTTCTCCGATTGAAAACGCAAACGAACGTAGACCCCCGGCCGTTCGCGACCGGACATTTCTCCATGCATCCGGGTCTGTTAGGTCGTCGAACGGTGAGAGCAAGTTCGAGACCGCACGTACAAGGTCTAATCAATCGGACGAACGAATACCATCTCAAACGCTCAAAACGCGATTTCGCGTTCACAAAAAGCAACGCCCCCGTTGCCTGGCGACCCGCTAAACGCACGTAACCTGTCACTGGATGGCTTGCGCAAATGGCGGCGAGACGTGACCGAACAACTCCGTATCGTTCCTCGTAAAACCAATCTTGTTAATGGTTTGCCGAAATGCGGTCGTCGGTGTTTTGGGGTGCGGTATGGAGCGAAAAACGGCGAGGTGCGTCTTCTTGCGCCAACCCATGGCCGCGATCGGGCGTTCGGATTCGGGCGGCCTCTGAGGCGGCCCGGGGCGTCGAAAGTGGGCCGATCGGGGTGGGATGGATAGTGCGGGGAGGCGGCCGAAGGGCCGATCGGGGCGGCGGCGGGTTCAATTCGGAGCGGTGTCCCGATGTGCCGGTGTCCCGTCCGGCCCGTCGCGGGCTCGCGGGGGATTCCGACCTTTTCCCTGATGAGGAAGGGGAAGGCGATCTTCCCGCTTCTCGCGACCTGGAGGCCGCCGTTTGGGGGGGCCTGCGGGCGGATGCGGGCAGCGGTCTGCGCATACATGTGCGAGCGGCAGCGCAGGGATCGCCAGGGTCGGCCGTCCCGGCATGGGCGTCAGGACCTCGCCGGCCGGCCCGGTCCGGCGCGGACGTCTCCCCGGCGCGACGCTTTACAGCCGGCCGCGGGGCGAATACCATCGAGATGGACAATTCCCAGGGGTCGCACCGGGGTCCTCGAGCAAGCGGGTTGCGCGGACCGGCGGTCCGACCGTGTCCGTCCCGGCGGTCTCGCCGGGATCGGCTGGCACGATTGAAAGGGGCCCCAGATGGCTCAGGCCGTCGTCAACCCGGAAGAACTCCGGCGATTCGCCGCGCAGCTCAAGCGGTTCAACAACGAGATGATCACCCAGTTGACGACGCTGCACGGGCAGCTCGCCGGGCTGGGCCAGTCGTGGCGCGACCGCGAGCACGACAAGTTCGTCGAGGAGTTCGAGCAGACGCTCCAGGTCGTCAAGCGGTTCGTCGACTCGACCAACCAGCACATCCCCTTCCTGCTCCGCAAGGCCGAGCGGATCGAGGAGTACTTGCAGCAGCGGTGATTCGTCATTGGTCATTGGTCACTGGTCATTGGTCACTCGTCATTGGTCGCTGGCGCGGACGGCCAAGCTGCGTCCCGCGACGACTCGCGGTCCAGAAAGGCCGGCGAAGGCACGACGGGCGGTAGCCCGACCAGTGACCAGTGACCAATGACCAATGACAAAGGACAAGAGAGATGAGCCGATCAGCCAACGTCCAGTCGATCCAGACGCTCAAGGACTTCAAGCTCGCGATGATCGAGTTCGGTGAAGACGCGCGAAACGCGCTGAGCGGCGTCGAGATGGACCTGCGGAAGATGCGCGATTTCCTCGAGCGCGACCAGCTCGGCTACTGGCAGATGCAGGTCAAGCGCCGGAATGAGGAGGTGATGCAGGCGCGATCGGACCTGCACCGCCGCAAGATCAGCCAGCAGGGGAGCGACGCGGTCTCGGACAGCGAGCAGAAGGAGGCGCTGCGCGAGGCGATGCGTCGGCTGCGCATCGCCGAGGAGAAGGTCGCGCTGATCCGCAAGCTGATCCCGCAGTTCCACCACGCGATCGCCGAGTATCACTCGCACTCGCAGCCGCTGGGCGATCACCTCTCGGGCGGGTTCGAGAAGTCGCTGAGCGTGCTGGAGCGGATGGTCCTGTCGCTGGAGGCGTACGTCGCGACGACGGCGCCGTCGGCGCCCCGGCTGGACGCCGGCCTGGGCGGAGGCGCCACAACCTCGGGCACGGCCGCCACGTCCTCGGCGACGGCTGGCCAGGCTTCGCAGGCGGAGGGCGGGGCGGCCGAGGCCGGCGTCGGCGCCGCCGCCGGCGCGGGGGACGAGACATCACCGACATCCGACGTCGCGGCGGGACCGGCCGGCGAGGCCGTCCTGCCGGGGAGGAACTGATCCATGAGCGCCCAGTCCGGCCGGCTCACCCATGCCCTGAAGCACCTGCGCGAGAAGTGGGACATCGCCACGGAGACCTGGAACGACCCCGCCTCGCGCGACTTCGAGAAGACGCACATCATCCCGATGGAACACACGGCCAAGCACGCGATCATCGGCATGGAGAAGCTCTCCGAGGTCCTGGCCAAGATCCGGGCCCAGTGCAAGGAAGACTAGCGGCAAGTGGCGAGTGGCAGGCGGCCGGTGGGGGGACGAGACGAGGGCCCTTCACGGCCCTCGCCATGCGCCGCCGGTCACCGGCCGATTGTCGCCTGCACCTCGCCCCGTCCACTTGCGACCTGCCACTTGCCACTTGCCACCAGGATTAGCATCATGCCCGACTCGCCACTGATCCAGATCGAGACCAACTCGCTGAACGACCTGGAGGCCCTGATCGAGGACCGCGCCAAGCGCGAGTCGGAGATCGAGCTGGGGTTCGGCCGGCGCCGCGAGCGGGAGAAGAAGGACTACCAGGCGGCCGCGCAGCAGCTCGCCGAGAAGTTCAAGCTGGACGACGAGACGCTCAAGGCCGAGTACGCCCGCAAGCGGCAGGAGGTCGCCTCGCTCTTCCAGCGGGGCACCAAGGCGCGGCAGGACGAGTACGCGCAGGTCAAGCAGGAGGCCGACGACCAGTTCCGGAAGGAGCAGAAGCGCGCCAAGAAGATCAAGGACGAGGCCGGCTGGCAGGCGCTGGCGTTCTACGAGGGGACGAAGGAAGAAGGGGTCAAGTGGCGGCGCGCCACCGAGGCGAACTGGTCGGCCGCGATCCAGGACCTGCACATCAACCAGGAGACCGCCGAGGTCCTGCTCCGGCGGTTCGGCCGGATGACGGTCGCCACGCCCGAGGAGGCCGCCGCCATCCTGGCCCGCGCCGAGGCCGAGGCCGCCGCGGCCCCGCCCCCGACGGCCCCCCAGCACGACCCCGATGCCACCGAGGCCGAGGCGACCGCCAACGCCGAGCCCGAGGCGCCGCCCGAGGACAATCCGCTGACCCGGCTCCGCGCCGGCCTCGTCCGCGCCGAGGACGAGATCATCGCGCTTAGCTCGCTCAAGCTCCCCAAGCTCGCGCAGATCACGACGCTGATCTGGCCGTTCCTGATCCTCGGCGGAGCCCTGGCCTTCGTCCTGGCCCAGCAGGCCGGCATGGGCTGGGCGGTCGGCGGCGCGGCCGGCGGCGTCCTGGCCGTGGCCGGCACCGTCGGCGCCTGGCTGGGGCTCTCCGCGATGGCCAAACCCCAGGTCCAGCGGCACGCCGTCCCGCTCCGCAAGCTCCTCGAGGACGCCGAGCACGAGGTCGAGCAGAACAAGGAGTGGGTCAAGATCGAGTTCGAGCGGAAGCTCAAGGAGTTCGAGGACCGGCGGGCGAACAAGGTCCGCGAGGCCGAGGAGACCATGGCCCGCGTCGTGGCCGAGGCCGAGCGGCGCCGGCAGGAGGCGCACCAGGCCGCCGACGTCAAGTATCCCCCGCTCATCGAGCAGGTCCGCCTGCGCCGCGACGAGCAGATGAAGCAGGTCGAGGAGATCTATCCGGCGAAGATCGCCGCCCGCAAGGAGAAGTACGATACCGACAAGAAGGAGCTGGACGCCTCGTACCTGGCCACCAGGCAGGCGACCGAGTCGGAATACGCCCGCGCCTGGCAGTCCCTGATCGACGACTGGACCGGCGGCATGGGCCGGATCGACGAGGCCCTGCGCGGGGTCAACGACGAGGCGTCGCGGCGGTTCCTCGACTGGTTCCAGCCCGAGCTCGACGGCTGGAAGCCGCCCGTGGAGGTCCCGCCCGGATTGCGGTTCGGCGGCTTCGCGGTGGACCTCAAGCAGTACCCGCACGGCGTGCCCGTCGACCCCCGGCTCAAGTCGGTGCCCATGCACTTCGACCTGCCGGCCCTGATCCCGTTCCCCATCCTGTCCTCGGTGCTCATCCGCGCCGCCGACGCCGGCAAGGACCAGGCGGTCCCGCTGCTCCAGACCCTGATGCTCCGGTTCCTCACCTCGGTCCCGCCCGGGAAGGTCCGGTTCACGATCGTCGACCCGGTCGGCCTCGGCGAGAACTTCGCCGCGTTCATGCACCTGGGCGACTATCACGAGCTGCTGGTCACCAGCCGGATCTGGACCGAGCCCACGCACATCGAGCAGCGGCTCACCGACCTGACCGAGCACATGGAGAACGTGATCCAGAAATACCTGCGGAACGAGTTCGAAACCATCGAGGAATACAACACGATGGCCGGCGAGGTCGCCGAGCCGTTCCGCGTCGTGGTCGTGGCCAACTTCCCGACCAACTTCAACGACAACGCCCTGAAGCGGCTGGTGAGCATCGTCAACAGTGGGGCGCGGTGCGGCGTGTATGCCCTGATCATGATGGACACCAAGCTCGCGCTCCCCTCGGGCTTCCAGATCAAGGACATCGAGAACAACTGCGTCAACCTGATCTGGAAGGACAACCGGCTGAACTGGCGCGAGCCCAACCTGGGCAAGTACCCGCTCCAGCTTGACGCGCCGCCGGACCCGGGGGTGTTTTCGAAGCTGCTGCACCGCGTCGGCGCCGCGGCCAGGGACGCCAACCGCGTCGAGGTGCCGTTCGAGTTCATCGCGCCCAAGCCGGACCAGTTCTGGACGTTCAGCACCGCCAAGACCGTGGACATCCCGCTCGGCCGCGCCGGCGCCACCAAGTTGCAGCACCTGATCCTGGGCAAGGGGACCTCGCAGCACGCGCTGACCGCCGGCAAGACGGGCTCCGGTAAGTCGACCCTGCTCCACGCCCTGATCACCAACGGGGCGCTGCGGTACGACCCCAACGAGCTGGAGTTCTACCTGATCGACTTCAAGAAGGGCGTCGAGTTCAAGGTGTACGCCGCGATGCAGCTCCCGCACGCCCGCGTCATCGCGGTCGAGAGCGAGCGCGAGTTCGGCCTGAGCGTGCTCCAGCGGCTGGACGTCGAGCTGAGGGAACGCGGCGAGATCTACCGTCAGGTCGGCTGCCAGGACCTCAACGGCTACCGCGAGGCCCGGCCGAACGGCCCGCCGATGCCCCGCGTCCTGCTGGTCATCGACGAGTTCCAGGAGTTCTTCGTCGAGGACGACAAGATCGCGCAGGAGGTCTCGCTGCTCATGGACCGCCTGGTGCGGCAGGGCCGAGCCTTCGGCATGCACGTGTTCCTCGGCTCGCAGACCCTGGGCGGGACGTACTCGCTGCCGAGGGCCACGCTGGGCCAGATGGCCGTGCGGATCGCCCTCCAGTGCTCCGAGGCCGACGCCCACCTGATCCTCAGCGAGGACAACACGGCGGCCCGGCTGCTCACCCGCCCCGGCGAGGCGATCTACAACGACGCCAACGGCATGATGGAGGGAAACAACCTCTTCCAGGTCGTCTGGCTGTCGGACGAGCGGCGCGAGGAATACCTCGAGCGGATCCAGGAGATGTGCAAGGAGCGGGGCATCCACAAGCCGCCGCCGATCGTCTTCGAGGGCAACCTGCCGGCCGAGGTGGCCAAGAACCCGCTGCTCAATCGCCTGCTCGAGGCGACCGAATGGTCCGAGCCGCCCAAGGCCGACTCCGCATGGCTGGGCGACGCGATCGCGATCAAGGACCCGACGGCCGTGGTCTTCCGCCCGCAGAGCGGCAGCAACGTCCTGATCGTCGGCCAGAACGACGAGGCGGCGCTGGCGATGATGATGATGTCGATCATTAGCATCGCGGCCCAGCACCCGCCGGTCGGCCCGGGTTCGTGCAAGTTCTACCTGCTCGACGGCAGCCCGGTCGACGGGACGCTGCACGGCAAGCTCGGCAGCCTGGCCGATGTCCTGCCGCACCAGGTCCGCAACGTCACCTGGCGCGACCTGGGGGCCGCCTACACCGAGCTGACCGACGAGATCAACCGCCGCCAGACCGCGGCCAGCGACGACCAGGCCGTCGTCTATGTCTTCATCTACGACATCCAGCGGTTCCGCGACCTGCGCAAGGCGGACGACGACTTCGGCTTCTCGTCGCGGTCGTACGACGACGAGCCGAAGGCCGATCCGCCGTCGAAGATGTTCGTGACCGTGCTCCGCGACGGCCCGCCGGTGGGGCTGCACACGACCGTCTGGTGCGACAGCGTCAACAACATGAACCGGACGTTCGACCGCTCGGGGATCCGCGAGTTCGAGAACCGCATTCTGTTCCAGATGAGCGCGAACGACTCGAGCACGCTGATCGACATGCCCGCGGCCAGCAAGCTGGGCGAGAACCGGGCGCTGTACTATAGCGAGGAAGAGAACCGCACCGAGAAGTTCCGCCCCTACGGCATCCCCGAGGCTGAGTGGCTCGAACAGGTCAAGGCGCGGTTCGCCGCGCGGCCGGTCCCCGAGGTTACCGCCAGCACCGGCGCGGGCGACGGGGCGCCGGCCCCGGCCCCTGCCGCGGAATCCGCCCCGCCCCTGTCGCCCGAGCCCGTCCTCGCCGACGGCAACGGCGCCGCATCATCGCACGGCGAGGGCAACGGCCACGGCAACGGACTCGGCGCGGGCATAGGCGACCTGGAGCTCGACGCGACCGACCGGCTGGTCGAGTCGCACGCCCCTGCCCCGTCGCCGACGCTCGACGACCCGCCCGGCCCGCCGATCGAGTGACGCTTGGGCTTCGGAACGGGGCCTTTGCTTTTTGAACTCCCCCTGACGCTCACGATGGGCATCCCCGGCGGCGATCATCCCTCGGACTCCCCAGGTCCGTGAGGAGGACGGCGAGGAGGAAGGGGCGGCAGCCACGAGACATTCGGGGGCTCCTTGGGTCGAGGGAACGGTTGTATCTCAGCGTCCCGTGCGGGGGCGGGTCCCCCGGGCGGAGGGGGCGCCGGTCTGGCTCCTTGCGGGCGGTTCATCCCTCGGCCTGGATGGTCAGCACCACGTCGTTGAAGTCGCGATCCCCGCCGCGGAGCAGGTCCTCCCAGTTCAGATGATAAACCCCCTGCGCTGCTTGCACGTGCACGTGGTCGAAGTGGTCCGGGTTCGCGGCTTTGTCCATGAAGAAGACGGGCGCGGTCCTGGGGCGGAGGGCATGTGAGGTGAGCCGGGAGGCGGAATTGAGCCGGGAGATGACGGACCGGGTGGACCGATTCTGGACGATGT
This sequence comes from Planctomycetales bacterium, assembly GCA_027452145.1. Classification (GTDB taxonomy): domain Bacteria; phylum Planctomycetota; class Planctomycetia; order Isosphaerales; family Isosphaeraceae; genus JAKAUH01. Next base: position 9,237 of record DAIDHB010000030.1, read on the forward strand.
AGACCAGGAAGTGGTCCCCCCCGTGGAAGGTCAGGACGCGGCTGGCCGGCACGCGGGTCCCGGCGGCGAAGAGACGCTGCCAGCGGCCCGGGGTCAATGCCGCCCGGAGGTAGCCCGGGTCGCCGGGCCCGAGCCCTCCGATCCGGCCGGAGGCGTCGTCGACGCGCACCAGCCCGACCTCGTTGTTGTACCGGGCGAGCCGGAGGACCCAGTCGAACCGGACCCGCAGGGCCGCCGTGGCCGCGCCGCGGACGACGAATGCGGAGGACCCGAGCGAGAGGACCGGCGGCCCATCGGAGGGGGCGGCCGGCGTCGCCGACGGGGTCGGGGTCGGGGCCGCGGCGACGGCCGCGGCTGCGGCCGTGTTGTTGCCCGTCGTGGGGTCGGCCTCGGCGGCCGAGACGGTCGCGGACGCCGTCAGCGTCCCGGCGGACCGGGGACGGACCACGATCGTGACGGTCCGGCTCGCGCCGACGGCCAGGTCGCCGAGCACGAAGTTGAGCGTGCCCTTGCTCGGCGTGACGCCGCCGGTAGCCGAGATGAACGCCGCGCCGGCCGGGAGGGCCTCGGTCAGCGTCACATTCGAGGCCGGGTCCGGCCCCTGGTCAGTCACCGTGACGGTGAAGGTCACGTCGTCGTGGCCGACGGTCGCGGTCCCCGGCGCGGCCGACTGGGTGACCGACAGGTCGGCGGTGGTGGACTTCGGGGCGCCGGCGCCGACGGTCGTCGTCGCGCTGTCGGTGTCGTTGCCCGAGTCGGAGTCGGTCGAGCGGCTGGTCGAGGTCGAGACGGAGTCGGTGATGGTCGAGCCGTCGGCGGCGCCGGGATCGACGCGCACGACCAGCGTGAAGACGGCGTCGGCCCCGGCGGACAGCGAGTCGGCCGTGGCGGAAACGGTGCCGGTGCCGTCGGCGGCCGGCATGATCGGGGCCCAGCCGGCCGGGGCGGTGAAGGAGACGAAGGTTGTCCCGGCCGGGATGTGATCCACGAGGCCCACTCCCGAGGCCGCGTCGGAGCCGTCATTGGTAACGGTGATCGTGTAGGTGATCGTGCCACCCGCCGCGACTGGGTCGGGCGCGTCGGTCACGGCGACCGCGAGGTCGGCCGAGACAACCGCCGGGATGGTGATGGCCTGGGAGAACTCCGAAGTGCCGCTGGAGGCCGTCGCCGTCGCGGTCAGGTACGGGCCGGCCGGGACGCCGCCCGATGGACTGAAGGTGAAGCTCGCGGCGCCGGTGCCGTCCGTCGGCACGTCCATCGTGCCGAGGAACGTCTTCCCCTGCGGGGTAGCCTTCGAGCCGGTGACCGGGGTCGCGAAGAATTCGAGGCGGAATGTGGTGTCGGCCGGGCCGCTGAGCGTCCCCACGATGCTCGTGACGGTGGCCGAGGTCAACACGGGGGGGTTCACCACGAGTGCAGTGCGTCGGATTCCCAGCTCGGTGTCGAATGAGCCGTTCTCGAAGATCGAGTTGCCCAGGATGGAATTGCCGGCGCCGACGACAAGCACGCCATCGCCGTTGGCGGTGAACGCGATCACGTTGCCGGCGCCGGCCGTCGTACCTCCGATCGAGATGTCGGTCGAGCCGTGAAGGGCGACCCCATAGTCACCGTTTCCCACGTCGATCGTGGCGGTGTCGTCGGTACCGATGAAGTTGCCCTGGATGAGATCGCCCGATACGCGGTCGACATCGATGCCAATGAGGTTGTTGCCCGAGATGATGTTCCCCGCGCCGGGCGTCGTTCCGCCGATCTCATCGCCAGTGCTGTTGAGGAAGATTCCCTCGCCGTTTCCCAGCCGGGTGCGGCCGGTGATGTCGGTGCCGATGAGATTGCCCTGGACCACGGCTCCGCTGCCCTCGAGGTCGATTCCGAAGCGTGAATTGCCCGAGATGAGGTTCCGTGCGCCGGGGATCGTCCCCCCGATCGTCACACCCGAAGGGCCTGCAACATGCACGCCTTCCCCGCTGCTTCCGAGGGCGATCGTCCCCGTCGCGTCGGTGCCGATGAAATTGCCTTGCACGAGGTTGCCCGTCGTGTTGGTGTCGCCTTTGATGAGCAGCCCCGCGTAGTCGCCGCCGCGACTGCCGGAGATGATGTTGCGATCCGCGGGCGACGTCCCGCCGATCGTGTTGTTCGAAGTCTGGGTGAGGATGCCGATGTTGGTGTTCTCGAACACCGCCGTGCCGGCGGGATTCGTACCGATGTAGTCGCCGGCGATCGTGTTGTCCCCGCCGGCCATGACCTCGATGCCTAGGTCGGTGAAGCGGTTGATCGCCAGCCCGCGGACCGTGGTGCCGCCCCCGGTGAGCACGAGGCCATCGCCGTAGGTGCCGGTGGCGCCGTGGGTGTCGAACGACCCGTCGAGCTCGATGAGCAGGACGGCGTCGCTCGCGGCGGTGGTCGGGTTGGTATTGGCGCCGGCCCCCGGCTGCGTGTAGCCGTCGATCGTCACCGGATCGGAGATCCACGGCAGGTTCGTGGCCGGGCGGATCGAGTGTACGCCCGCGCCGGGGATGTTGAAGGCGATGGTGTCCACGTCGCCGGCCGGGTTGGTGGCGGCGTTGGCGTCGGCGATCGCCTGGCGGAGCGACCCGGGGCCGCTGTCGTCGGTATTGATCACGGTGAAGGTCGCCAGCAGCAGGCGGTCTTCCATCGCCTCCACCCGGGGACGCGAGGGGTTGCGCGTCCGGCGTCGTGGTCCGAGGAATAAGCGTGGCATGCGTCCATCTCCTGAGTTGAGGGCAACCGCGAGGGCTCGTCCGCGACGACGGCCGCGGGCTCCCAGGGTCTCATTGCGGGCGGGTCGGATCCCGAGACAAGCTGGCGGATGGAATCCTCGCCGGCAGGTCCGGCGTGGCGCGCCTAAGTGGGGGAGCCAAGGGGCTTGTGCCTTCCGCTCGACTTTCCGGTGCGGTGCTGTCGCCGGCCTGCGATCCGCGGGGGATGGTCCCGTCGACCCCGGTGGGCGAGCGCTCCACGGGGGACGATGCCAGGGCCTCGGGCGGTCCGACCGGGCTGCGGTGACGGCCGAATCGGGCGCGGATCTCCGATTTGTCTGTCTCGGGATCGCCCGGCGGCGCAATAATGCTCTTATGACACCGATCGATCTCGAGAATTCGAGCGTGACGAACCGCCTGCTGCTTGGCGCGGCCGACGGGGATCGCGAGAGCCTGGGTGCCCTGTTGACGCGGCACGAGGACCGGCTGCGCCGCATGGTCGCCTTCCGGCTCGACCCGCGGCTGCAGGGGAGGATCGCGCCCGAGGACGTCCTCCAGGAGGTGTACCTGACCGCCTCGGAGCACCTGATCGATTACCTCGGGCGGCCCGCGATGCCGTTCTTCCTCTGGCTGCGCGGCATCGCCGGCCACAAGCTGCTGGAGCTGCATCGGAGCCACCTGGGTGCGCGGATGCGAGATGTCCGCCGCGAGGTCTCGCTCCACCGCGGCGCCCTGCCGGATGCCACCTCCGCGGCGCTGGCCGCGCAGCTCCTCGGCCACCACACCCGGCCCAGCGAGGCCGCCGTGCGGGCCGAGGCCAAGATCCGCCTGCAGGAGGCGCTCAACGGCATGGACCCCCTCGACCGCGAGGTCCTGGCCCTGCGGCACTTCGAGCAACTGACCAACGCCGAGGCGGCCCGCGTGCTGCAGATCAAGGAGGCGGCGGCTGGCAAGCGCTACCTGCGGGCGCTGGGTCGCCTCCGGGAGATCCTGTCGCAACTGCCCGGCGCATCGGACCACGACGACAGCTGATCGGGGTCGCGCCCCTTACCCGGGGAGCGACGGCGAAGGGCCGGAGGAGCCACCCCCATGAACGACTCGGATTCCCAGGCCGATCCGCTCGCCCCGCTGGCCGAGGAGTTCGCCGGGCGCTACCGGCGCGGTGAGCGCCCTTCCCTCAGCGAGTACACCGAGAGGTACCCCGAGCACGCCGAGCGCATCCGGTACCTCTTCCCCGCGCTGGTGGAGATGGAGCAGCTCGGCTCGGTCGGCGGGCCGGGCGCCGGGGACTTCGCCGGGGCCGCCGCGGGCCGGGGACGGGCCCCGCCGCAGCTCGGCGAATACCGCATCCTCCGCGAGGTGGCCCGCGGCGGAATGGGGGTCGTCTACGAGGCGGTGCAGGAGTCTCTCGGCCGGCACGTCGCGCTGAAGGTGCTCCCGACGGCCGGATCGATGCCTCCTACCCACCTCGAGCGATTTCGCCGCGAGGCGCGGGCGGCGGCGCGGCTGCACCACACCAATATCGTGCCGGTCTTCGGCGTCGGCGAGCACGAGGGCGTCCACTACTTCGCGATGCAGTTCATCCGGGGCCAGGGCCTCAATCGCGTCCTGCACGAACTGCGGCACCTGCGCCGCCGAGGCCCACGACCACCGGACGCCAGTACGAGTGGCGGCGCGGACCTGAGCGTCAGCATCGCCCACGGGCTGCTCAGCGGCCGGTTCCCGGACGGGGAAAGGGCGTCGGGCGATCCGACCGGCGACAGACCCGTCCCCGGCGAGGATGCGGCCAGCCCGACGGATGGCTATCGGGGAGGGCCCGAATCCATCGTGCTCGGCGATCCCTCCGGGCTCGGCGACCAATCCACGCTCGCCTATTCTCGGAGTGTGGCCCGGGTCGGGGTGCAGGTCGCCGAGGCGCTGGCCTACTCCCACCAGCAAGGGGTGCTCCACCGCGACATCAAGCCGGCCAACCTCCTGCTCGATACCCAGGGCACGGTCTGGGTCAGCGACTTCGGCCTGGTCAAGGAGCTGGGCTCGGAGGAGCTGACCACTCAGGGTGACTTCGTCGGGACGCTGCGGTACATGGCGCCGGAACGGTTCGAGGGTCGGTCCGACCCGCGGAGCGACGTCTACGGCCTGGGGTTGACCCTCTACGAGATGCTGGCGCTGCAGCCGGCCTTCGCGGCCTCCGATCGCGCCCGGCTCGTCGAGCGCGTGCGACAGGAGGAGCCGCCCCGACCCCGCAAGCTCGACCCGCACATCCCCCGCGACCTGGAGACCATCGTCCTGAAGGCCATCGCCAAGGAGCCGGGCCGGCGCTATGCGACGGCGACCGCGATGGCCGAAGACCTCCGCCGCTTCCTGGCCGACCGACCGGTCGAGGCGCGGCGTGCGGCGCCGTGGGAGTGGGCCTGGCGCTGGGGCCGCCGTAACCCGGGGCTGGCCGTCTCGATCGCCCTGGTGGCCGTCCTGCTGGTGGTCATCGCGGGCGGATCGGTGGCCTGGTCCGCCCGGCTGGGCACGGAACTGCGGCGGACGACCGACGCCCGAGGGGCGGAGCGGGACGCGAAGAAGGACGCCCTGGACAAGCTCTGGCGCTCGTACCTGGCCCGGGCGCAGGCGGGCCGCTTCAGTCGGCGCCCCGGCCAGCGGGGCGACAGCCTCGCCGCCCTCGGCGAGGCCGTCCGAATCGCCCGCGATGTGGGCGTGCCCGCGGAGGTGATGGACGAGCTGCGCAACGAGGCGATCGCCTGCCTGGCCCTGCCCGACCTGCGCCCCGGCACGACCTCCGTGCCCCTGCCGCCCGGCACCGCCACGATCGTTTTCGACCGGGACTACCGGCGCTACGCGCTGAGCGACACCAGGGGCGCCATCAGCGTCTACCGGCTCGGCGAAGACCGGCCGATCATTCGCCTGCCCGGCCTCGGCCGAAAGCTGGCGGCCCTCCTCCTCAGCCCGGACGGCCAGTTCGTGGCCGGCTCGACCGCCGGCGAGCTCCAGGCCTGGGTCGTGGACGAGGGCCGGTCGGTCTTCCCGGAGCCCCTGTCCGCCCACCACCCGATTCAGTTCAGCGGGGACAGCAGCCGGGTGGTGGCCGTCCGGCCCGACGGCTCGATCGGCGTGTGGGACCCGCGCACCGGCCGCGAGACCCGGCTCCTGCGCACCGGGGTCGCCCCATATCTCTTCGCGATCCACCCGGACGGCCGGCAGTTGGCGGTCGGCTCCGGGGGGCACGCGGCCTTCATCGAGGTCTGGGACACCGATTCCGGAAGGAAGGTGACCGAGCTGCCCGTCGGCGATGCGGGGCCCCTTTGCGCCCTCGCCTGGCACCCGGACGGCCATCGGCTGGCGCTGGCATCCGATGGCCCCACGGGCCGGGTCCGGATCTGGGAGGTCGCCGAGCGACGGGTCCTGGCCACCCTGGAGGGCCACGCCCAGGGAGTGGGCCCGATGGCGTTCCACCCCGGCGGCGACATGCTGGTGACCGTCTCGGTGGATGGCACGTGCCGGCTGTGGGACGCCCAGGCGGGTCGCACGCTGGTCAACTGGCCCTCCGGCATCGGGGACCTCCACTTCAGCCGGGACGGGGCGGTGTGCGGATTCAGCGCCCTCGGCGACCGGGTGCGGCTGATGGAGGTGGCGGACGGCCGGGAGTACCGTACGCTCGTCAGCAGCCTGGGCGCCGGCCGGGGCGAGTATCGTCAGGGCGACATCGCCGCGGACGGCCTGCTCGCCGTCGGGATGGATGATGGGGCCCGGTTGTGGGACCTGGCGACCGGCCGGGAGGTCGCCTTCCTGCCCGATCGGCGGACGGAATCGGTCTCCTTCGTCTCCCGCCCGGATGGCCGTGAGCTGCTGACCTGTAGCTCCGGCGGCCTGCGCCGCTGGCCCATTCGCGAGGACCCCGCGTTGCCGGGGCGGCTGCGCATCGGGCCCCCCCGAGTCGTCGACCTGCCCATCGTCCCCACCCGCGCCCATGTCCGCCAGGACGGTCGCGCCGTCGCCGTGGCCAGCGAGCGATCGGGCATGGCGCTGGTCGTGGATCTGCCCACCGAGGCCGTGCGGTCCACCCTGGCGCCCCACCCATCCCTCATCCGCGTCGTGCTCAGCCCGGACGGCCGGTGGGCGGCCACGAGCGGCTGGCATACCCCGAGCGTCAAGGTCTGGGACGTCAGGACCGGCGCGCTGGTCAAGGAACTACCGCTGGGTATCATGAACATCGCCTCCTTCTCCCCGGACGGCCGGACGCTGGTGACCAGTCGCGGCGACGAGTATCGCACCTGGGATGTGGAGTCATGGCGGCCGGCCCTACGACTACCATGGGAAGTCCCGTCCTATCCGGGCTGGGTCGCGTTCGCCCTCGACCGAAAGCTCATGGCCCTGGAGCGATCCCCGGCGGTCATCTCCCTGGTCGACGCCGCCACAGGCCGGACCTTGGCGAAGCTGGAGGACCCCCGCTCCGACCGCGCCCAGTGGCTGGGCTTCACCCCGGACGGCGCGCACCTGGTGGCGATCACCCCCTATTCCCGGGCCATCCATATCTGGGACCTGAGGGCGATCCGCCGGGAGCTCGCCGCGATGCAGCTCGACTGGGAAGCGCCGCCCTACCCGCCGGCCCCCGGGGCGGATGCCCGACGGACTCTCGCAGTCGAGTCCCTGCTCGGAGTGTCGTCACCTCCCGAGCAGGCTGCGGACGACCGGGCGCGACGCGATATCGAGACGTATCGCCTCGCCGTCGAGTCGCACCCGGACCGCGCGGCGGCCTACAACAACTTGGCCTGGACCTACGCGACCGCCCCGGGACGCCTGCGCGACCCGAGCCGGGCGCTGGCCCTGGCCGAGAGGGCCGCGCGACTCGACCCGCAGAATCCGATGATCCGCAATACGCTGGGCATGGCCTATTACCGCGTCGGCCGGTACCGCGAGGCGGCCGACACCCTCCAGGACAACCTCCCCCACCAGGATGAGAAGTACCTCGCCGTGGATCTGTATTTCCTGGCCATGAGCCACCATCAACTCGGCGAGGTGGCCCTGGCGCGGGCTTACTACACTTGGGCCAATCGCGTCACGGGGTCGAGGGCCGAGCTGACCGTCGAGGAGGCACGGGAGCGAGACGCATTCCATGCGGAAGCGGAGATGCTGATGGCGAAGTGATCCCGCCCGTAGGCTCCCGCTCGACGACGTGACGGCGCCTGGTGCTGCCTCACCGCCCCAACGCCAATGTGGTCGGCCACGGGGGACGTATTGCGCCGCGTCGACGTCGGTAGGCCCCTGCCGTCGCGGGATGCGGCGGCCGAGGCCCAGGAGGTTCGTGCCTCGCTGCGGCGCCGCCACCGCCTTATATTGCTCATCGAGACGAGCCGCCGTCGGGATCGCTTGCGTCGGCGGGCTCTGCTTGTCGGGGCATGGGCACCTGAGGAGGCCGTGTGCCCTCGAACTCGTCCGGCTCGATCGAGAGAATCAGCGACCCCCGAGCCCGGTGGCCGAGAGTTGCCCGGAGAAGGAGGTGAGATGCCCGACTACCCTTTGCCGCTGCTGGAGGAATTGGGACCGGTCCCGACGAATGATCCAGGACCAAACGTGGTTCAATGCTTGGCTTTTCCTGGCGCGCAGTCCACTGCGCCCTTCGGTCTGATCGACCGAAGCATCCGAGGACCAGCCTCGCCGTCCGATGCTCTCCTGTGCACCTGTCACCCGTCCCTCGTGAACGGCCAGGCTTTTTGCTCCCGGCTCTCCGGTTTTCGGCGAGGATTCCGTCGCCGGAGACCTGGGAAAAAGACGCGGCGGGGACGCGTCCGCGGGGAGGATACTAAGATCCCCCTCGGGCCGAGTCCCCGCCGCGTCTTCGCCGGTGATCGAATCGGCCTGCGACTGCGGTTACTTGCCCATCGACTTGGCGATGACGTAGATCACCGCGGCGCCGAAGAAGCCGCCGCCGCAAAGCAGATAGAGTAGCGAGTACTGCGCCGCTGCGACGAGCATCGGGACCTGTTCGATGGCCTGCATGGTGTTCACCTATGGCAAGGGGTGCTTGTTGTCGATGGAAAACGCTTGTGGGGGACGCTCGCGCCACGGATGACCGGCCGTCCCGACGTGAGTGATGAAGTGCAAGCCGCATGCCAGCCGAGGTGCGGGCGCAAGCCGTTACCTTGCAAGGGGGCTGGGAGGCCATCCGGGGGATCGAGAACGAGGACGGTCACCGCGAACACTCGGAGCCCAACCCCGTTCGATTGCGGCCTGATCGGTTCGGAGTCGTGCCAGGCCGGCCGCCGGCGGCATGCTATCCGAGCTCGACGCGGGTGAATCGTCCGCAACACGCCTGTGCCTGGTCCTGCTCTCAGGGGGTGAGGTCCAGGGTCAGGCTCTGCCCGGCACGATACCGGGCCGTCTGGGCGAGGCGGTTCGCGCATCCCCCGGAGATTGACGAGCATCTCGGGTCGCGGCGGGGCGTTAGCCTCCCGGACCGCCATCCGAACCCCCATCTCCCTGACATCGTGTCAGCCGCCCTGCCGCGACCCCCCCGTGGCGGGGTCGCGGCAGGGTGGGTCCGTTGAGAGGACTCGGTGCGTGGCGCTGCGGTCCGACCCCGGCCCGAGGAGCTGACGCCCCCCGGCTACGTCCGATCGTCCCCTGACGGGGGCTCGGAGCCCTGCCGGCATCGATTCTTAGCCCGCCCGGCCCCTCCGTGGGCCACCCATCTGCAAGGCGCTCCAGGGGCAAGGTCACGCGGAAGAACGGCTCCCAATGCGCCTGGTCGAGGCCGAGGCTCGTCAACAGGGCGGTGTAGGAATCCTCCGTCAGGCCAGGACAGCCTCGACGACACGCCCGTGGACATTGGTCAGGCGTCGCTGGATGCCGTCGTGATAGAACGTCAACCGCTTGTGGTCGATGCCCAGCAGGTGCAGCACGGTGGCGTGCAGGTCGTAGGTGGTCACGGGGTCGACGACCGATGCATAGCCGACCGCGTCGGTGGCCCCGTGCGCGATCCCCTTTTTGAGCCCCGCGCCGACGAGGATGTTCGTGAAGCCCTGGGGATGGTGGTCCCGGCCGCGGCTCAGCTTGCCGCGGTCGGCCTGGGCGAACGGGGTGCGGCCGAACTCGCTCGTGATCATCACGACCGTGGAATCGAGCAGGCCCCGATCCCTGAGGTCGCGGATCAGCCCGGCGATCGGGCGGTCGACCCGGCGGGCCTCGCCGGTGTGGCTCTTGTAGCCGTTGCCGGTGATGTCGTCGTGGGCGTCCCACGAGACGCCGTCGCCCGTCCAGAGCTGGACCATCCGGACGCCGCGCTCGATCAGCCGCCGCGCGATCAGGCAGTTGCGGGCGGTGTCTCGGCATTCGTCGCGGTCGAGCCCGTAGAGCTTCCCGATGTGCCCGGGCTCCGCGGAAAGGTCGGTCGCGTCGGGGATCGCCGCCTGCATCCGGGCCGCCAGCTCATAGCTCCGGATTCGCGCGGCCAGGGGATCGGCCTGGGTCTGCGCCTCCAGATGAATCGCGTCGATCTGCTTGAGCAGCTCCAGCCGGTCGCGCTGGACCTCGGCCGACGCGCCGCCGGCCGGCTGGAGGTCGAGGATCGGCCGGCGGCCTCGCGTCTGGAGGGCGACTCCCTGGTGCTCGGCGGGGAGGAATCCGCTCGTCCAGTTGAACGCCCCGCCGGCGGCGTTCGGGATGCCGCGCGCGTCGGGCAGGACCACGAAGGCGGGCAGGCTCTCGTTCTCGGTCCCCAGGCCGTAGGACAGCCAGGACCCCATCGCCGGGAAGCCCATCTGGCGGAAGCCGGTGTTCGCCTGGAAGATGCCGGGGATGTGGTTGGCCGTCTCCGCCACCATCGAGTTGATCACCGTCAGCTCGTCGGCGACCTCGGCCAGGCTGGGGAACAGGTCCGAGACCCACAGGCCGCTTTGGCCGCGGCGACGGAAGGGATAGTGCGACCTGTGCAGCCGCCCGACCTTGCCGAAGAACGCGTCGGTCCGGCCGAAGCTCTCGGGCATCTCCTTGCCGTGGTACTTCTCCAGCTCGGGTTTGTGGTCGAACGAGTCAACATGACTCAGGCCGCCGCCGAGGAAGATGTGGATGACGCGCTGGGCCTTCGCCTGGAAATGGGGCGCGGGACGGCGCGCCGCGTCGGCACCCGCCGCCTCCAGGTGCCCGCCTCGCAGGAGCAGGTCGGCCGCCGCCATCGCCGGCACGCCGAGGATGGCATCGCGCAGGAAGTTCCGGCGCGTCGACTGGACCTCGGGATTCATGGGTTGGCTCCTCCGATCGCGGGCCGGTGCGCCCGTCAGGTCAGTTGACGAACAGGAACTCATTCGCGTTGAACAGCACCAGGCAAAGCTGGTCGAGGCCCCGCTTCGCGACGAACGCGCGGGCGAGTCGGCGCTCGCGACCGTCGGGCGATCGGGCAAACGCCAGCCGCCAGGCGCGCACGACCTGGCGATCGGCGTCGTCACCCGCCTCGCCACGGACGCGTGCGGCGAACCGCGCGGCGCACTTCTCCATGAAGGCATTGTTCAACAGTGAGAGTGCCTGGAGTGGTGTGATCGTCTGCGACCGCCTCGGGGCCGTGACGGACGGATCCGGGCAGTCGAGCGTCTCGAGCATGGGGTGGCTACCCGACCGCGCCCACAGGCGGTAGATCGTCCGGCGATTGACCGCGTCGGAGAATTCGCCGGTCGGGTCGGTGAACTCGTGGTTCGTGTTGGCCCCTTTCCTGTTGAGCTTGACGTCCTCGAAGCTCGGCCCGCCGATCCTGGGATTGAGCGCCCCGGCGACGGCCAGCGCCGCATCGCGGACGGCCTCGCCCTCCAGACGCCTCCGGTTGGCCCGCCAGAGCAGGCGATTGTCGGCGTCGATCTCCGAGGCGCGGCCACTCTGGACCTGCGAGCTTTGTCGGTAGGTGGCTGAGGTGACAATCAGGCGGTGCAGATCCTTGATCTTCCAGCCCCCCTGCATGAACCGGGCCGCGAGATGGTCGAGGAGCCGGGGATGGCTGGGCCGGCTGCCGTTGAAGCCGAAGTCGCTCGGCGTCTCGACGATCCCCCGGCCGAAGTGGTGAGACCAGATCCGGTTGACGAGGACGCGGGCCGTCAGGGGGTTGCGCGGGTCGGTCAGCCAGCGCGCCAGGGCCTCGCGACGCCGGGCCTCGGGGGCATCAGGCGCCAGGCCGAAGTCCGCCGGCAGCCCCGAGAGGGCCTTCAGGCCCGCGGGAGAGACGACCTCGCCCGGCTTCCGGTAGTCGCCGCGCTCCAGGACAGCGAAGAGCGGCGGTTGACGCGGAACGATCACGTGCGCGACCCCGACGAAGCCGGGCTGGTCGGGCGTCGCGGCCATCGGGATCTTCGATCGCTCCTTCTCCTCCTGGTTCACGCCGCCGAGCAGGGCGGCGACCTGGTAATACTCCTTCTGCGAGATCGGGTCGAACTTGTGATCGTGGCAGCGGGCGCAGTTGATCGTCAGGCCGAGGAAGGTCTGCCCGAGCGTGCCGACGAGGTCCTCCATCTCGTCGAACCGCGTCGCCTTCCGCATCTCGGTCGAGCCCTCCAGGTGGGCCACCTGGTCCCACGTCCCGCAAACGTGATAGCCCGTCGCGATCAGGGCGGACAGGTCCTTCGGATGGAGGACGTCGCCGGCGATCTGCTGCCGGACGAACTCGTCGTAGGGCAGGTCGCGGTTGAAGGCGGCGATGACCCAGTCGCGATAGCGCCAGGCATTGTCCCGCACGTGGTTCCGCTCGAACCCCTGGCTCTCGCCGAACCGGACGACATCCAGCCAGTGGCGCGCCCATCGCTCGCCGTAATGGGGCGATCCGAGCAGCCGTTCGACGAGCTCCTCATACGCCGACGGGCTCGGGTCGGCGACGAACCGGTCGACTTCCTCGGGCCCGGGCGGGAGCCCGGTCAGGTCGAAGGAGAGGCGACGGATCAGGGAGCGTCGGTCCGCCTCGGGCGCGGGACGCAGGCCGTGGGCCTCGAGCCGGGCGAGGACGAAGCGGTCGACGTCGTTCCGGGCCCAGCCGGAGTCGTGGACGTCGGGCGGCTCGGGCTTCCGGACGGGCTGGAGCGACCACCAGTCGTAACCGGCGCGGCGCTCGGTCGTGGCGAGGAACGGGTCGATCTCCGGGCTTCCCCACTTCGCCCCCGCGGCGATCCAGCGCCGGAGCGCCTGCTTCTCGGCGTTGCCGAGCGAGGGGCGATCTCGCGGCATCTCCCCGGATTCGACATGATCCACCAGGGGACTCTCGTCCGGCTTGCCCGCCACGATGGCGGGCCCGCTCTCCCCGCCGGCCAGGGCGTCGGCTTCCGTCGCCAGCGAGAGCTTCCCCTTCCGGAGCGATCGGCCGTGACATTCCAGGCAGTGTCGGGCCAGGATGGGGGCGATCCCGGCGTCGAAGACCCGGGCCGCGGCCGGGTCGCGCGGCCGGGCCGGCCCCGGCCGGGAATGGGCCGGCTCCGGGATCGGGCCGTCGCCCCTCCAGATCTCGACCCCCGAGAGGTTCGCCGCGCCGCCGCGGGTCGTCAGCCGGATCTCACCCCGGTCGACGACGACACGCCACGGTCCCAGCTTCCTCCACGTCCCGGCCGGGCCGCTGTCGAGGTCGTGCACCATCTCGCGGCCGTCGAGGAAGATGCTGAACCGCTCGGAGTCATTGTCCTCCCAGACATACAGGAAGACCGAATACGTCCCATCGGGGATGCCGGTGATCGTCAGATCCGCCTGGCCGTTCCAGCGGCTCGACCGGATCATCCGCGCGCGCTCCGGATCGGTCTCCGGCACGAGCGGGACCGCCTGATTCTCGAAGGCCTGGTCGCGCGTCTTCAGATGCTTCGAGTCGCCTCCCTCCCACGGATGCCCGTCGATCACGACCGGCGGGCCGTTGAGGTTGATGCCCCGGAAGAACGACGAGCCGGGCGATTCCGCATGGGCCGAGACACACGCCAGGACCATCGCGATCGCCCACGCGACGCACGGTCCTTGTCGTTTGACGGGGTAAGGGTCGGTCATCTCGATCGGCCTCGCACGACGATTGACGTATCACTGGTATACCAGTAAGATCTAGGGCATCTTATCGTGGCTTCCCATCGAACACAAGTCCCCGGCGCTCGGCCCATGAAGACTGACGAATCTTCCTCGAACGTCTCGAACGCGTTACTGGACCCGTCGCCCGGGGGCCGCGGCGCCGTCTCGCTCAAGCATCGGGCCTACGCGGAGCTGAAGAGTCGGATCCTCTCGGGGGCGTTGCCGCCGGGCGAGCTGTTGTCGGAGCGGCAGCTCGCGTTGAGCCTCAAGATGAGCAAGACCCCCGTGCATGCGGCGCTGGAGCGGCTGGAGGGCGATGGCCTGGTCATCGTCACGGCGCAGCAGGGGATCATCGTGCGCGCGATCACGCCGCAGGACATCGCGGACCACTTCGAGATCCGCGAGGCGCTCGAGACCTTCGTCGTCGCGAGGATCGCCGGCCGACTCAATGCCGAGCAGGTGGGCCAGTTGAAGCGAAACCTCGTCGATCATCGCCGTGCCATCCGGCGGCGCGACATCGCCGAGCATGTCCGGCTGGACTCCGAGTTCCACCTGCTCCTCTGCGAGTTCCACGGCAACCGCGAGATCACACGCGCGATGGGCCAGATCCGTGACAAGACCTACCGCGTGATGCACCACATCTCCACGCGGTTCCCCACCCGGATGGGCGAGGCCCTGGCCGAGCACGAGGCGATCTTCTCGTCGCTCCTCTCCGAAAATGGCGGGGCGGCCTCCGAGCGGATGGCCACCCATCTTCGCAATGGGGTGCAGAGCATCTACCGTCGCGACCCCTGAATCGTCCTCCGGGCGCCGCCGGCTGTCCGGCTTCTCCTCTCTGTTCCTCACTTCTCGTGTCGTGGCGGGTTGGCGCCGGTGGCATTCCCCGGACCAACCCTCGGCGCGCTCCGCGACGATCCGCCGCCGGAACCGCCGTGTCGCGAGGCTTGCTCGCGCCGGGTCGGCCCGGACGGTTTCTTCCGATCCGCCGGACTCCGTAGTACTACGTAGACAAAAACTTTCCGATCCACTGGCTTTCGTATACTCTAATTAGAGTGAGGATCCTCGACTGCCGCGGCGGTGTTGCCCGGGGGGCGACGGTTACGGCGCGGTGGGTTTCGAGGTCCGGGCGGAGTTTTGGCCCGGGTGCCGGAGGCGATCCGGCGTTTCCTTCCTTCGATGATCGGTGCGATGCAGCGCGGCGCAGCGGGGCGGCGATCGTGAGATGGGCCGTCGCCTTGCCTGCCTGACCAGGATAATTCCATGAAAGTGAAGCAGAGGGCCGGGTGCGGCCTGGCGACGGCAGCCCGGCGCCGGACCGGCCGGACGGGCCGGGCGGTCGTGCCGGCGTATCGGGTCGGCGAGTCGTTCGTACGAGGGCGGCGGCGATGGCCATCGGGGGCCGAGTTTTCCTTCGGGCCGGCGGGGGCCGAGCTGACGCTGTTCCACCCGGGCCGGCCGGTCCCGCCCGCGGTGGTCGAGGCCGTGCAAGGCGGGCCGGCGGAATTCGCCCTGATCGTCCGGCCCGGCGTGCTGGTGCTGGCGTATCGTTTCGGCGACGCCATCCCCTGGGCCGATGCGCCCTACTCGTGGCACCTCCAGCCGGTGTCGCGGCGGGTCGTGCCGTCCGCCGCCGCGATTGGCGATCCCGAGACCCGCGCCCTGCTCTGGATCACCCTGGTCGGCGCCGAGGACGGGATCGTCCACGCCCAGCGCGGGATGACCCTGGACCCGGCCTTCACCCGCGCGCTCAACTCGGCCGTGCGCGACCAGGCCATGGGCCCGTTCAACGCCGATGCCTGCGCCTCGGCCATCTCGAGCATCTACGGGAAATACCCCGATACGACCGATCGCCTGGCGATCGCCGCGGCGCGGACGGCGGGAAACACCTGAGCGAGGACCACGACCCTGGCACCGAAAGACTCTCCGGGGATGAGACAGGACCGGCTCAATTGCCTGTCGGCCCCGCGGCGGCAATCGCGACCCTCAAGCCAGAGGCCTCGGCGGCGCGAGTCCTTGCCTTGCCGAGCGTCGTCTGGAAGTTCCCGCCTGGCTGCCCATCGCGATCGCCGTCGATCGGGCGGCCCTGGGCGTCGAGCATCCCCGCGGCGATGATCGTGAGCTGCAACGGGGATGCGGGGACCTTACCCCTGGGAGTCAGTGTCACGGTGTGCCCCGACGGGTCATACGTCGCCGAGATCAGCTTAACCGCCTTGCTCGCGTGGGCGCGGGACTTCTTCGCCGTGCCGACCGTCGCCAGGTGATAGTCGCCCAGCATCCGTGCCGCGCCCGGGTCGAGCGCCCCGCTGAAGCCGATCACCAGGACCTTCGATATCTTCCTCTTCGACAGGTGGCGCGTCTGCCACCGGACGCCCAGGACCGTCACCGGCGGTGTCGAAGTCGGTGTCGGCGTCGGCGTGGGTGTCGGTGTGGGGGTGGTGCCGGGCGGCCCATTCGCGACGTGGACCGTGGTGGTCGTCTGCGCAACGGCCGGAGTCGCCTGGACATGGCCGACGTTGTCGGTCGCCACGCTGTAGAACGCGTAAGTATGGCCGTCCTGCCCCGTGTAGGTGGCCGAGGTCATCGGAGTGCCGGTCAGCCAGGCCGTGAACGGGCTGCCGTCGTCGGAGACGTAGATATCGAAGGAGGCGATGCCGGAGCCGCCGGCGTCGTCCTGGCCGGCCCAGGCGACCGTGAACGTGGGCAGACTTGAAGCCGGTAGTGCGGCCACGGTGCTGGTGGGCGCCCCGATGTCGAGGGTGTTGGAGATCGGCGCCGTGTCCAGGGAACTCTGATTGGGCAGGCCGGCCTGGAATGTGACCGTGGCCCTGGCGCCGATGACGGTCCCCGTGGTGCCGGTGCTCCTGGGCGCGACGATATAGGTCACGAAACCTTCCCCGGCGCCCGAAGTGTTGTCCGGGGGCAGGAAACCCTCCGCCGGGTTGCCGGCCGGCACATCGAGCGTCGTGGGGTCGATGGATGTGAAGGTCCACGTCGCCGCACCGGTTTGCTCATCGAACGCCGCGCTGACGTCCACATAGACGCCGGTCGTGCCGCGGGCGTCGATGCGCGTCTGGTACGACTTCAGGCCGGCCGGCACCGCGTAGATCTGCCCGCCGAAGCTGAAATCGCCGAGCTGGAAGGTGCTCCAATCGAGGCCCGGGTCGAGCTGCTGGGTGACCTCGACGACCTGCGCCGGGGCCGGCGCGGACGGCTTGTTCTCGAAGTTGATGGCGTAGGGGAAGGCGCCGCCGTCCGGGACGAATCCCGGCGCACCGTAGCCGGAAGGGCCGGAGATGAAGTTCGGGTCCTTGGGCGATTCGGCGATCGTGGATTTTGTGATTATGAACGAGGAGATGATATCGGACACAAGTCGGTTCATTTCGTACGCAGAGCCGGCGAGGAGGGCGAGGTCGATTGCGCCCAGGACTACGATGCCGGCCTCCTCACCAACGGCCCCGACCAGGCCCGCGCCCGGGACTCCGACGGCGGATGACGTCCCGGCCAGCAGCAACGCCCCCCCCCCGGTCTCCGTGGCCTCCACGGCAGCCGCGGGAATCGTGTCGGCTGCGGACTCCGTCAAGAGACCCTCGAATTCCTGGAGGAGGCCCTGAGCTTCCTGATAGGCGTTGCCCGCAGGGCCAGGAGCAGGGAGCGTCGAGAAGAGGGAATCGGCTCCGGCACCGGTGGCCTCTCCGGGAATCGCCTTCACGACATCCGCGGATTCCTGGACAAGATCCGAGAACTGTTCCAGGAGGGCCTTCGCCTCGAGGTACGGGTCGAGGCCGGAAGGGTCGACATAAATCACTGGATCATTATGCGCATAAGTATAAAGATTGGCGCTGATTGACTGGCCGGCGGGGTCGGGCGCGAGGAATCGCCCATCGGCGGGGGAATAGAATCGCGACCGCATGAAATCGAGTCCGTTGCCTTGCGCCATCACCCCCCACTGCCCGTTGTACTGGAACGGATTCGGCACCGATTCGCTCGACCCGGCCACCTCTCCAAACGGCAGGTAATTGTAGTTGTCAACGTACGAGCCGGCCTGCCCGCTGAGCCCGGCGGTGTTCCCGATGGCGTCGAAGTCGTAGTAGGCGGCGGAGCCGGCCGCGTCGACCCGGCTCGCCAGGCCGGCGCCGTAGGTGTAGTTCGCGATCAGCTTGCCGCTGCCGTCGTACTCTCCCAGCACGGTGCCGTTGCCTCGAGGATCGACCAGGTACTGCGTCGTCTGGCCGTTGTGAGTGCTGGCGACGAGGTTCCCCAGGGCGTCGTAGGTGTAGCCCCAGGTGTCCGAGCTGGTGTGGACGCCGATGAGCCTGTTCAGGGCGTCGTAGGTGTAAGTCGTCGTCCCCGCAGCGCCCGTGGTGACGGTCAGGTTGCCGTCCTTGTCGTAACCGTAGCTGGTGCCGCCGACGGCGGTGTATTGATTGAGGTCGTTCGTGGCGTAGGCGGTGGTCACGCCGTCCCGGGTCACGGTGGTCCGATTTCCCATCGCGTCGTAGGCGTACGTGATCGCCTTACCGCCGGGCGGCGTCACCGAGGTGAGCCGGCCGGCCGCGTCGTAGCCGTAGGTCGTCGTCCCCTCCAGGGTCGTCATGGTCGCGACCCGCCCGAGAGCATCGTAGGTGTAAATGAACTTGGAATTGACTGTGCCGTCGGGGGCATGGTTGATCAGGGTCGTGACCTGGCCGGTCGGGGTGTAGGTGTAATCGGTGTAGGTGCCGTTGCCCATGTCCTTGCGCGTGACCTGGTCGGCGTCGTCGTAGTGATAGCCGACGATCGAGGCGCCGGTGCCGTCGGTGACCGTCGTCAGCCGGCCGCTGGCGTCGTAGGAGTAGTTGACCTCGTAGCCGTCCTGATCCACCCGGTCGAGCCGGCCTCCGGCGTCGTAGCCGTAGGTGACGAACAGCCCGTTGGGATAGGTGACCGAAGTGACCCGGTCGGGATGGGCTGCATCCTGATATTTGAACGTTGTCGTTCCATTGGAATCGGTCGCCGTCAGCAGATTGCCGCGGGCGTCGTAGGTCAGGTCGATATGGACGCCGTTGCCGAAATCCTCGCGGGTCACCTCGCCGAGGCTGTTGTAGGAGTAGGCGATGGCCTGGCCGTTGCCGTTGATGAGCTGTTGAATCTCCCCGTTCGGGTCCGGCACGGCCTGCGTGGTGCTGCCGTCGGCGGCGGTGATCGCCGTCGTGTTCCCCCGGCCGTCGGTCGTGTAGGTCGTGAGATTCCCATTGGCGTCCCTGAAGCCCGCCAGCGAGCTGAACGAAGGGTCGTACTTCGCGGAGACGGCGTTCCCCAGGGGATCGATCCGGCTGGTCTGGTTGCCGAGCGGGTCGTAACCATAGTCGACGATGGAGCCGTCCGGCATGACGGTCGCGGAGAGCTGGCCGTTGCTATCATAGAGATATTCGTAAATATTGCCGGACGCATCCTGGACCGACGTGGGCCTGCCGTCTTCGTTGTACTGGACCGTGCTCGTCGCGGCGGACGCGTCGATTCGCACCGTGTAGCCGGCGGGGGCGAGGTAGCCGTAGGTCACGCTGCCGGTGTTGTTGTCGCCGTGGATATTGGACAGCCGCCCTTGAGAGTCGTAGGTCATGTAGGTGTGGGTGCCGTCGGCGTGCGTGATCGATTGCAGGGCGTGCAATTGCGCCGGCTTCGCCGTGTCGGTGAGGTAGGTGTACGAAAGCGTGCCGTCGGGGCCTGTTACGGTCAGCAGGTGTTCGCCGGTCGCGTCGTAGGTGTAGGTGCAGGCCTGGCCGGTGGAGGCGGTCGCGACGGAGATCCGTCCCTGGGCGTTGTACTGGAAGGTCAATGTTGCGCCGCTGGAATCCGTCAGCCTGGTCAACTGGCTGCCCGTGAAGGAGGCGACGATGGCATTGCCGTTCCGATCCACGACCGATGCCAGCGACGCCGAGCCGGCAACACCGGCGTGCGGGTCCGTCGGGTTGAAAGTCTCGACCGTGCCGTCGATCTCGCGCAGGACATAGTCGCCGTCGACCATGCTCAGTGTGGCGGCATCGGCGAGAGCCCCGCGATAGGTGCCGTCGCCTTGCGGCGTGAAGACGCGGGGCGTCCCGCCTTGCTGGATGATCACGTCCCTGGTGACGCCGTCGGTGACCGCGTAGTCGTCCCAGAGGAAGGACCAGCCGTAGCCGAAGGCGCCGAGCTGGTATCGCCCGATGATCGAATTCTCGAACGTGCGGGTCACGCCCAGCGCCGGCCCGGGCGCGGGGACCTCCAGGTCGGTGTTCGCCGCGAGCACCGGGCCGACGACGCCGCCCGTCGCATTCAACATCTCCAGGGCGAGCACCTGGCCCAGGCTGGATACCTCCTCACCCTGTTCCGTCAGGTAGGCGCTGTCGCGCGCCAGGGCGGCCTGGACCTGGCCGGCGGTGCTGCCCGCGGAGGCGATCAGGTTCGGCACCATCGCGGCCCAGGCGTCCGGGGAGATGTAGCCCGGCCGCGCCTTCGTCCAGTCGTAGGGCGCGTCGCCGTTGACCACCGCCAGCGCGTCGGTCAGGGGCTGGGGGTTGGTCGTCGTGATCCCATCAACGTTGCCGTAGATGTGCAGGATGAATTGCCGGACGGTCCCGGGATCGTGCGGCGGCAGTGTCGGGAAGAGCCCGCCGGTGTTCGAGGAATTGGTGACGGGCACCGGCCCGTAGACCCAGTGCCCCACCGCGTCGACGATGCCGACTTCCAGGATGGGCGAATAGGCCGGGACGGATGATGGGTTGCTGATCGAGACAGACACCGGATACCACGCGGCCGTGCCGTGGATGATATCGCCGTCCTTCACCATGTAGAGGACGCCCGGCGTGTCCGGATCATAGAACCGGAGCGGGACGGCGTCAGGGGCGGAGAAGACCACCTTGGCGCTCACGAGCTGCGTGCCGGGGACGTTATCGAACGGATTGAGCGCGGTGGCCACCTGGCCGCCCTGCACGGCGTCCACGGAGTACTCGCCGGCGGGGACTTGCGTCAGGTCGAAGGTGGCGACGAGCTGGCTCGACGTCGCGTCCTTCACCGATGCGGCCTGATAGAGTTTTCCGGTCGCGTCGCGCAACCGCACGGCGGTCTGCGCGTTGAAGCCGGCGCCGGACAGGTCGAGACTGGTGAGCCCGGAGGTCGCGGCCGGTTCGGAGGTGAATCCCTCGATCCGCAGCGCCGCGGCCGTCGCCCGGAGCGTGAACGGCACGCCGCTTCCGGCCCCCGGCTGCCCCTGGATCAGGACATAGTACGTGCCCCCCTGCGAACCCGGCAGCAGGAGCGAGGGCTGCAAGGTCGTCGGATCGCTATTGCTCTCATCGAATGCCGAGGGCGTCGGCACCGAGAACCGGCGGGCGAAGATGGCGGCCTCATTCGCGGCACCGAGCGAGCCGTCGATCTCGACATCCTGGCCCGGCCGCACCGTCACTTCGTAATAGAGGTCCTGCCCGGCCGCGATGGTCCCGCTCGCGGTGCCGCCGAGCGCCAGCGGAGCGGTGTGGACCGGGACCGCGCCGGTCGAGACGCCGGCGTTGTTCGTGCGATCGAGGTCCGGCACCTGAAGGCTGCTGTCGGCGACCACGATCACGGAATAGCCGCCATCGACCGCGCCCGGCACCACGCCGGTGAGGGTCCCCTTGTAACTGGACATCCCGGCCAGTCCCCCCGCATGGCTCACCCGTCCCAGGAGCAGCGAGCCGGCGTCCAGGAGCCCGTTGGCCGACAGGTAAACCGAATCGGTCCAGGTGCCCGTGGCGGCGTCCGAGCTGAGGTTGGTGATCTTGTAGCCGACGGTGAGGCTCTGCCCCGTCGTGCCCGCCGCACTGGCCGGGCTGACGCCGTTGACGGTGATGCTGCCGCCCACCGCGGCGAGGTCCGGGGCCTCGACGGTCGCGAAGAGTACGACGCTCTGCGGCGGCCCGGCGATGGTCCGGACCGTGAACGCAGGTTTGCCGTCGATCGACGGCAGGTTGGTCGTGGCGAAGCTGCCGCTGATCCCTCCCCCGGCGGTGAGCGTGGCGAATTGTTCGCCAGCGCCGGGACCAAAGCCGTTGATCAGGGTGACGTCCAGGGTGCCGGCGAGGGCCGCCGTGCCAGAGACCTTGAGCTGATCGTACTGCGTTCCGGCGGTCGTGCCGCCGACCACGATGTGCAGGACGCCGCCGCTGCCCTGCTGGTAATTGCCGTCGACGGTCAGGATGCCGGGCGAGTCGCCGGGCGTCACCGCGCCGTCGTTGACGAGGTTCGCGGCGATGACGCCCGCGCCGGTGAGGCTGCCGGTCAGAGTGGCCGTGCCGGCGGTCAGTGTGCCGTCGATGATGCTGGCCCCAGCACTCGTGTAGTTGCCGCTTTTGCTGACGGTGAAGCCGCTGCCGGCGCCGACGGTCAGGCTGCCCTGATTGCTGAACGCACCGGGGACGGACAGGGTGGCCCCGTCCTTCAAGGTCAGGCTGCCGCCGGCGGTACTGGCGGTCAGGCCCGCCAGCGCCGCGGTCGTGCCGCCATCCAGGATCTGTGCGCCGGCGCCATCGAGCAGCAGATTGGCGGCGTTGGTCGTGATGTCGGCGCCCTTGAGCTGGAGCACACTCTGGCTGCCCACGGCTTGCCAGGTGCCGCCGGTGAGCGTGCCGCCCGAGAAATTGGTGAAGCCGTACACGGTGATCGTGCCGCCGCCGTCCGCCGCGATGGTTCCTTGATTATCGATCGTTCCGCCGGGGCCAAAGTCATCGCCGCCGAGAAAGCCGGTGCCGCCGTGGACGGTAATGCCGGCCGCGATCGTCAGCGTGTTGCCGGAGTTGACGTAAAGCGCACTCGTGCGATCAAACGTGGTGAAATCGACCTCGCCGGTGCCGGCCAGGGTCTGCGTTCCCTCGAAGATCAGCGGGGCTCCCGGGATCTTGATGAGGCCCTGCCGGAGGGTCAATCCGCCGGTGACGGTCGGCCCCACGGCGACGCCTCCCGTATTGAGCTCGAGCGTTCCCGCCAGCGTGACGCCGTTCAGGACGCTGTTCTGACTCTGGCCGATCAGCTCCGCGTTGCCTGCGGTCGTGATCGTGCCGCCATTGATCGTGCCGCCCGCCAGGATCCATGAGCCGGTCGTATCCGTCAGGGCGAGGGCGGCATCATTGGTCAGCGTACCGGTGAGGTTGACCGTGTCCGGCGCGCCGTCGATCGTGCCCAGGGTGCTGCTCTTGAACGAGCCGCCCAGGTCGAGCGTGCCGCCGAGCTGCGCGTTGATCGAGCCGGTGTTGGACCAGGTACCTGCGGTTTTGAGCGTGGCTCCGTTCTCGACTTGCAACGTTCCCTGGTTGATCCAGCCCGTGCCGATCAGGGTGAAGTCCTCGTCCGCGGTGCTGCCGGCCGTGCGTCCGGCCAGGTCGGCGTCGATCGTCCCCTGATTGATAAACGTCCCAACGATTTCGCCGCTCTGGCCGTGCAGGGTCAGTCCGGAGCCGAGGGTCAGCGTGGCGCCCGAGGAGACGGCCAGGGACGTGGTGTTCGAGCCGCCGAAGAGGATGCTGCCGGTGCCGGACCACGTCTGCGTCCCTTGGGCGGTCAGCGTGCCGACGTCGCTGCCGTTGGCGCCGCCGAGCAGGATGGTGCCGTCGAGGGTCAGGCCGCCGGTGACGGTCATCTTGGGCGCGAAGACGCTGCCCATGTCGAGGGTGCCGTCGAGCGTCACGTTGGTGAGGGTGTTGCCGCCGTCGGCGACGGCCGTCAGGACATTGCCGCCGCTGGTGGTGATCGTGCCGCCGACGATGGTCCCGCCGGCCACGTTCCACCCGCCGGTGCGGGCGTCCAGGGCCAGGGTGCCGCCGGTATTGTCGAGGGTGCCCGTCAGGTTCACCGTGCCGCCGGTGCGGCTGAACGAGCCAGGTGGGGCCGGCGCGAAGATGCCCAGGCCGGCCGTCGTGAACGAGCCCAGGCCGCCGCCGTTGATCGTGCCGAGGTCGAGGGTGCCTGCGTTGATGACGATGCTGCCGGTGTTCGACCAGCCCGTGCCGTCCGCGGCGAGCGTCTCAGCGTTGGAGACTTTTAGCGTCCCGTGATTGCTCCAGCCGGTGCCGGCGAGGACCAGGGTTCCCGTCGCCGTACTGCCGGCCGGCCGGCCGGCCAGGTCGGCGGTGATGGTCCCCTCATTGATGAAGGCCCCGCCGCCGGGCGAGCCGACGAAGCCGCTCTGGCCGTGCAGGGTGAGGCCGGCGCCGAGGGTCAGCGTCGTGCCGCCGGGCACGTCCAGGGAATTGTTGTTGTCACTGCCGAAGAGGATGCTGCCTGTGCCGGACCAGGTCTGCGTGCCCTGGGCGGTCAGCGTGCCGACTTTGCTGCCGTCGGCGGCGCCGAGGAGGATCGTGCCGTCGAGGGTCAGGCCGCCGGCGACGGTCATCTTGGGCGCGAAGACGCTGTCCATGTCGAGGGTGCCGTCGAGCGTCACGCCGGTGAGGGTGTTGCCGCCGCTGCTGCCGGCGGTGATCGTGGTATCGGCCGTCACCGTCGCATTCCGGAGCGTGCCTCCCGCGATGGTCAGGCTGCCGTTGCTGGCGAGTGTGCCGGCGATCTGGAGGGTGCCGTTGCCGAGCTCGACGGGGGCCTTCGCGGTGACGCTGAGGCTGTTGATCGCATCGGTGATGTTCTGGGAGTGGGTGATCGGATTGGCGACAGCGATGTTAACCACGGCGTCATCGGCCGGGCCTGGTTTGACTCCGCCCTGCCAGTTGGCGGCGGTGTCCCAATCTCCCCCGTTGGAGTTGCCCCAGGAGATGATCGCCGGGGCGATGCGGTCCTCCAGCGGCTCAAGCCGGGGCCGGCGGCTAGACGGTCGAAATCTCCTGGTGGCGATGAGTCGTGACATGGCAATGCCTCGTCGGACGGGCCCGGGCCGGATGGGTGGCGGCGGCCGGGGCGCAAGGGAATGACCCCGGCCGCCGCCGGTTCGGACAGGTCACTAATTGCGCGAGTCGGCGGATCCGAGACAGGAAATCCGGAAATCGCTTCGTCTCGCCGGCCGGTGAGTGGCGGGCGAACGGGGACGCGCCCGGCCGAACGGGGACGCAGCGCGTTTTCAAGCTCTTCGCCCGAGTCCGGTGAGGACCGATCCCGATCCGCCGGTTCCCCGCGACCTGGTCCGGTCCGACCCGGCCCCGACCCGCCCGGCCCGCCGCGAGCCCGGTCGGCCCACTCCGCCCTGACAGCCGGTCGGGTCGTCGGGATCGCCAGCCGTGGAGGCGCGAGTCCGACCATCCGTCGGTCGCTCGGCCCCGGCACGGGTTCGGGCGTCGCGGGTGCGACGGGACCAGGGCGGTCGGCCGGTCGGTCTGCCGGGGTGATCATCCCGGCCGGGCGCTGGCTGAGATGGGCCGAGCCGGGGCGATATCCGCGGCGACCAACGACCCGATCGTCGGCGCCGGAGCCGGTGACGTTGCGCGCTTCGGCCTGATCGACCGGACCCACCCGGCCGGCCTGAGAGTTGGATTCGTCCCCGGACCGAATGTCCGGGACCCGGACCTTGATCGAGTGCTTTCCGTCGGTCTGATCCAAACGCCGACGAGGACTCGGCTCAGCTCAGCTCGGGCCGAGTCCCTCATACTCGGGGGCGAGCCGGTATCTCCGCGACTTCCTGGCCGGGTCGGCCATGAGCACGAATCCGTCGCTCACCCACGACGCGAGGATGTTCCGGGCCGTCCGCTGGGAGACGCCGAAGAGGCCCTCGACGTCGCGGCTGGTGACGACCACCGAGCGGCGGAAGAGCTCCAGGGCCCGGCGCTGGCGCGGGTCCAGGCGACGCAGCGCGGCCGAGTCATCCCGCATGCCCCGGTCGGCGGCCTCCTGGGCGCGGCGGCGGACGCTCTCGAAGCTGTCGGCCATGCCCGCACAGAAGTATTCGACCCACTCCGTGATGTCCGCCTCGACGCGGCCGTCATAATAGTTGTGCGACGGCCCCACCGCCAGTGCCCGGTAGTAGGCTGGCAGGTCTCGCGCGTAGTATTCCTCCAGCGAAAAGAGCCCCTTCAGGTCGTACCCGCCCCGGTGGAGGATCAGGGTCGTCAGGAGCCTCGCAATGCGGCCGTTGCCGTCGTAATACGGGTGGATCGTGGCGAACTGGTAGTGGGCGATCGCCGCGCGGATCGGGCATGGGACGTCCTCGCGCTCGCTGCGCCTCAGCCAGTCGAGCAGCTCCCCCATGAGCCGGGGGACATCCGATGCCTCCGGGGGCATGTAGACGATCCGGCGGCTGCCGGCGTCGCGGATCACGTTCTGCCCGTCCCGGTACGGGGTGGGTTTCTTCACCGCCTTGCCGCCGGCCATCACCAGGGCGTGAATCGTTCGGACCTGGAGGTCCGTCACGTCCCCGCCCTGGGCCGCGAATCGCTCGAGCCGCTCCATCGCCGCATAGTAGCCGAGGACCTCGGCCTCGTCTCGCTCCCGGCCGGGGAAGTGCCGCCCCTGCTCGATCAACGAGGAGACCTCTTCCCGGGCGAGGCGGTTCCCCTCGATCATCGTGGAATAGTGGG
This sequence comes from Planctomycetales bacterium, assembly GCA_027452145.1. GTDB lineage: Bacteria > Planctomycetota > Planctomycetia > Isosphaerales > Isosphaeraceae > JAKAUH01. The sequence goes on from DAIDHB010000030.1 coordinate 35,473, forward strand.
TGGAGAAGAGCCGCGCCGTCTCGCGGAGGCCGGCGAGCACCGAGGGCGTGATCGGCAGGTCCTCCACGGCCTGCCGGGCCGCCTCGATCCTCATGAGGTGGGCGGCGGTGCGGGTCGTGATCCGGTAGTTGGGCTCGAAAGGCATTCGGCGGCACCTTCTCGGGCGGTGTCCTTGCCGTTATTGTGCCGTTAAGCTGCCGATAACTCAAGCGATCGGCATGGGGCGCCGAACGGGGACGGGCAGCAAACGGAGACGCAGCCGGTTTTCCAGCTCTCCGCCCGAGTCCGGTGAGGCCCGACCCGCCCCTGCCCACCGCGAGCCCGGCCGGCCCGAACCCGGCCGTTCGCCCGGCAGATTCCCCGTCCGGCCGATCCGTGGTCCCGGGCCCTTGCCCGGTCGCCGGGTCCGTCCGGTGCGAGCCCGATCGGGCCGGCCGATCTGGAGGGCTGGGCCGGGGCCGGCGCTGGGTACGAAGTCACCGGCCGATGGGGGGCCGTTCATCCCGGATTGAGCGTCATCGCGGCCGCTCGGGGCGGCGCCGCCGGGCTCACGCGGGCATCAGTTGCCGGGGCAGCACCTGATACCAGGCTTTCACCCGATCGACGATGTCGCCGACCGCGGCGGGGTCGAGCGGGCGGAATGTCCCCGCCTGGTGGAATCGCAGCGTGGCGCCCTTCGCCTCGATCTGCGGCTCGGCCACCCACGCGTAGAACGCGGCGTTCTCGCGGACGTTCACCACGAAGACGCACGTCGGCAGGGAGACCGGGCCGCCGTGCCCGCGGAACAGCGGCTCGACGGCCCGCATCCAGTCGCCCGGGTCCGACGACGTGGTCCCCTTGACCTGCACCACGAACAGTTGGGTGGACAGGGGATCGTCCGCGTCGATCTCGACCAGGAAATCCAGGCCGCGATCGTGCTTCCGCTCGTCCCGGACGCGGACATCCTCGCGCGAGGTGAGCAGGACCCCGGCCAGTGCCTCGCTCCGCTCCACCACGAACCACGGTTCGCTCTCGCTCGACATCCTCGGCTCCTATTCCCGGAAGCGCGAGCCGGTGAGGGTCATCTCCCGGCCGGACCAGAATGCGATGACCTCGTCCCTGAGCTCCTCGAGGACCCCGCAGTCGATCCGGAACCGGGTCGTCAGGCTCGAGACGTTCTCGCGCGGCTCGTTCACGGACAGGAGGTAGCCGACGCCGATCGCGTTCACGTCGATCCCGACCAGGTAAGCCGGCGCCGGACAGGCGACCATTCGGTCGATATCGTCCCGCGTCACCTGCACCCGCAGGCGGTGTTCCTCCGCGGTGTATCCCAGCGTGGTGCCCTTGACCTGCACGAAGAAGAAAAACGACGGCCGGTCCACCACCTCGACGATGTAGTCGAACGTGGGATACTCGGCGCCCAGGAATCGGGGCCGGAAGAACGGGTCGTCGCGCCCGCAGAGGTCGGTGATGAGGAGGCTGAACAGCCACTGGCCGCGCTCCCCGATGTCCTGTCTCGCCACCGGCTCACCTGCTGGCAGGCCCCACGATTCCCCCAATGGATTTTACCTCCGCCACCATCCGCTGTTAAGCACGCGCCCGTCCGCGGAGCCGGTCCGCCCCGCCCTCGACCCGCCCGGCCCGCCGCGAGCCCGCCCGGGCCGCGGCGATCCCGACAGGCCCGGGACGGGACCGGGTCCGTCCGGCCGGGGACTGACGGTGTGTGAGAGGCTTCGCCGGCGAGTCGAAAGCCACTCCCCTCTCGGCCCCCTTGCCGCCAGGACCGGTCTGACGAGGCGACCCGGTCCGAGCCGGCCGTCGCGTCTCCCGATGACGCCGATGGGAGGAACAGTCGTCCGCAGATGACGCAGATGGACGCAGATCAAGGACCGGGAAGGTGTCGGCGACGGCGACCGTGCTGGTCCGGCCGACGATCTGCGTCTTGCCCATCTGAGTTCATCTGCGTCACCTGCGGACCAGAGGGCTCCCGATCCCCGGAGTCAAGGCCGGCGAGAGCAGCCCGAGGCGCCTTCGTCTCGATCGATGGGCCATCCTCACACCGATTCTGAACGCCCTCCTCGCGGCAGCCCGGGCCGGTGGGCCCGGCCGGCCGTCCTGGTCATCTCGCCGATGAGCGATCCGGCCGTTCGGCGCCCGTCGCCCGTCCTTCCGCCCCGGCGAGTCTGCGGGCCAGCACGGCGCGGGCCGGCTGGTGAACGTCGCCGCGGCCCGGGCCGACGATCAGCAGCGTGGCCGGACGGCTGCCGTCGGGCTTCAGCCGGGCGCGGAGGGACTCGGGCGTGACGGCGAGGCCCCGCACCTTGATCTCGAGCGCACCGACGTCGTGCCGGGCGATCATCCGCCGCAGGTGCCTGAAATCCATCGGGGCAACATCCTGCACGGCGAACCCCGCGAGGAACGGCGAGGTGATCGCATCGGGGCCGGTGAGGTAGTCCACGCCCCCGGCCACGCGGGAAAGCCCATGCGCCCGGGCGAACCCGTCGAGCAGCCCGGCGCGGATCAACGACGGGTCGGGGTCGAACAGGATTTCCCCGAGGGGATTGATATCCATAGGCCGGAGGATGTCGCGACTTTCACGCGGCTCAGAGTCGCGGTCGGACCACGTGGCGCCCTCGGGCAGCCGGGTGGCGCGGCGCCGGCATCCGGACTCGGCCAGGTCGCCGAACCAGGCGGCGGCCTCCTTGCACTCGCCCCGCAGGCTGATCAGCTCGACCTCGCAGCCCGAGTCGACCGGGAACGCCGAGGCGAAGTCGGCGGCCGGCGAGAGCTTGATCGCCCCGCCGCGAACCTGCGAGCGGAGTGCCGTCCAGAACGCGGGGCCCGGCGCGTAGTCCTCGATCGCCCGCGCGGGGCGGTTGCGTCGGGTGTTCTGACGATCCTCGCCCGCACCCGCGCGCCGGTCGGGGTCCAGGTGGACGAGCGCGCCGGCCGGGATCGGCATAAGTTCGGCCGTCGACCGCACGGCCAGGACGTTGCCGCCCACGCCGTAAACCTCCGCGTTCCACCGGGCCCGGCGCGTCATGCCCGCGTCCAGGTCGACGGCCAGCACCGGCCCGCCATGCGCCAGCGCGATCGCATCGCCGCCGATCCCGCAGCACAGGTCGACCACGACGGATCGGGCTTCACCCGCGCCTGATCCTGCTCTCGCCGCGGCGAACCTTGCCGCCTTGTGCCGCGCGACCGGCTCGGCGGTCGCCTGCTCGACGGCGACGGGCTCGAGCCACATCCGGCCCGCCTGCTCGAACTTGCCGGCCGCCTTGCGGCGGGCGAGCGTCAATCGAATAGCCGCGGCGGCCAGCTCCGCCGGTGCCTGCCGTCGCAGCCGCGCGATCTCCGCCGGGCCGAACGCGCGCATGGCCTCGGCCTCGGCCAGCAGCGCCGCCCCCGCCTCGGTCGTCAGCAGGCGGAACTCGTCCTCATGGTCATCCGGCATCTGATCCGCTCTGTACGCCTGTCGTGGTTGGGTTGTCCCCCCTGCCCCGCCTGCTACAATGCACTACCCCCGGCATCCGTCCGAACGGAACACGGAAAACAGAACACTGAACACGGAAAACCAAACCCGCATGCTCCCGAGCCCCCCTGCCATTCTGCGCCAGCCGCTGTTTCTGGGCCAGGTGCCGATCCCGTCGCGCTTCTTCCTGGCACCGCTGGCGGGCTACACGAGCCTGGCGTTCCGGCTGGCGGTGCGAGGCTGTGGGGGACTCGGCCTGGCGACGACGGACCTGGTGAATGCGCGGTCGCTGCTGGAGGGCCGGCGCCGGGCGCTCGAGCTGGCCGAGTCGTGCGACGAGGACCGTCCGCTGTCGATCCAGATCTATGGCGCGGTGCCGGAAGAGATGCGCCAGGCGGCGCGGTGGGTCGAGGACCAGGGCGTGCCGGCCGTGGACATCAACATGGGCTGCCCGGTGCGCAAGGTCGTCAAGACCGGCGGCGGCTCGGCGCTCATGTGCGAGGCGCAGCGCGCCTCGGACCTGGTGGGCGCCGTGGTCAATGCGGTGAAGGTCCCCGTTACGGTGAAGATGCGCCTGGGCTGGGACGACGAGTCGTTGTCTGCGCCCGAGCTGGCGCGGTCGTTCGAGCAGGTCGGCGTGGCGGGCGTGATCATCCACGGGCGCACACGCCAGCAGGGGTTCAAGGGCCGGGTGAACCGCGCGGGCATCAAGGCGGTGGTCGACGCGGTCGAACGCATCCCGGTCGTGGCCAACGGCGACATCCGCACGATCGCCGACGCGGCCGAGATGTTCGCCGAGACCGGATGCGCGGCGGTCTCGATCGGCCGGGGCGCGCTGGCCAACCCTTTTTTCTTCCGCCAGCTCGACCGCTGGGCCCACACGGGCGACCCGGGCGAGTCGCCGTCGTACGACGAGCGGCTGGACCTGATGGAACGCCACTTCCACGGCCTGGCCTCCCGCCGGGGCGAGCGGTTCGGCTGCCTCCAGTTCCGCAAGATCCTCAAGTGGTACTTCCACTTCACCCGGATGCCGCGTCCCTTGTACAAGCGGCTCCTCAACCTGTCGAGCGTCGCCCTGTTCGACGAGACCCTCGCGATCGCCCGCGTCGAGGGCCCCGAAGGCCCGCCGCCGGGGCACTTCGAGGTACACGTCCCCGTGCCGTCGGGGGCGATTGATAAGTGGTGAGAGTGGTCATTGATCAGTGGTCGGTGGTCAGTGGTCAGTGGTCAGTTCGGGTTTGCGGGGGTGTTGCTTACGGTCGTGGTCCTGCGATGGTCCGGTTTGCCTTGATTTTTGGCGCTGGTTCGCCGATCCTTGATGAATGAGGAGGTGATGCCGGATGCGCTGTCTGCTGGCCTGGCTGTGTCTGATTCTCGGGGTCGCGGGTCCGCTCGCGAGCCAGGCCCGGGTCGCGTACGGCCTCATGCTCGCCCGGTCGGAGATCGGGTCGAACGTCCTCGAATCGGGCCAGGAGGTCGACGACGAGGAATACGACGGCCGGGACATGGTCTCGGTCATCACCTCAACGGATCCTGGCCCTGCCGGCCTGATCGGCCTGGCATTCCCGCCTCTCCTTTTCAGCATCGAATCCCTCTCCATCATTTCCCTTCCTGAATCGCCGGGTGCCGAGCGAACCACCGCTACCGGCCGATGGAAATGGCCGCCCTTGACGGCCAGGCAGCGCTGCGCGCTGCTCCAGACGCTCCTGATTTGACGCGGGATCAGACCGGTCAACCGGGCCGTGGTCGTGCGGGCCCCCATTGCGCTCGCCATCGCCTGGCCGTCCTCGCGCCGCAGGTCTTATGAGTCTGTCCCGGAAGCCCACGAAGTGGGCGTCAGGACGTAGCCGGGGGGCGTCAGCCCCCCGGAACGCTGCCCCCGGGGGGCTGACGCCCCCCGGCTACGTCCGATCGCCCCCTCACGGGGGCTGGGTAACTTTCCGGCACAGACTCTTATGCAGATCGTGACCCGGCGCGGGGCACTGGACAACCGCCGATCCCCAATCGAACGATGCGTCGCCCGGAGTCCGCCTCGTCGCGGGCGCCGGGCCTTGCTGGAGCGGTCCTGCCATGTCGAGGGTATTTGTACGCTTTTTGATAACAGCGGTCCTCCTTGCCGCAGGGGCAGCCGCCGGTTTCGCGGCGGGCTGGATGCGGCCGGGGTGGGCGCCCGCCTGGGCCCGCGACCGGCTCGCGCGGTGGACCGGCGGGTCGGCCGGCGAGGGAACTGTCGACGCCGCCGCGCGGGAGCAACCCGCTCCAAAGCCGATCGCAACGCTCGAGCCCGAAGTACCCGGGGCGCGCGAGGAATCGGGGCGAAAACCGCTGCCGACGGTCCGGCTCGCCTCGGAGGAGATCGCCCGGCTGGTCGGCATCGAGACCGCCCCGGCGGGCGAGATCCGGCATGCGCATTCGCTCACGGCCAATGCCGAGACGGCCTACGACGCGCGGCGGTATGCGACGGTCAGCCCGCGAGTCGCCGGCTTCCTCCGCGAGGTCCGGGTCGACCTGGGCCGTCGCGTCCAGCCTGGCGAGGTCCTGGCCGTCGTCGACTCGGCCGAGATCAGCGCGGCGAGGTCGCAGCTCCTGGCCGCGCGGGCGGCGGCCGAGCTATCGCAGGCCACCCTGGATCGCACGGCCCCGCTGGCGAGGACCGGCCAGATGGCCGCCCGGACCGAGCTGGAAGCGCGCTCCGCGAGGGACCAGGCGCGGGCGGCGCTGATGGACGCCGAGCAGCGGCTGCGGAACCTCGGGCTGGACGACGCCCGGATCGCGCGCATCCGGCCGTCGGACGAGCACGCGAGCCTGCTGGAGATTGTCGCGCCGATCGAGGGCACGGTGGTGGCGATGCATGCCGTCCGGGGCGAGGCCGTCCAGCCGACCGCGCCGCTGTTCACGATCGCCGACACGCGCACGATGTGGCTCTGGATCGACGTCTACGAGTCGGACATCAGCCGGGTGAGCGAGGGCCAGGCGGTGGAGTTCCTGGCCACCGGGGCCGAGAGGTCCGCCGCCACCGGGACGGTCACCTGGAAGGGAACCGAGGTCGATCCGATGACCCGCACGACTCGCGTCCGCGCCGAGCTCGCCAACCCCGACGGCCGGCTGCGGGCCAACCAGTTCGGCAAGGCCCGGCTCCGGCTGGGCGAGGTCCACCGCGCGGCGGTCGTCCCATCAGCCGCCGTGCAGCGCTGGGCGGGCGGCGAGTTCGTCTTCCTCCCCCGGCCCGGCAACGTGTACGAGCCGCGCGAGGTCCGTGCCCGCCCCATCGAGGGCGTCGATCGCGTCGAGATCGTCGACGGGCTGAAGCCGGGCGAGCGGGTCGTCGTCGCGGGTGCGTATCGCCTCAAGGCCGAGATCGAACGCGACGCGATCGCTGAGGAGTGATGGGACGCGAAGCGAAGACATGGTGCAGCGAAGGCAGTACTCGCCGCGGAGATTCTCGATGCTCGACGCCCTGATCGGATTCAGCCTGAAGAACCGATTCGTCGTGCTGCTGCTGACCGCGATCCTGATCGGCCTGGGGATCGTCGCCGCGGTCCGGCTGCCGCTGGACGCCTATCCCGACATCACGCCGGTGCAGGTGCAGATCAACACGGTCGCGCCGGAATTGTCGGCCGAGGCGGTCGAGCGGCTGATCACGTTCCCGGTGGAGTATGGGCTCGGCGGGCTGAAGGGGCTGGAGAACCTTCGCTCGAATTCGAAGTTCGGGATGTCGCAGGTGATCGCGACGTTCGAGGACGGCACCGACGTCTACTTCGCCCGCCAGCAGATCAGCGAGCGGCTGGGCGAGGTGCGGCTGCCGGCGGGCGTCGAGCGGCCCGTGATGGGTCCCGTGGCGACGGCGCTGGGCGAGGTCTATCACTTCATCCTGACGAGCAAGTCCCGCGACCTGGCCGAGCTGCGGACCTTGCAGGACTGGGTCGTCCGCCCTCGCCTGCGACGGGTGCCGGGCGTGGCGGAGGTCAACGCCTGGGGCGGGCTGGCGAAGCAGTTCGAGGTGCGCGGCGACCCCGACCGGCTCACCGCGCACGGGTTGACCCTCGACGACCTGATGACCGCGCTGAAGGAGAACAACCAGGACGTGGGCGGCGGCTACATCGCGCAGGCCGGCGAGCTGAGCCTGGTGCAGGGCCTGGGCCGGGCGCGCACCGTCGAGGAGATCGCGCGGATCGTGATCCGGGCGAGGAACGGCGTGCCGATTCGTGTGCAGGACGTGGCCGAGGTCGGCATCGGCCACATGATCCGCCGCGGCGGGGTGACGGCCGACGGCCGGGGCGAGGTCGTCCTGGGCATCGCCTACATGCGCATGGGCGAGAACACCCGCGACGTCACCCACGGCCTCGACCGGGCGATGGCCGACGTCCGCCAGGCCCTGCCGAAGGACGTGGCCGTCGACGTCGTCTATCGCCGCACCGACCTGGTCGATCACGTGCTGCGGACCGTCGAGCGGAACCTCTTCGAGGGGGCCGTGCTGGTCATCGCGGTCCTGTTCGCGTTCCTGGGCAACCTGCGCGCCGGTCTGATCGTCGCCTCGGCGATCCCGCTGTCGCTGCTGTTCGCCGTGACGATGATGCAGAAGGTCGGCATCGCCGGCAGCCTGATGAGCCTGGGCGCGATCGACTTCGGCCTGATCGTCGATAGCTCCGTCGTGATGGTCGAGAACTGCGTCCGGCGCCTCGCCGGCGATCGGACCGGGCGGTGTCGGCTGGCGATCCTGCGCGACGCGGCAGGCGAGGTCCGCAGGCCAACGATGTTCGGCGAGCTGATCATCATGATTGTGTATCTGCCGATCCTCACGCTCCAGGGGGTCGAGGGAAAGCTGTTCCGGCCGATGGCGCTGACGGTCGTCTTCGCACTGGCCGCGTCGATGGTCCTGTCGCTGACCCTCATGCCGGTGCTGGCGTCGATCGGATTGCCGCGGCGGGTCAAGGATCGGCCGACGCTCGTCGATCGGCTGGCGCACTGGTTGTTCCAGCCGATGCTCGGGCTGGGTCTGCGCTTTCCCCGCACGACGCTCGTCCTGATTGGCGCGATCACGGTCGGCACGACGATCCTCGGCCTTCGGCTCGGGTCGGAGTTCGTGCCGAGGCTGAGCGAGGGGGCGATCGTGATCACCACGGTCCGGCCGGCGGGCGTCAGCCTGGACGAGGCGGTCGACTACACCACCCGGTTCGAGCGGATGCTCAAGTCCCGATTCCCCGACGAGGTCGATCGGATCTGGAGCCCGGTCGGAGCGCCCGAGATCGCCATCGACCAGATGGGATTCCAGGTCACGGACGTGTATATCTCGCTGAAGCCCCGCGAGCGCTGGACGCGCGCGAAATCGCAGGCGGAGCTGGTCGAGGCGATGTCGCGCGAGACCGACCGATGGCCGGGCCTGGTGACGATCTACAGCCAGCCGATCGAGTTCCGGGCCAATGAGATGATCGCCGGGATCACCACCGATCTGGGCATCAAGCTCTTCGGCGACGACCTGAACGTCCTGCAATCGAAGGCGGCGGAGATCGAGCATGTGGTGAAGCAGATCCCGGGCGCGGCCGACGTGACGACCGAGCCGATCACGGGCATGCCGGTGCTTCAGGTCGAGGTCGACCGCGACGCGGTCTCGCGGCACGGGGTCTCGGTGCGCCAGGTGCTGGACGCCGTGCGTGCCGTCGGCGGGATCACCGTGGGCGAGATCATCGAGCCCGACCGTCGGTTCCCGCTGGCGGTGCGGCTGCCGGAGTCGTACCGGGATCGCCCGGAATCGCTGCAAAAGATCCTGATCCCGACGGCGGCGGGCGGCCGGCTCCCCCTGACGCGATTAGCGCACCTGCGGCGGGCGACCGGGCCGGCGACCGTGCACCGCGAGTGGGGCCTGCGGCGGACCGTCGTCGAGGCGAACGTCCGCGGCCGCGACCTGGGCTCGTTCGTCGAGGAGGCGAGGCGGCGGGTCGAGCGCGAGGTGGCGTTGCCGGTCGGATACCACCTCGAGTGGGGCGGGCAGTACGAGAACCTCGTCCGCGCCGAGCGCCGGCTCTGGCTGGTCGTGCCGATGGCGCTGGCCCTGGTCTTCAGCCTGCTCTACCTGACGTTTCACTCGATCCGCGACGCGGTGATGATCTTCAGCGGGGTGCTGTTCGCCCGCGTGGGCGGGGTGCTGGGGCTCTGGTACATGGATCTGCCGTTCACGATCTCGGCGGGCGTCGGCTTCATCGCGCTGGCGGGTGCGTCGATGCTCGAGGGCCTGGTGCTGGTCAGCAGCATCCGCGACCGGATGAGCCACGGAGTCTCCAAACGCGAGGCGATCGAGCAGGCGCGGCTGTCCCGGCTGCGGCCGGTGCTGATGACGGGGACTGTAGCGGCGCTGGGCTTCGTGCCGATGATGCTGTCGACGGGCATCGGCTCCGAGGTCCAGCGCCCGCTGGCCACCGTCGTCGTGTTTGGCATGGCGTGCGACACGTTCCTGACCATGCTGGCGCTGCCGGTCCTCTACCTGCTCTTTGGCCGGGGCCCCGAGCCGGGCGCGGACGAGGTTGAGGCTGACTCTGCGGCCGCGGCCACCGGGGATGACGAAGAGAGCACGCACGGGCCTCCGGCGCGGCGCGGGGAGAAGGAGCCATCGAACGGAGTCGATGCCATGGGCCGTCGGAACATGCTCGCGGGGCTGGTCGCCGCGTCCACGATGGGCCTGATGGCGGGGACCGGGACCGCGCGGGGCCAGGCGTTCCTCGCCGACGACATCGTGATCATCTCGAAGGGGCAGCGGTCGAAGGAGCAGGCACGCACCGAGACGCAGCTCGGCCCGATCCCCGGCGTGTCGGCCGGTCCCATGAACGCACGGCCGGGCGCGGGCGCAGGCGCTGGCGCTGGCATGGGCACGGGACCGGCCGGTGCGTCGAGGTCTCCGATGGGGCTGGCGCCGCCCGGCGTGCTCTCGGCGGCAGCGGCCGGTCCGCAGGGGATCGCCGGGCGCCCCGACTCCACCGGGATCGCCCCGCCGGCCGCGCTGCCGATCCGCGACGCCCCGCGCTACGGGCCGATGGAGGTTCCCCGCCAGGGCGATGAGGGGCCGGCCGACGGCCTCACCCTCGATCAGGCGATCGACCGAGTGGTGCATGCCAGCTACGGCCTGCGCACCAAGTTCCAGGAGATCCCGCAGGCCGAGGCGGATATTCTCTCGGCCGGCCTGCGCGCCAACCCGCTGATCTTCGCCAGTGCCGACGGCGTGCCCTACGGCAAGTACACGCCTCAGTCCCAGGGGAACACGGGCTACGGGATCACCTGGGTCCAGCCGCTGGACGTGAATCGCAAGCGGCTGGCGCGGCTCGACGTCGCCCAGCGGGCGCGGATGGTCCTCCAGGCCCAGTACCAGGACGCCGTCCGGCTGGAGATCGACAACCTGTACACGGCCTACGTCGATGTCCTGGGTGCGCGTGAGACCGTGCGGTCGATCGAGGCGAGCCTGGCGGTGCTCGACCGGACGCTCCAGTCGATCGAGGAGCAGCACCGCAAGGGCGAGTTGCCCGAGACGGCGGTGGACGACGCGGCGGTCCAGCGCGACACCGCCGCGGTGGCGCGCGACCAGGCCCTCGCCGCCCTGCGCCAGGCGCGGCGGACGCTCGCCATGGTCCTGGCGATCCCGCCGGCGCAGGCCGATCAGCTCGAGGTGCGCGGCCCGATCCGCGACGAGGCCCCGCCGCCTCCGCCGGTCGAGGAGCTCGCGAGGCTGGCGCTCTGCACCCGCCCTGACCTGGTCGCCTACCGGCTGGGTGTCGGCCGCGCCGAGGCCGACCTGAGGCTGGCGAGGGCCAACCGGTTCGAGGACGTGTTCGTGCTGTACACGCCATACGCCTTCCAGGCGAACAACTACGACCCGAACCTCCGGGGGACGACCTCGTGGAGCCTGGGCGTGCTGGCCTCGCTGCCGCTGGTCAATCGCAACCAGGGGAACATCGCCCGCGCGCAGGGCAAGATCAACCAGACGAGGATCCAGCTCAATGGCATGGAGCAGCAGGCCATCGCCGAGGTCGAGCGCGCGGCGCTGGAATACGACTCGACGCTCGCGACCGTCCGGCAGATCGAGCGGACCATCCTGCCGAGGGCCCGGCGCTCGCGCGACGCGCGCTACCGCCTCTTTGCCGCCGGGCAGGAGAACCTGATCACCTACCTGGGTGCCCAGCGCGCCTACCAGGATGTGGTGCGCCAGTACCTCGACGCCCTGATCGTCCACCGCCGCAGCATGCTGCGCCTCAACACGGCCGTGGGGCGGAGGATCCTGCCCTGAGGTCCCGGTGGGCCATTCCCACCGTCGCGGCTCAACGGGCCCGCGGCCCGTACAGGATGACTGCGGCGCCGATCAGGCAGATCGCGGCGCCGAGCACGTCCCAGCGATCCGGCCGCGTCCCCTCCACCAGCCAGAGCCAGAGCAACGACGAGACGATGTAGATCCCCCCATAGGCCGCAAAGGCGCGGCCCGCGGCCGGGGCGTCGACGCGGGTCAGGGCCAGGGCAAACACCACCAGCGCCGCCATGCCCGGCATCAGCCAGAGCGGGCTCCGCCGCATCCGGAGCCACGCCCAAAATGAAAAGCAGCCGCCGATCTCGCCGAGCGCGGCCAGCAGATACCAGAGGAGAGATTGCACCGGGTTCGTCCACAGGGGAAAATACGATCCGGAAAAATGGGAAAGCCGCCCCATGCATCAAACGGGATCGGACCAGACCGTCCGCCCGGGATGCCGGACGACCGTAACATGAGGCACCCTCACAAACTAGCGGCGACACGACGCCTCCCTCGGATCGCCTCGTCCGGCTCGATCAACGGTCCTCGCGGCCGATGGCCCGCGATTCGCCTTCAGAATCCCTTCCGCCGGGCCGATCAGGAAGAGAGGAGAATGCGGCGCAACTCGCGTCGGTGCGCGCCGGCGGAACACGGCTTGACTTGTCCGGCACGATCCTTACCCTTATTTATGGGTGGATGACGTTCCTACGCGGGGCGAAATGGTGCGATCGTTCGCAATCATGCTCCTGATCGGCTCGATCCTGGTCTGCCCGTTCTACTGCGGGGCAGCCGAGGCCGGTCACTCTGCGCACCACCTAAAGGGGGCGAATGCGGCCGGACCTCGCGATCACGACGGCCCCGACGATTGCCCGCAGGAGGGCGATAACTGCATCTGTCGGGGGGCCGTCCAGGCGGCCGATGTTCGCCTTCCCGCCCTGGATCTCGCCGGATCGCCGCTGCCGGCCCACGGGCCGGCCGGCCTGCTGGATCACGCCCCCTGTCATTCCCTTACCCACCTGACCTGCGAGGGCACGCCGACGGGCCTCGCCGGCTGGGGCGATACGATCACAGTCCGCGCGCTGTTGCAGGACTTCCGCTGCTGAGCTGAGTTCGCGCGATTCCATCCATCCCGCGGGCCAGGTGCCGGGACGCAGGCCGTCCCGGGATCGAGCCCCATGCCCGTTTCTCGGGCCCGCGCCAACTCAACTCCATTCATCTCGTCGTCGTCGCCTGGCTGAGTGCGACGGGGCCCATGCCCGCGCGCCCGGGCCGACGTTCCGGACGGAAATCCACCCTGGCAGCGGGAGAAGAACAATGAAACGCGTTCAAATCGCCCTGGCCTGCGCCCTGATCGCGGTGGTCGCGGCCGGCGCGGTCGTCCTGGCTCGTCCCCAGTGGTTGCCCGCCTGGGCACGGGTCGATCCAGAAGTGCTCCCGGCCTGGGCCCGGTTCGGCGGCCAGGACCGTGCCGCCGAGGAGGCCGCCGACGCCGGCCTGTACTGCAAGGAGCACGGCGTCCCCGAGAAGTTCTGCACGATCTGCCACGAGGAGCTCGCCGACAAGCTCATGCTCTGCAAGGAGCACGGCAACATCCCCGAGGACATCTGCACGATCTGCCATCCCGAGGTGGCGAAGAAGTATCACATCCAGATGTGCAAGGAGCACGGGCTGCCCGAGCACTTCTGCTACAGGTGCGGGAATGGCCCGTCGGCTTCGCTGAACCAGCCGGACGACGGCTGGTGTGCCGCTCACGGCAAGCCGGAAGCCCTTTGTGCGGAATGTGCCCAGGCGAAGGCCGACGGGAAGCCGATCCCGATGAAGAAGGAGCAGTCAGGCACCGCGAAGGTCTGCCGCAAGCCGCTGCCCACCGTCCGGCTGGCCTCGGCCCGGCTGGCGCGAAGGATCGGCATCCAGACGGCCGTGGTGGGCGAGGAAGAGCACGCCCACAAGCTCGTGGCCAATGCCGAGACGGCCTACGACGCCAACCATTATGCCGATGTCAACCCGCGCGTCGCGGGCTTCATCCGCGAGGTGCGGGTGGACCTGGGCCAGCGCGTGCGCCAGGGGGACGTGCTGGCCGTCGTCGACTCGGCCGAGGTGAGCGCTGCCAGGACGCAGTATCTCTCGTCGCAGGCGGCGCTGAAGCTCGCCCGCGCGACCGCCGAGCGCACGCAGTCGCTCGCCCGCACCGGGGCGGTCGCCGGCAAGGCCGAGCTGGAGGTCATGACGGCGCTCAACCAGGCCCAGGCCAGCGCGATGGATGCCGAGCAGAAGCTGCGGAACCTCGGCTTCGAGGACGAGGCGCTGGCGCGCATTCTCAAGGACAACGATACCCGGAATCTCCTGAGCGTGGTCGCCCCGATCGACGGCACCGTCGTGGTGCGGCATGCCGTCAAGGGCGAGGCGGTGCAGGCGACCGCCCGGCTCTTCGCCGTCGCCGACACGTCGCGGATGTGGCTCTGGATCGACGTGTATGAGAGCGACATCGGCCGGGTAAAGCCCGGCCAGGCGGTGAGCTTCGCCGTGCTGGGGACAGATCCCGGCCAGGGCCAGGCGACGGCCGGGCGGGTGACCTGGATCGGCAGCGAGGTCAACGAGCAGACCCGTACGACGCGCGTCCGGGCCGAGCTGGCGAACCCGGACGGCCGGCTGCGCTCGAACCAGTTCGGCGAGGCGACGATCCAGATCGGGGCCGACCACCGCGCCGTGGTCGTGCCCAAGGAGGCCGTCCAGCGCAAGGACAACGTCGACGTCGTCTTCCTCCCCGAGGCCGAGGGTGTCTATCGCCCGCAGCGTGTAACCACCCGGGCGACCGATCGAGCCGACGTGCTCGAGGTGACCTGGGGACTCAAGACCGGCCAGGTTGTGGTGAGCAAGGGGGCCTTCCTGCTCAAGACCGAGATCATGAAGGGCGCCATCGGCGCCGGCTGCTGCGAGTGACCGACCGGCCGCCGGCCCGAGGGAGCCCTTCGCCATGCTCAATGCCCTGATCGAATTCAGCCTGAAGAACCGGTTCGTCGTGCTGCTGCTGGCGGCCATCCTGATCGCGCTGGGCGTCCGCGCCGCGCGCCGGCTGCCGCTCGATGCGTTTCCCGACACGACGCCCGTGCAGGTCCAGATCAACACGGTCGCCCCCGAGCTGACGCCCGAGGAGGTCGAGCGGCAGATCACCTTCCCCGTCGAGCTGGCCATCGGCGGGCTCAAGGGGCTCGAGGAGGTCCGCTCGATCTCGAAGTTCGGCCTGTCGCAGGTGGTGGCGATCTTCGCCGACGGTACCGATATCTACTTCGCCCGGCAGCAGATCAACGAGCGCCTGGGCGAGGCTCAGCTCCCGCGGGGGATCGAGCGGCCGACGATGGGCCCCGTGGCCACCGGCCTGGGCGAGGTCTATCACTACTTCCTCTCCAGCCAGGTGTATGACCTGACCGAGCTGCGGACGCTCCAGGACTGGGTCGTCCGCCCTCGCCTGCGCCGGGTGCCGGGCGTGGCCGAGATCAACGCCTGGGGCGGGCTCGCCAGGCAGTTCGAGGTGCGGGCCGAGCCGGCGAGGCTGGCCAAGTACGCGCTGACCCTCGACGACGTCGTGCGCGCCCTGGAGGAGAATAACAGGAACGTCGGCGGCGGCTATGTGCTGCGCGCCGGGGAATCCAGCCTGATCCAGGGCGTGGGCCGGGCCCGGACGCCCGAGGAGATCGGCGAGATCGTCATCACCGCGCGCGACGGCGTGCCGGTCCGGATCAAGGACGTCGCCGAGGTCGGCATCGGCCACATGATCCGCCGTGGCGGCGTGACCGCCAACGGCAAGGGCGAGGTGGTCCTCGGCCTGGCGTTCATGCGGATGGGCGAGAACAGCCGGGATGTCACGATGGCCCTGGACCGGGCCATGCAGGACGTGAAGAAGTCCCTGCCGCCGGGCGTGGACGTCACGGTCGCCTACGAGCGGACGCAGCTCGTCAACAAGGTGCTGCACACCGTCGAGCGGAACCTCTCCGAAGGCGCGATCCTGGTCATCGCCGTCCTGTTCGCGTTCCTGGGCAACCTGCGCGCCGGGCTGATCGTCGCCTCGGCGATCCCGCTGTCGATGCTCTTCGCCGTCACGATGATGGAGCGGGCCGGCATCGCCGGCAGCCTGATGAGCCTGGGCGCCATCGACTTCGGCCTGGTCGTCGACAGCTCGGTCGTGATGGTCGAGAACTGCGTCCGCCACCTGGCCCACGACCGGACCGACCGGGGGAAGCTCGCCATCATCCGCGAGGCGGCCGTCGAGGTCCGCAGGCCGACGATGTTCGGCGAGCTGATCATCATGATTGTGTATCTCCCGATCCTGACGCTTCAGGGGGTCGAGGGAAAGCTATTCCGGCCGATGGCGCTGACGGTCGTCTTCGCGCTTCTCGGCTCGATGCTCCTGTCGATGACCCTGATGCCGGCCCTGGCGTCGATGGGGCTGTCGCGGCGGCCGTCCGACCGGGAGACCCTGGTCGACCGGATCGCGCACTGGCTGTTCCAGCCGCTGCTCCACCTGGGCCTGCGGTTCCCCCGGACGACCTTGACCCTCGTCGGGCTCGTCACGGTTGCCACGACGCTGCTGGGGCTGACCCTGGGCTCGGAGTTCGTCCCCCGGCTGAACGAGGGCACGATCGTGATCAACACGATCCGCCTGGCCAGCGTGAGCCTGGAGGAGTCGCTCGAGTACGGCACCCGAATCGAGGCCCTGCTGAAGGAAGAATTCCCCGACGAGATCGACCAGATCTGGAGCCGGACCGGCACGGCCGAGGTGGCGACCGACCCGATGGGCTTCGAGCTGACGGACGTCTTCATCTCCCTCACGCCCCGCCAGCGCTGGAAGCGGGCGAGGACGCAGGAACAGCTCGTCTCCGCGATGGCCAGGGTGACGGAGGACCTGCCCGGCATGCGGGCTGTCTACAGCCAGCCGATCGAGATGCGAATCAACGAGATGGTGGCCGGCATCCGCGCCGATCTGGGGATCAAGCTCTTCGGCGAGGACCTGGACGTCCTGAAGGACAGGGCCGCCGAGATCGAGCGAGTCGTGAAGGCGACCCCGGGCGCGGCGGACGTCTCGACCGAGCAGGTCACCGGCCTGCCCGTGGTCCGGGTCGAGGTCGATCGCGCCGCGCTTTCCCGATACGGCGTACCCGCCCGGCAGGTGCTCGATACGATCACCGAGGCGGGCGGGATCAAGGTCGGCGAGATCCTCGAGCCCGACCGTCGGTTCCCGCTCGTCGTGCGGCTGCCGGTCTCGTACCGCGATGATCCCAGGGCGCTCGAGAAGATCCTGATCCCCACGGCGTCCGGCCAGCGGCTGCCGCTCACCCGGCTAGCCCGGGTGGTCGAGACGACCGGCCCATCGACGATCCAGCGCGAGTGGGGGCAGCGTCGGATCGTCGTGCAGGCGAACATCCGCGGCCGGGACATGGGCTCGTTCGTCGAGGAGGCCCAGCGGCGGGTCGCCCGCGAGGTGGCGCCGGGATTGCCGCCGGGCTACTTCATCGAATGGGGCGGCCAGTTCGAGAACATGCAGCGGGCCGAGCAGCGTCTGCTGATCGTGGTCCCGCTGGCCCTGGCGTTGATCCTCAGCCTGCTGTACCTGACGTTCCACTCGATCCGCGACGCCGTGATGATCTTCAGCGGCGTGCTGTTTGCCCGCGTGGGCGGGGTGCTGGGCCTCTGGATCATGGGGCTGCCGTTCACGATCTCGGCGGGCGTCGGCTTCGTGGCGCTGGCCGGGGCGTCGATGCTCGAGGGCCTGGTGCTGGTCAGCGCGATCCGCGACCGGATCGCGCACGGCGTGCCGAGACGCGAGGCCATCGAGCAGGCCCGGCTGGCGCGGCTGCGGCCGGTGCTGATGACCGGCACGGTGGCCGCGCTGGGATTCTTGCCCATGATGCTGTCGACCGGCATCGGCGCCGAGGTCCAGCGCCCGCTGGCGACCGTCGTGTTCTTCGGCATGGTCTGCGACACGTTTCTCACCATGCTGGCACTGCCCGTGCTGTACTTGTTGTTCGGCAAGGGCCCCGCGCCGGCCGCGCTGCCGGTGTCCGAACCCGCCCTCGACGCGGGTCTCGCCCGCGAGATGGCCCTCGCCCTCGGCCCGGAGGACACGACACGATGACCACGGACCTGGAGACCATCCTGGCGTACACGGCGCTGCCAGTGATCGCCACGATCGTCGGGGGCGCGATCCCCGCCATCCGGACCCCGCGTCCGGGCATCCGGAGCGGTCTCCAGCACTTCGCGGCCGGGGTCGTCTTCGCCGTCGTCGCGGCCGAGCTCCTGCCCGACATGAAGCACGCCCACTCGCCGGCAACAATTGGTCTGGGCTTCGCGGTGGGCGTCGTGGTCATGCTGGTGATCCGCCGGCTCGCGACCGAGTCGGAGGAATCGCCCGACGAGAGCGGTGGCTGGCCCTGGGGCCTGCTCGTGCCGGTCGGGATCGACCTGCTGATCGACGGGCTGCTGCTCGGCATCGGCTTCACCGCCGGACCGAGGGAGGGCAAGCTGCTGGCCTCCGGCCTGGCGATCGAGGGGGTCTCGCTCGGCGTCGCCACCGCCGCCACCTTCGCGAAGGCAACGGGCCGCGGGCCTGGGACGGCGGTCGGGGTCGTCGCGGCCCTCGCCCTGTGTACGGCCGTCGGCACGACGCTGTCCCTGACCCTCCTGCACGAGCTCTCCGGGACGGCGCTGGCCGGGGGGCTGGCGTTCGGATGCGCGGCCCTGCTCTACCTCGTGACCGAGGAGCTGCTGGTCGAAGCCCATGAGGAAGGTGACACCCCCGCGGCGACGGTCATGTTCTTCGCCGGGTTTTTGCTCATTTATCTCGTTGCCTGAGCCCGATCAGGTCGCGCTCGAGATCCCAGGGAAGGGAGTTGCCCATGAAGACCCGAGTGTTGATCCCGACCGCGGCCGTCATCGGCCTGCTGTTCGCCGTGCCGGGTCGGGCCCAGGCCCAGGCGATGCTCGCCGACGACATCGTGATCATCTCGAAGGGCCAGCGCGAGCAGGAAAAGGCCCGAACGAACACACATCTCGGCGGCACGCCCGGCGCCGGCGATCGAGCGTTCCGCGCCGATCCCGGCGGGGGCGAGTCGAAGCTCGGCGAGCCGCCTGGCGGCGCGGTGTCCTTCGCGCCGATGCAGCGCCGCGACGTGCTGTCGGCCGCCAGCAGCGAGGGGCGATTCCCGGTTCGTCCGGCGGGTGGACCGAGGCCCACCCGCCCCGCGCAACAGCCGGGCCGCCAGGCGCCGATCTACGGCACGCTGGACCTGCCCCAGGGCCGCGACGACGGGCCGCCGGACGGCCTCACCCTCGACCAGGCGATCGCGCGGCTGCTCCAGGTCAACTACAGCCTCCGCACCAAGTTCCAGGAGATCCCCAAGGCCGACGCCGATATCCTCTCGGCCGGGCTTCGGGCCAACCCACTGGTCTTCGGCAGCGCCGATAGCGTCCCGTACGGCGATTATTCCCGCCAGCGGCCGGGGAACAACAGTTACAGCGTCGTCCTGATCCAGCCGATCGACGTGAACCAGAAGCGGAAGGTCCGCGTGCTGGTCGCACAGCAGGCCCGGAAGGTCCTGGATGCCCAGTACCAGGACGCGGTCCGCCAGGAGATCGACAACCTGTACACGGCCTACGTCGACGTCCTGGATGCCCGCGAGGCATTCCGCTACGCTCGGGCCAGCCTGGACGGGCTGGACCGCGTGCTGGCGGTCACCAGGCAGCAGTACTCCCGGCAGCTCGTGCCCGAGACCGACGTCGAGAGCGCGACGATCCAGCGCGAGACCGGCGAGGTCACGCTCGAGCAGGCCGAGACCGCCCTGCGCCAGGCCAGGCAGGCCCTGGCCGCGCTGCTGGACATCCCGCCCGCCGAGGCGGACGGCCTGGAAGTCCTCGGCTCAATCCAGGACGAGGCCGAGCCGCCCCCGCCGCCCGACGACCTCGCCCGGCTGGCGCTCTGCGTCCGGCCGGACGTCGTCTCGTACCGCCTGGGCGTCCGACGGGCGCGAGAAGACGTGCGGCTCCAGCGGGCCGAGCGGTTCCCGGATGTCTTTCTCCTGTACACGCCTTTTGGCTATCGCAACAACGCCTGGGTGGGCGCCCAGAGCGCGACCTCGTGGAGCATCGGCGCGCTGGTCAGCATCCCGGTCTTCAACCGCAACCAGGGGAACATCCGGCGGGCCCAGCACAACGTCGTGCAGACCGAGATCGAGCTGTCCGGGCTGGAGAAGCAGGTGCTCTCGGAGGTCGAGCGGGCCTATCTCGAATACACCTCGACCCACTCGGCCGTGCAGCGGCTCGAGCGCGGCATCCTGCCCAGGGCCCGTCGCCTGCGGGACCAGAAATACGACCTGTACGCGCAGGGCCAGCAGGACATCATGACTTACCTGAGCGCCCAGCGCGATTACAACGACGTGGTGCGCCAGTACCGCGACACCCTGGTCCGCCACCGCCGGAGCATGCTCCGCCTGAATACCACCGTCGGGCAGCGGATCCTGCCGTGACGCGTGCCCGGCGCAAGTTGGGCGCTCATCGCCGTCGAGTCGAGCGGCCCTCTGCTGGGATCGGCCCGTCTCCGGTCACGGCCTCGTCGTCGTCGGCGGCGTGCGGAACGGACGGCGGGCCTGGTAGAGGGCCAGCCGGGTGCGGAAGTCCTGCCTGCGGGCCTCGTCGGCCAGCAGTCCGATGGCCTTCTGCTGCCATTCGACGGCGGCGTCGAAGTCGCCGGCCTCGGCGTACGCGGCGGCGAGGGTGTCGAGGTAGTCGGGCTGGTCGCGGCCGGCGATGTCGCAGGCGGCGTTCGCCGCGGCGACGGCGGCCTTGCCGTCGCGGAACCGCGGATCGGGGCAGGCCGCGCGGATCATCGCCAGGTCGTTGTACGCCTCGGCATAGTCGGGCCTGAGCCGGATCGCCTCGCCGAACTGGGCGAGGGCCTCCTCGTAACGCCCCTGACCGGATCGGACCGAGGCGGCGCCGTGGTGCGGCTCGGGCATCTCGGGGTCGAGCCGGATCGCCTCGTTGAACTCCGCGAGCGCCTCGTCGGGCCGCCCCAGGTTGAAGCGGACGACTCCTTCCAGATAATGGGGGACCGGGTCGGTCGGATCGAGCCGGATCGCCTCATCGAGGTGCGCGATCGCCTCGTCGAAGCGCCCCTGGCGGAAGGCGACGGCACCCCGTCCGCGCCAGGCCACGGAGAAGCCGGGCCGGAGCCGGACGGCCTCGTCGAACAGCTCGCTCGCCCTGTCGAGCCGCCCATGGCGGAAGTACGCCTCGCCGAGCGAGCGGCAGACCTCGGCGCTGCGACCGCCGTGCGCCAGCGCATGGGACCAGAGAGCCTCGGAGTCCTGCCAGATGCAGCACTGGGCGCGGGTGATCGGGACCAGGGCCACCGCCAGCCCCAGGGCAGTCGCGGCGAACCCGGGCGCGGCCGGTATCCCGCGTCGCGACGCCTCGTCCGACAGCCGGGCCAACCCCGCGGCCAGCAGCACCACCAGGCCGATCATCGGCAGGTAGCTGTAGCGATCGGCGGCAATCACGTTGCTGATCCGCACCAGGCCCGAGCTGGGTGCCAGGATCACCAGGTAGCTCAGCCAGGCCGCCAGCGGTCCCGGGTATCGGCGGCGGAGGAGGAACAGGCCGATCGTCACGCCGATCGTGGCCGCGATGGCGAGCAGGAACCGCGGCGCCGTCGGGTCGATCCGCGCGGGCAGCGGGTAGAACGCGGCGATGTCGATCGGTACGAAGGTCCGGGCGAGATAGAACCAGGTCCCGTACGAAGCCTGTGCCACGCGCGAGCCGGGCCCGTCGTGCTCGAGCGGGATCAACGTGCCGACGTGCGCCTTGGCCACGATGGCCATCGCCACGAAGGCGAGGGCGAGCAGGAAGAACGGCACCTTCTCGAGCCAGGCCCGCCGCGCGCGGGGGCCGATCCAGCCGCCCGGCCCCTCGCCCAGCCGCCGCAATGGGTAGACGTCGAGGATCACCAGGACGGCCGCCAGGGGCACGGCGGCCGCCTTCGAGAGCAGCGCCGCGGCGTACAGGGCGAGCGACGCCGCCAGCCAGGCGATGCGCCGACGGGAATCGCCCGCCGCGTCGGCGTCGTGGGCGCGCAGATAGGCCAGCACCGCCAGGACGGCGAGCAGGGCGCACGGCAAATACGGCTGGCACGAGACCCAGGCGACCGCCTCGACCCGCAGCGGATGCACGGCGAAGACCGCGACGGCCGTCGCCGCCGCGATCGGCTCGGTCCATCCGCTTGCCGAAGACTCCTGGCCGCGGCCGCGGGCCAGCAGATCAAGGGTCAGGGCGTAGAGCGCGACGCCGACACCGGCGTGGAGGACCAGGCTGGCGAGGTGGTAGCCGCGCGGGTCGATCCCCCAGAGGGCATACTCCATTTCGAGGATCATCCAGGCGACCGGCTGATAGACGCCGAGCAACAACGTCGTCCAGGCCCAGCGCAACTGCGGCCAGCCGATGCCGCGGAAGTGGTAGTTCTGGGTGAAGTTGGTCTCATCGTCCCAGTCGACGAAGCCGTTGGCCAGGATGGGCCAGAACGCGGCGGCCACGAGCGCGACGATCGGCACGACAAGCAGCCACGCGCGACGATCGCGGTCGCGTGCAATCGCTGGAGCGGGAGCAGACGCAGGCGCGGGGGCAGGGACCGCGGCGCCCCCGGTGCGGGCCGTCGGCGCGGATGCGGCCGCGATGTCGCGCTGGCGGCCCTGGTTCTTCGTCTTCTTCACCGTCGCTCCTCGCGTCGGGGTCGGTCGATGGAGTGGGGATCCCGGCTCGGTGCCGGCAGGGTCGGAAGTCGCGTTTCCGGGGTTGCGAGCTTCGGCCAAGCAGTTGTCCGAATGCTCATTAGACGTCTCGCGGCGTCCGGGTTCAAGTCGGACCGCGGACGCGGGCTCGCGGGTGCGCTTCGTGAAGGCGCGGGTCCATGCCGGGCGCGAGCGATGTCCCAGCTCGCCCCGGCTGCCATCACCCTCGAATCCCCAACCCCTCGGAATCCGCCGACGATGGTGCCGCGGCGGCCTCGTGGTAGGGCCTTCGGTCGCGGTAGAGCCGCAGCCGGGTGCGGTAGTCGTCCTTCTGCCGGTCGTCGGCAAGCAGGTCGATGGCCTCCTGCTGCCACTTCACGGCCGCCTCGAAGTCGCCCGCCTCGGCGCAGGCGACAGCCAGCGTGTCGAGGTACACGGGCTGATTCCACGACGTCAGCTCGCACGCGCGGGTGGCCGCGGCGACGGCGGCCTTGCCGTCGCGGCACGAGGCCTCGGGGCAGCCGCCCAGGATCATCGCGAGGTCGTTGAACGCATCGGCGTAGCTGGGATTGAGCCGGGCCGCCTCGACGTAGTGCCGCACCGCCTCGGCGTACCGGAGCTGGCGGAATCGCGCCGAGGCCAGGCCGTAATGCGCCGTGGCGCTCGGGCCGCCGTGCGCCAGCGCGTGCGACCAGAGCGTCTCCGAATCGCGCCAGGCCCCGCACTGTGCCCGGCTCAGCATCGCCAGGGCCAGCACGGCTCCGCCGCCAGCGGAGGCGAACGCGACCCTCCCCACCCGGCCGCGAGCCGTCCGTTCGTAGAGTCGCGCGAGCCCCGCGCCGAGCAGCACCGCAAGGCCCAGCATCGAGACATATCCATAGCGATCGGCGGCGATCTGGTTGCCGATCCGCACCAGGCCCGAGCTCGGGGCCAGGATGATAAGGTAGCTGAGCCAGGCTGCCAGCAGGCCCGGATACCGCCGGCGCAGGAGGAACAGGCCGATCGTCGCGCCCAGCGTGGCCGCGGTCGCGAGCAGGAACCGCGGCGCCATCGGGTCGATCCGCGCGGGCAGCGGGTAGAACGCGGCGATGTCGATCGGTACGAAGCTCTTCACCGGGTAGAACCAGACCCCGTAGCACGCCTGGGCAAGCCGCGCGGCGATCCCGTCGTGCTCGAGCGGGACCAGCGACCGCCCGCCGGACTTGGCCTGAATCGCCAGCCAGGCGAAGATCAGGCTGAGCAGCAGGAACGGGGCTTTCTCGAGCCAGACCCGGCGAGCCCGAGGCCCGAGCCAGCCGCCGGCGCCATTCCCGAGCCGTCGCAATGGATAGACGTCGAGGATCACCAGCACGGCCGCCAGTGGCACCGCGGCGGCCTTCGACAACAAGGCCGCGGCGTACAGGATGAGCGACAGCAGCAGCCAGGTCCACCGGCGCGCGGCGGTCGCCTCGCCGGCCGCGCGCAGATAGGCCAGCACCGCCAGGACGGCGAACAGGGCGCATGGGAGGTACGGCTGGCTCGAGGCCCAGGCGACCGCCTCGACCCGCAGCGGATGCACGGCGAAGAGAGCCGTCGCGAGCGCCGCGCCGACGACGCGGGCGCGCGGATCGCCGGGTGTCGCCGGGTCGCGGGAGCCGGAGCGGGCGAGCAGGTCGAGCATCAGGGCGTAAAGCGCGACGGCGACACCGGCATGAAAGACCATGCTGGCGAGGTGATATCCGCGGGGATCGAGGCCCCAGAGCATGTATTCCACTTCGAGGATCATCCAGGCAACCGGCTGGTAGACGCCGAGCAAGGTCGTCGTCCAGGCCCACTGCAACTGCGGCCAGCCGATGCCGCGATAGTCGAGGTTCAGGAAGAAGTTGGGCTCGTCGTCCCAGTCGACGAAGCGGTTGGCGAGCGCGGGCCAGAATGCGGCGGCCACGAGCACGACGATCGGCACGGCGAGGGCCCAGGCGAGGCGTCGGTCGCGGGCGGGTGGGGCCGCGTCTGGCGGTGTCGTGAGCCGTTGCGTCGCGGCGGCGGCGTGGGCGGTGGCATGGCGGCGGCGGCCCCGGCTCCTGGCTTTCTTCACCGTCAATCCTCGCGTGCGGTCGACCGGGCGTCATCCGGAGCAGGTCAGGCTTTCCCGCCTGACGGGCTTCCAAGGTCGGTCAGGCTCTCCGCCTGACGGGCTTCTGTGTCCGACTGGAACGCCTGGCCCATGTGAGATTCTCGCTTCCCGGCGTTGTATCCTGGATGGGTTGGGACGAGGCCAGCCCGGCGGATCATCCAGCCTCCCATTAGACGTCCGGCGTCAGATGGCTTCAAGCCGGTCATCCCGAGGGCGTCCGGCGTATCGTCGCGGACGACAATCCGGAAAAAACGGGATCGGCCCGGCCGTCGGCGGGCAATAGATCGAGGAGACCGAGGGGCGATCGGACGGATGACAGGGGAGGCAGCCGAATCATGGCCAGGACCACGACGACCACGGGCGAGGTGGGCCGGCACCTGCGGCAGCTCTTCGACGCCGGCAGCGCCGTCGGCCTGAGTGACGGCGAGCTGCTCGAGCGGTTCGCCGCCGCGGGGGATGACGCAGGTCGGTGCGAGTCGGCGTTCGAGGCGATCGTGGCGCGGCACGGTCCGGCGGTGCTCTCCGTCTGCCGCCAGGTGCTGGGCGACAGTCACGCGGCCGAGGATGCGTTCCAGGCGACGTTCCTGGTGCTGGTGCGGCGGTCTGGTTCGCTACGAATTCGCGCGGGCGGCTCGCTGGGCGCGTGGCTTTATGGGGTGGCCTGTCGCACGGCGATGAAGGCGCGCAAGGCGACGATGCGGCGCCGAGTGCGCGAGAGGCGCGCGGCGAGGCCGGAGGCACGCGCCGGCACGGCAATCGCCGAGGTCGAGGCGGCCGACGCCGGTATCGCCCTGCATGCGGAGGTCGTCCGTCTGCCGGCGCGGTATCGCGAGGCGGTCGTGCTGTGCTACTTCGAGGGCCGGACGCACGACGAGGCGGCGGCGACCATCGGTTGCCCGGTGGGCACAGTGCGCGGCCGGCTGGCCCGCGCCCGCGACCTGCTCCGCGGCCGGCTCACCCGGCGCGGGCTGGCGCCGTCGATGGCGGGGCTGACCACGGCGGGGCTCGAGGCGCGGGCGGTCGCCATCGTCCCGCCGTCGCTCCTTCGCGCGACGCTCGGCGCGGCTCTCGATCAGGCTCACGCCGGCGCGGCCCGGTCCATGATCGCGGTCCTCCAGGGGATCGCGGCCTCGCGGCCGACGTCCGCGATCACGATCGCGGCCGCGGTGGGGCTGGTCGCGGTGGGGATCGCGCTGCGGATGGCGACAGGTTCGCCCGTGGCTTCCGGGCCGATCGCCCCAGTCGCTCCGATCGCGGCGGCCGCCGAGACGCCGGCGCCCGACGAGCCCCTCGGCGATCCGTTACCGCCGCATGGGCGGGTCCGGCTGGGAAGCGACGCGTTCCGCCACGGGGTCGAGGTCAACGAGGTGTTCGTCCCCCGCGACGGCAAGAGGCTGGTCACGATCGACAGCGATCGCGTCATCCACATCTGGGACGCGGCGACCGGCCGATCCCTCCACCGGATCGAGCTGGCGGGTCGGAACTTCGCCCGGATCGCGCTCTCACCCGACGGCAAGACCATCGCGACGACCGAGCCCAGCCCCGAGCACCGCCTGCGGCTCTGGGACGTCGCCACCGGCCGCGAGCGCCGTCGGCTGCACACGCCCCGCGACGAGTCGTGCGACTGTCCCATCTTCACGCCCGACGGCCGGTCACTGATCACGCTCGGGTCGGTGCGCCAGGGCGAGCGGGAGCCGGGCCAGTCGCCGCGCTGCTTCGACATCCGCGACCTGACCGCATCCGGCGCGCGGCGCCGGCAGCTCGTGGGCAACTGGGGCGGGATCTGGGAGTTCGACGTCTCGCCCGACGGCCGGACGATCGCCGCGATCGACGACCGGGTTTACGTGGGCGGCCGGGCCGTCCTGAATCGACCGCACGGAGTCGCGATGCGGGGCGCAATCGACCTCGTGGACATCGCCACCGGCCGGCTCCGGCTGGTGCTGGGCGCGGAGGGCCTGTCCATCCGCTCGCAGGCCTTCTCGCCCGACTCGACGTACCTGGCGGTCGGTTTCGACGACGGGACGGTGCGTGTTTATGACACGGCCGACGGCCGCGAGCGACTCCCGCGGATGGTCCACCGCGTGCCGGTCGGCCCGCCTCCGCCGAGGAGCGACCCCGAGGAGGAGCGGCGGATGCAGGCATCCGGCCGGTGGTCGCCGCTGCCGATCAGCTCGGCGTATGCGAACTGGCTCGAGGTGATCGACGCGCTGGCGTTCTCGCCCGACGGGAAGATCCTGGCGGGCGGCTCGCGGCTGGCCGCGGTGACACCCTCGCGCGGGTCGCTGTTCTTCTGGGACTTCGCCCGGGGCGACGAGCTGCGGCGGGTCGAGGGCTTCCCGGCCGGTCCGATCTCGCTGGCCTTTTCCGCCGACGGCCGGACGATCGCCGTGGCGGGCACGAACGAGCCGAGGCCCAGGATCTGGGAGGTCGCCACCGGGCGCGAGGTTCTCCCGCAGGCCGGGCACCTGCGGGCGATCCTGGCGCTGGCGATCTCGCCGAGGGACGGCACCGTGTTCACCGGCGGCCGGGACGGCACCGTCCGCCGCTGGGACGCGTCGACGGGTCGCGAGCTGGCCGTGATTGCCAGGTTCGAGGGGCGGACGGTCGATCGCCTGGCGATCGCGCCGGACGGCCGGACGCTGGTGATCCAGGGCAATTTCGGCGACCCGGTCGTCTGGAGCGTGGCCGAGGGTCGGGAACTCGCGCACCTGGCCGGCTTCGCGGGCGGCACTCCCCTGCTCTTCCCGATCGCGTGCTCGCCGGATGGCCGCTCGGCGCTCTTCGGGCGGACGATCTGGGACCTGGCAACCGGCGAGCGTCGCGCCGAGCTGCACATACGCGACGACCCGGGGCCGGTGAGCGTCTGGGTTTCGCTGTATCACCCCGACGGTCGGCCCATCCTCTCGACCGGCCCGGGCTTCATCTGGGCGTGGGATGCGGCCACGGGCGAGGACCAGGGCGTCGTGATGCGGAATGAGGCGCTGCGCTACGGCCTTGCCGCGATCAGCCCCGACGGCCACCTGCTGGCGACGAGTCCCTTGCTCCACCTCACGGACCCGGAGCCGGCCGAGCGCTGGATCGACCTGTGGGACCTGTCGACGGGCCGCGAGGCCGCGCGGCTGCCGGCGCACGGCGGAGCCGGCCGCGGCCTGGCGTTCTCGCCAGACGGACGGCTGCTGGTCGAGTTCCGCTCGGATAACTCGGCCATCAGCAATGCGTCCGAGCCCGACCCGCGAGAGCCGGCGATCTGGATCTGGAACATCGCCGCCCGTCGCGAGCTGCGCGAGTTTAACGGCCACCGGGGCCGGGTCAACGCCGCCGCTTTTACCCCCGACGGCCGCGCACTGATCACGGCCGGCGACGAGGGGACGGCGATGGTCTGGGATATCTCGGACCTGGCCGGACGGTAGTCCAGGTCAATCATTTGCGTGGCGGTCCCGGAGCGGCAGCCGGCACTTCCCTCGCCTCGATTGCGGTCCTGGTCGGCGATTGGTTGGCCGACGAGTGAGGATCTCTGTAAGATGCAGATGAAGTCGGCGGCACGATCGGAGCGGCCTTCCTCTAGGGACCGGAAACACGATGAGCGCCCTGAGGGCTTTTCTCAAGGAGCAGGCCACGGCACTGCGCGAGACGGAGGCCGAGTGCGCGGAGGCCGTCGCGGAATGGAAGACGGCGCTGCAATCGCTCCTCGACCGGCTCGAACACTGGCTCCGCGAAGCCGATCCGCGGAACATCCTATCGATCCGGCGGATTCCGGTGGTAGTCCGCCAGAGGCGGCTGGGCATCTACGATGTCAATGGGCTTGAGGTCCGGCTTGGAGATCGATCTGTGCGTGTGAAGCCGGCCTCGCGCTACTCGTCCTGGCCATCATCGCCGGACGAGCCGGAGATGATGGCCGGCGATGGCGGGGTCATCATCAGCGGCCCCAATGGCAGGTACACGGTCTATCGGCGAAAGAACGAGGACGGCGATGAGTGGATCATCGCGGAGTGTGGCATTTACAACTCCCAGATCCTCGATCAAGCCGCCTTCGAGGATGCCATCCTCCGGCTCCTGAAGTGACCGATCGCGCCGGCTCGATCGCCTTTCTCATCTGTCGCTCCGGAAGGTTGCAGCGCCCCGCCCGTCCGTGGGCAATACTACCCGGCAGGAGAGGTTCTCAAGTAGGTCGGGCAGTCTTGCCCGACGCTCAGGCCCCGTTGGGCAAGACGGCCCGACGGACTTTCGTGCCGGCGAAACAGGTATGACGGCGCGGACGGATCGCACGACGAAATCGGGGCGAGGGATCGGACATGGCGAGTGCATCGGCGGGCGAGGTCGGACGGCACCTGCGGCAGCTTTTTGACGCCGGCAGCGCCGTCGGCCTCGGCGACGGCGAGCTGCTCGAGCGGTTCGCCGCTTCGCGGCGGGACGATCCTCGGCGTGAGTCAGCCGGGCCGGCCGAGTCGGCGTTCGAGGCGATCGTGGCGCGGCACGGGCCGACGGTGCTCTCCGTCTGCCGCCAGGTGCTGGGCGATAATCACGCCGCGGAGGACGCCTTCCAGGCCACGTTCCTCGTCCTGGTGCGGCGGGCGAGCTCGTTGCGGCTGCGCAACAGCGGCTCGCTGGGCTCGTGGCTTTATGGGGTCGCCTATCGCACGTCGCTCAAGGCGCGCAAGGGGGCGACGCGCCGGCGGACACGCGAACAGCGAGTGGCAATGCCCGAGTCGAAGGGCGGAACCGCCGTGGTCGTCGAGGTCGAGCGCACCGACCTGGCCTCGGCCCTGCACGCCGAGGTCGCCCGGCTGCCGGCCAAGTACCGGGCGCCGCTGGTTCTGTGCTACTTCGAGGGCCGATCGCACGACGAGGCCGCGGGGGCGCTGAACTGGCCAGTCGGCACCGTGCGCTGCCGGCTGTCGCGCGGCCGCGAGATGCTGCGCAAGCGGCTGGTCCGCCGCGGGCTGACGCTCTCGGTGGCAGCAGGACTGGCCGCGGGTGAACCGTGGGCGGCCTCGGTGGCGCGAGCCGAGGTCCCCGCGCGTCTGGTCCGCGCGACGCTCGAATCGGCGCTCGCCGGCTCGACCGCCGCTCCCCTGGCCGCGATGGTGCGATCGGCGATCGGTTGGTGGCTCGCCGCGCGCTGGCGTACGGCCGCGCTCGCGGCCATGCTCGGCCTGGCCGCGATCGCCTCGGCAATCGCCCTCACGCGGATGCCGGCCCCGGGTGGAATGCCGGCCTCGCCGCCCGCTCGGACGATCGTCGCGACAACTCCCATTGCTCCGATCGTGGCCCCGCCGGATGCCGGCGGCCTGCCGGCCCACGCGCGGGCCCGGCTGGGGACCGACGCATTTCGTCACGGCAGCCTGGTCAACCAGGTGCTCACCACCCGCGACGGCAAGACCGTGGTGACGGCCGACATCAAACGGGTTGTTTATCTCTGGGACGCCGCCACCGGCCGGCTGCGGCATCGAATCGCCCTGGCGGGTCAGCTTTTTGAGCCGATCGTCCTGTCGCCCGACGGTACCTTGCTCCTCACCGGCGAGCCCAACCCCGACCATCGATTCCGGGTCTGGGACGTGGCCAGCGGGCGCGAGCGGGCCCGGATGCCGATGCGCCCGGGCAAGGACGATCCCTGGAACACCCCGGCATTCCTGCCCGACGGCCGGACCGTGATCCTCTTCGGCCGGCAGCCCGAGGGGACGACCGGGCGGTATCAGTCGGTCATCGGCCTGTGGGACCTCGCGCACCCCGACGTGCCTCCGAGGCGCCTGGTCGGCCCCTGGACCGAGATCGGCCTGTCGCGGGTCTCGCCCGACGGCACGATGCTGGCCGGGTTCGGCGACGCGACGGAACCCACGCCGCCGGCGGCCGGCGCGCTCCCCGGCGCGGGCATGTCGGGGCCTCAGCCCGAGTCCATGCTGCGGATCGTCGAGTTTCCGACGCGCCGCGAGCGGGCGAGCGTTCGGCTCGGGGAAAAGCACGGCGTGGCGCTGGCGTTCGCGCCCGACTCGCGCCACCTGGCCGTCGCGCTCGACGACGGCACGGTGCGGGTGGTTTCCACGGCCGACGGCCGCGAGCGGCCGCCACGGATGGCCCCGCTCGCGAGCACTGCTCCGCGCGTGGGTCCGGGCGACCCCGCCGCGGTCGAACGCCGCGAGGTGATCGGGGCGCTCGCGTTCTCGTCGGATGGATCGACCCTCGCCGGCGGCTCGTGCCTGCTGGGACTGACTCCCTCGCCGGGCTCGCTCTACCTCTGGGACTTCGTCGTCGGCACCGAGCGCAGGCGGATCGGCGAGTTCCGCACCGGCCCGGGCGCCCTGGCGTTCGCGCCCGACGGCCGGACGATTGCCGGCGCGGTGAACTGGGAGCCGGTCATGCGGGTCTACCAGGTCGCCAATGGCCGCGAGGCCCTGCCGCGGGTCGGGCATGCGAGCGGCGTCGGCGCGGTGGCCGTCTCGCCAGCGGATGGCACGATCTTCACCGCCAGCTTCGACGGCGCGATCCACCGTTGGGATCCCGCCACCGGGATCGACCTGGGCCTACCCGCCGGGATGAGCTCGGTGGTCGACCTGGCCATCGCCCCCGACGGCCGCAGCCTGGCCGCCTGCGGCCCGTACGGAGATCCCCTGATCATCAGCGTGCCCGACGGCGATGAGATCCGCCACCTCCCCGGCCAGTCGATCGGCGGCACCACGCCCCGGCAGATCGCGTGGTCGCCCGACGGCCGGGCGGTGGGCTTCGGCCGGACGATCCGCGACGCGTCCTCGGGGAAGGAGCTGAGGGCCCTTCGCATCCCGGGCGAGCGCGAGAATTCGGTCCCCGAGGTGCGGCTGTTCTTCTATTTCCCCGACGGCCGGCGCGCCATCACGGTGGAAAAAGACCTCGCCCGAACGTGGGACGTGGCGACGGGCGCCGAGGCATCCCCGCCGCTGGCGATCGTGGGCGAGCGCGTGGCGATCTCGGCCGACGGCCGGTTCCTGGCGACGGGCGGGTTCTCGAACGAGCCGGTGAATGCCCGGCCGCCCGATTCAACGCTCCGCGTCTGGGACCTGGCCGAGCGTCGCCTGATCGCGACAATCCCCGGCCGCGAGCGTTCCCTCTGCGGCGTGGCGCTGTCGCCCGACGGTCGGCTGCTGGCGTCGTTCCGCCCCGAGCAGGCCGGTATCCGCTCGGTCCAGGACCCGGACCCGCAGGATCCCGTGATCCGGATTCACGAGGTCAAGACGGGCCGCGAACTGCGCCGGCTCGAAGGGCATCGGGGGAGCATCAACGACGCGATCTTCACCCGCGACGGCCGCACGCTGATCTCGGCGAGCGAGGACGGCACGGCGATGGTGTGGGATGTGTCGGACCTGTAAGACGCCGGTCCCGGAAGCCCACAAATGTGGGCGTCAGGACGTAGCCGGGGGGCGTCAGCCCCCCGGGGCCGTCAGGCAGACCCAGATCTCCCCGCCATCGTGTCACCCACCCGGCCGCGACCCCGCCACGCGGGGTCGCGGCCGGGTGGGTCCGTCGAGAGGATTCGGAGTGTGGCGCCGCGGTCCGAGTCCGGGGGGCTGACGCCCCCCGGCTACGTCCGATCGCCCCCTGACGGGGGCTCGGAGCCCTGCCGGGACAGACTCTCACTCGCCGGCGCGTCGGGCTTGTGTCGGGGGATGGGTGAATCTCCACACGCCGATCGCCAAAGCGATCTAGAAGAACTCCATCAAAACGACATAACTAAAAAACAGGAAGATGTGCACGAGGCAGAGGACGACCCCCGATATCGACAGCACCGAGAACCGGGCACCGCACCTCCGGGCGATGTAGCAGCCGGCGACGCCGAGGAACACGCCGGCGATGGCGGCGATCGCGCAGTCCTTGCTCGGCACGTAATAGGGCGCCGCGCCGGTGATCGCGCGCTCGTTCCAGCCCGCCAGCGGGCGGCGCAGCATCCCCGCGAACAGCGCGACCAGCAGGACCACACCGATCGACGTGGCCAGCGAGCC
The DNA here is from genome assembly GCA_027452145.1 of Planctomycetales bacterium. Classification (GTDB taxonomy): domain Bacteria; phylum Planctomycetota; class Planctomycetia; order Isosphaerales; family Isosphaeraceae; genus JAKAUH01. Next base: position 68,039 of record DAIDHB010000030.1, read on the forward strand.
CAGGGCCAGCGTGACCAGCGTCTCCCGCAGGCGCGTGGCGCGTTCGCCGTCGCGCGGGCCGGACGGCTCCGGCGGGAGCACGAGCTGGCGCCGGTCCCATTCCGGGAGCATGAGCTCGGGTGTCTTGCGTTCCGTGAGCATGGGCGCGTCTGATGGTCGGAGGCGGCTTCCGGCCCGCCCGGGGATGAGGCGGGGAAACGAGGAGGCGGGCGACGTCCGACGTCCTGAGGTGGCCGTCGCACCGATGTGGATTCATGCTAATCACGGATCGGGCCGGAGGGAAGACCGTCGTGCCCGGCTTTATCCCACTCCGGCCGGCCGGGCCGGAAAGCCGCCGGACGCCTCCGCGCTCCCGACCCTTGGCGGCCGGGCGAGATCCACTATGATGGAGCCCGACGAGGCGCACCGCCTCGCGGAGGGACCAGCGCTGATGCAACACGATCCGACCGCACTCGCGGAGCCCGGGGAGGCGCCTACCGACGGGGTCGCCGAATCTCGGGGAGCGAGGCCGAATGCGAAGACCGAGGCCGACGCCGCGGCCGCGACGATGGCCGCCCCGCCCCCGAAGGCCGAGCGCCTGGCCTCGATCGACGCCCTGCGGGGCTTCGACATGTTCTGGATCGTCGGCGGCGACGCGGCCGCCCAGGAGCTCTGCAAGTGGTGGGGCACGCCGCGGGCGATGACCCTCCGGGAGCAGTTCGATCACGTCGACTGGCAGGGCTTCCGCTTCTACGACCTGATCTTCCCGCTGTTTTTGTTCCTCGTCGGCGTGGTGCTGCCGTTCTCGCTGCGGAAGTATCGGACCGGCGCCCATCCCCGCGGCGACGCCCTCATTCGAACCGCGCGGCGCGTGGTCTTGCTGTTCCTGCTGGGGCTGGTTCACAACAGGCTGCTGGATTTCCACCTCGACACCCTGCGCATCGCCGGGGTCCTCCAGCGGATCGCCGTCTGCTACGGCATCGCCGCATTGATCTATCTGTTCACCTCGGTCCGCACCCAGGCGATCACGCTCGTGGCCATCCTCGCCGGCTACTGGGCGCTCTTGGCGTTCGTGCCGGCACCCGAATCGCATCGCGCGGGCGATTTCTCGAAGCAGACCAATCTGGCCGGCTATGTCGACCGTCATGCCCTGCCGGGCAAGATCTACGAGGACTACTACGGCTACGGCGACAACGAGGGGCTCCTCTCGACGATCCCGGCGGTGGCGACGGCGCTCCTGGGCGTCCTGGCCGGGCGCTGGCTGCTGGCCGATCGCAACCGATGGATCAAGGCGCTCGGCCTGGCGGCGGCGGGGGGGATCTGCCTCGGCCTGGGCCTGGCGTGGGGCCGGTCGTTCCCGATCATCAAGAACCTCTGGACCAGCTCGTTCGTGCTGGTCGCCGGCGGCTGGAGCCTCTTGCTCCTGGCGCTCTTCTATACGGTGATCGACGTGCTGCGGTTCCGGGCGTGGTCGACGTTCCTCGTCGTGATCGGGGTGAACGCGATCACGATCTACGTCGCCCACAGGATCGTGCCGTTCGACGAGATCGCCGAGTTCCTGCTGAAGGGCGTGGCCGAGCACTCGGGCTCCTTCGGCCCGGTCGTGGTGCCGCTCGGCGTGCTCGTGCTGGAATGGCTGTTCCTGCTGCACCTCTATCGCAACCGGATCTTCCTGAGGGTTTGAATCGGAGTTGCCGCCTGGGAGAGGCCGAGCCATGCCGTCGCCGTTTCCGGGGATGGACCCGTATCTCGAGGGTTCGACGTGGATGAACTTCCACGGCCAGCTCTGCGCCGAGATCGCGCGGCAACTGGGCCCGAAGCTCCGGCCGCGCTACCTGGCCCGGCTGACCGAGCGGTGCTTCACCGAGATCGCGCTGGATGATCGCGGCGCGAGGCCGTTGTCGTCGCCCGACGTCGGTGTCGCCGAATCCGCGCCTGGAACGACCGGGGTCGCGGCCGTGGGTGTCGTGCCGGGAGACGCCGACGTCATGCTGGACCTCCAGCAGGCCCTGGGGGCCGTCTACGACCTCAGCGATTATGGGCTGGAGATCGACTACACCCGGCCGGCCGAGGTCCCGCTCGCGCCCGAGCAATCGGCCTGGGTCGACCAGCACCTCCGCGCCGCGGGGCTGCGGGACTGACGATCGAGGGCATCCTGCGCGGTTTCCGGCCGGGCCGGTCACCTGGTACAATACCGAGCTGATTTCTACCTACCCCGATCTTCTCCCCACGGCGCCCATGCCGATGCGCAACCAGCCCGCCCGATCCCACGGATACCGACGCCCGGCGATCGCCGCCGGCCTGATCGTCGCCACCGCCGCGGCCGGCCTGGTGTATGCCGGGGCCGTCGACGAGCCCGCGACCGCGAAGACCCTCCCGCCGCCCGCGTCGCGATCCATCGACTACGACCGCGACGTCGCCCCGATCCTGTCGAAGAGCTGCTACCGCTGCCACGGGCCGAAGAAGCAGCAGAGCGGCCTGGCGCTGCACCAGCGCGACCGCGCGATCGCCGGCGGCGACAACGGGCCCGCCATCGTGCCCGGCAAGAGCGCCGACAGCCGGCTGATCCAGTACGTCGCCGGGCTGGTCGAGGACGGCCGGATGCCGCCCGAGGACGCCGGGCCGGCGCTCACCCCCGAGCAGATCGGCGTGCTCCGCGCCTGGATCGACCAGGGGGCGAAGTTCGGAGGGAAGGATGCGTCCATCGCCGCGCGGCCTGTTGCCGAGCACTGGGCGTTCCGCCCTCCGCGGCGAAGCACTCCGCCGGCCGTGAAGAATCCCCACTGGGTCCGCAACCCGATCGACGCATTTGTCCTGGCGCACCTCGAGCGGCTGGGGATGTCGCCGTCGCCCGAGGCCGATCGCGCGACCCTGATCCGCCGCGTTACCCTCGACATCACCGGCCTGCCGCCGACGATCGCCGAGGTCGACGCGTTCCTCGCCGACGATCGCCCGGATGCCTACGAGCGGCTGGTCGACCGGCTGCTCGCCAGCCCCGCGTACGGCGAATGCTGGGGACGCCACTGGCTCGACAAGGCCCGCTACGCTGATACCAACGGCTACGAGAAGGACCGCGAGCGCTCCATCTGGCCCTACCGAGACTGGGTCATCCGCGCCTTCAACTCCGACATGCCCTTTGATCGGTTCACGGTCGAGCAGATCGCCGGCGACCTGCTGCCGGACGCGTCGGCCAGCCAGAAGACCGCGACCGGCTTCCACCGCAACACGATGACCAACGAGGAGGGCGGGATCGACATCGAGGAGTTCCGCTTCATCTCGACCGTCGACCGCGTCGCCACGACGGGCACCGTCTGGCTGGGACTGACCGTCGGCTGCGCGCAATGCCACTCGCACAAATATGACCCGATCTCCCAGCGCGAGTACTACGGCCTGTTCGCCTTCCTGAACAACGCCGACGAGCCCGAGCTCAATCTGCCCGACCCGTCGATCGCCGCGCGTCGCGCGTCGGTCGAGCGGGAGATCGCCCGGCTCGAATCGGCCCTGAAGGACCATTACCCGTCCGACGGGCCGGGCAGCCTGAAGGCCCGCGTCGAGGCGTGGGAGCGCACGATCCACCCCGCGCACTGGACCGTGCTGAAACCGGCTCAACTGCGGTCGAAGAAGCACGCGACCCTGACCGTGCAGCCGGACGGCTCGGTGCTCGCCTCGGGCGACAAGCCGAACAACGACGTCTACACGGTGGAGCTGGAGGTCGACACGAAGGGAAAGCCGATCATGGCGATCCGCCTCGAGGTGCTGACCGACCCCAGCCTGCCCGAGGGCGGCCCCGGCCGCGCCCCGCTGTTCCAGGTCGGCGACTTCCTGCTGACCGAGTTCCAGCTCGCCGCCGGACCCGGCGAGGGCGGCCAGGCGCCTCGGCCGATTCGGTTTGCCGGCGCCAGCCAGGACTACACGGCGCCTGGCCGATCGGCGGCGATGGCGATCGACGGCATCACCGACACCGGTTGGAGCGTCAACGGCGCCGTCGGCAAGGACCACGCCGCGGTCTTCGAGCTGGCCGAGCCGGTCGGCGCCGGTGCGGCCGGCGCGACGCGGCTGGTCGTCACGCTGCACCAGGAATACATCCACCAGACGACGATCGGCCGGTTCCGGCTGTCGGCGACGACGGATCCTCACCCGGTGCGAGCGTCGGGCGTGCCGGCCGACGTCGAGGAGATCCTGCTGATTTCCCGGGCGCACCGCACCGAGGCGCAGGCTCGGCGGCTCGAGCAGTTCTACCTGTCGATCGCCCCCGAGCTGGCGAAGGCGCGCGAGCCGATCGCGGCCCTGCGGCGGTCGATGCCCCGGTTCGCGACGACGCTGGTGATGCAGGAGCGCCGGCCCGAGCACGCCCGCACGACGCACGTCCACCGTCGCGGCGAGTACCTCAAGCCGGCCGAGCCGGTCGAGCCCGGCGTGCCGTCGGTCCTCCACCCGCTGCCGAAGGACGCGCCGCGGGACCGGCTGGGGCTGGCACGCTGGCTTGTCGCGCCCGACAATCCGCTGGCCGGCCGGGTGCGGATGAACCAGCTCTGGCAGGCGTACTTCGGCCGGGGCCTGGTCGCGACGACCGAGGACTTCGGCACCCAGGGCGCGCGGCCGACGCACCCCGAGCTGCTCGACTGGCTGGCGACCGAGTACCTCCGCCGTGGCTGGAGCACCAGGGCGATGCACCGGCTGATCGCGACCTCGGCGACCTATCGCCAGTCCTCCCGCGCGACGCCGGAACAACTGGCGCGCGACCCGCGCAACGAGCACCTCGGCCGCGGCCCCCGGTTCCGCGTCAACGCCGAGGTCGTGCGCGACATCGCGCTGGCGGCCTCGGGCCTGCTGGCCCCTCGCGTCGGCGGCCCGAGCGTCTATCCGCCCCAGCCCGAGGGCGCGACGGCCCTGGCGTACAGCCAGTCACCCTGGCCGACCAGCACGGGTGCCGACCGCTATCGCCGCGGGCTCTACACGTACCTCAAGCGCACGGCTCCCTACGCGGCCTCGATCACGATGGACGCCCCCACGTCCGAGACGACCTGCGTCCGCCGCGAGCGGTCGAACACGCCGCTCCAGGCGCTCACATTGCTCAACGACGCGGTGTTCGTCGAGGCCGCGCGGGCGATGGCCCGCCGGGTCATCGCCGAGTGCCCGCGCGGATCGGCCGGGGACCGCGCCTGCCGCGCCTTCCGGCTGGCGCTTTCGCGCCCGCCGCAGCCCGACGAGCTGGCGCGGATCGAGCAGTTCTATCAGCGTCAGCTCGCCCGCTTCCGTTCGGGCGAGCTCGATGCGTCGCGCGTCGCCGGCCTGGACGTCAAGGGGTCGCCGACCCCTCTGCTCTCGCCGTCGTTGCCACCCGGTGCCCAGGCCGACCCCGCCGAGCTGGCCGCCTGGACGACGGTCGCCCGCGTGCTGCTCAACCTGGACGAAACGGTGACGAAGGAATGATGGACGCCGAAAGGATGAGCCGATGCCGCGATCGAGGTCCCTGGCCGCCTTGCTGATGCTCGCGAGCCTCGCGAGCCCGATCATCTCATCTTCCGCCCGCGGCGACGAGCCCCGTGGCCATGCCCCGACCGTCGAGGTACTGGAACTCCCCGACGGCGGCATCCAGCCGCAGGCGGCCGCCGACGATTCGGGGACGATCCACCTGGTGGATTTCCGGGGCGATCCCGCCGGGGGCGACCTCTACTATTGCCGGACGGAAGCCCCGTCCGGGCCGGGCAGGACGAAATTCGCGCGGCCGGTGCGGGTCAACAGCCAGCCGGGCTCGGCGATCGCGATCGGGACGATCCGCGGCGGCCAGCTCGCCATCGGCCGGGGCGGCCGGGTCCACGTCGCGTGGAACGGGTCCAACAGCGCGAGTCCGAAGAACCCGGCGGGCGGCGTGCCGATGCTCTACACGCGGTCGGATCCCTCCGGGACCTCGTTCGAGCCCCAGCGCAATCTGATGCACACAACCTCGGCCCTGGATGGCGGCGGCGCAGTCGCCGCCGACCGCGAGGGGAACGTCTACGTCGCCTGGCACGCCCGCACCGAGGACGCCGGCCCGGGCGAGGCGCACCGGCGGATGTGGCTGGCCCGCTCGAACGACGACGGCGCGACCTTCTCGGCCGAGGAGCCCGCCTTCGACGAGCCGACGGGCGCCTGCGGCTGCTGCGGCACCCGCGCGCTGGCCGACCACAACGGCGCGGTGTACCTGCTCTATCGCGCCGCGACGGAGGGCGTCGACCGCGACATGTACCTGCTCCGCTCCGACGACCGCGGCCGGCACTTCCGCGGCGAGGCGCTCGGCCGCTGGCGTGCCCAGCTCTGCCCGATGAGCTCCGCCGCGCTGGCCGACTCCGCCGATGGCGTGCGCGCCGCCTGGGAGACGAAGGGCCAGGTCTATTTCAGCCGCCTCGACCCGCAAACCCACCGGTCCTCGCCGCCGGTCTCGCCACCGACGGGCGCCGATGCCCGTCCGTCCGCCGGCCGCAAGCACCCCGCCGTCGCCGCGAACCCTCGGGGCGAGACGATCCTGGTCTGGACCGAGGGAACCGGCTGGCAAAAGGGCGGCTCGCTGGTCTGGCAGGTCTTCGACCGCGACGGCCGCTCGATCGGCCCGGCCGGTCGCATCGACAACGGCGTACCCGTCTGGGGCCTCGCCACCGTTGTCGCCCGCCCTGACGGCGGATTTGTGATCGTCACGTCGCGGAGGGAATCCGGACGAGAGAAATAGCCAGGAGCTGGGCGATGTGGAGAGACGGCTTCGACCCCACGATTCAAGTAGGTCGGGCATTCTTGCCCGACGCTCAAGCCCCGTCGGGCAAAAATGCCCGACCTACTTTTATGCCGACGTAATGATTCTTGGTTGGTTCACCCAAACGCCTTCCTCAGCACCTCCAGGCTCCTCGGCACCCCCGTGGCGGCGTCCTCGTTGCCTTCGAATTCGAGCGAGATCCAGCCGCGGTAATCGTGCCGGCGCAGGATCGCCGCGATGCGGGCGTAATCCAGGTCGAGCGAGTACCACCGGCCGCCGCCGAAGTACGTCTTGGCCTGCACCAGCGCCAGCGGAACCTGGCTCGACGCCATGCGCTCCATCTGCTCGTAGGAGTTTTCGAGGAAGTTGCCGGTATCCAGCGTGATCTGGAGCCACGGCGACCTGATCGCCTCGACGATCCGGAGCACGCCCTCGGCGGTGCGGCCGAGGCCCCAGTGGTTCTCCAGGCCCAGCACCACGCCGGATTCCTCGGCGCGGGGCAGGAGCTTCTCGAGCGCGTCGATGGTCCACTTGAAGGCTTCCTCATCATTGTGGCCCGGCAGGGGCGGCTCGATCCCCTTGTGCGCCATCAGCTCGTCGAACGAGCCGGTCGTGCCCCAGCGGCCCGTGTTGATCCGCATGGTGGGAATGCCCATGCGATGGGCCAGGTCGATCTGGTACAGCGTCTTTTGCACATTGTCCCGCCGCCGCTCGGGATCGGGGCTGACGAAGCCCTGGTGCGTCGAGAACCCCATCAGCGCCAGGCCGTTCGCATGCGCCCGGCGCTTGATCTTCTGGAGCGCGGAGTTCGACTCATCCTCCATCTGGATGTGCAAAACCTCGACGCCGTCGAAGCCCATCGCCGCGGCGCGGTCGATGCATTCGAGGATCCCCAGCCGTCGGGCGCGGAACTGCCAGAATGAGTAGGTCGACACGCCGATCCGGTTGCGCCCCGGGGGCATTGGTTGCGCGGCTTCGGCCGATTGCGGCTGTTGAGCGGCCGCCGATGACGCACCGGCCGCGGCCAGCACCGCCAGGCCGGCAGCCGCGCCCGTCAGGAAGCCGCGCCGGTGCGGCTCCGGCCGCGGGGTGCTCTCGTGCTGGTCGATCATGAGGGTAGATCTCCAAGTAGGTCGGGCATTCCTGCCCGACGGCCCGGCCCGCCCCGGCCCGGTCCGGTCCGGCTGGAAGGCCCGAACTGCTCCCATTCCGACGCAACAGGATCATTCACCCCCCAGCGCCCGGTGAATGAACTGCACGACGATCGACCCCTCGCCGACGGCCGAGGCGACCCGCTTCACCGAGCCGCTGCGCACGTCGCCGACGGCATACACCCGCGGCAGGCTGCTCTCAAAGAGCGTGGGGCGATACCCGGGCCGCGCCGACAATTCCTCGGGCGATAGCTCCGGGCCGGTCCTGACGAAACCCTTGCCGTCCAGGGTCACGGTGCCGCGCAGCCAGCCGGTGCACGGCATGGCACCCAGAAACAGGAAGACCCACGGCGCCTCGAGACGCACGGTCTCACCTCGCCCACTGTCCCGGTACTCGACCGCGCTGAGCCGGCCGTTCTCGCCGAAGAGCCGGGTGATCTCGGAGCGCGTGTGCAGCTCGATGTTCGGGGTTTCCTCGATCCGGCGGATCAGGTAGCGCGACATGGTCTCCGCGAGCCCGTCGCGGCGTACGAGGATGTGCACCTTGCTGGCGAGCCGCGAGAGGTGCACCGCGCCCTGGCCGGCCGAGTTGCCGCCCCCGACGACGACGACCTCGCAATCCCGGCACAGCTCCGCCTCCATCGCCGTGGCGCCGTAATACACGCCGCAGTTCTCGTAGCGGTCGATCTCGTCAACCTCCAGCCGCTGATACCTCGCCCCGGTGGCGATGACGACCGCGCGGCCGCGGACGCGACGGCCGTCCTCCAGGCGGATCGTGTACGTCTCGCCGTCCGGCTCGAGCGCCGCGGCCTGGAGCGGGTTGGCCATCCTCGTGCCGAACTTCTCCGCCTGCGTGGTCGCCCGCTGCGCCAGCTCGTGGCCCGAGATGCCCGTGGGGAATCCCAGGTAGTTCTCGATCTTCGAGCTGGTCGCCGCCTGCCCGCCGGGCGAGCTGCTGTCGATCGCCATGACCGACAGGCCCTCCGACGACGCGTACACCGACGCCGCCAGCCCGGCCGGCCCGGCGCCCACCACCACGACGTCGCACACCTCCTCCTCGTTGATCCGGTCGAAGCCCAGATAACGCGCGAGCCTCGCGTCTTCCGGGTTCCGTGCGACCTTCCCCTGGCCGCAGACGACGATCGGCGTCTCATCCACCCGGACGCCCAGCGTCTCGAGCAGGGCGCCCGCACCCTCGTCCTTCTCGACGTCGATGAACGTGTGCGGCTGGTTGTTCCGCGTGAGGAACGAGCGAATCCGGTGCGTGTCGGGCGAGAACCGCGAGCCGATCACCCGCGCCGCGCCGTATCCTCCGGCGATCAGCGCCGAGCGGCGCTCGAGGAACGTGCGGAGGAACAGGTCCGAGAGCTCCGAATCCTCGACGATGATGCTGTGGAACCGATCCGGCGGGATCCGCAGGACCTCCGCATCCTCGATCGCGCACGCCTGAACCACCGCGGCGCGGCCCGAGAGCGTCGACGGATCGCCGAGGAACTGCATCGGACCCTGCGTCACCACGTGCCGCATCCCGTCGCCGCTCGAGTGGCGGATCTCGATCTCGCCCGACAGCACCACGAAGAAGTCGATATCCCGATCTCCCTCGTCGAACAGCACGGTGCCCCTCGCGATCGACTCGCGCCGGCCGAACGGCTCCAGCCGCGCGACCTGCTCGGGCGAGAGCGCCGGCGAGATCCGCGACGAGGTTTCGGAAGTACGGCTCATGGCATCACTCCTTCGTTGCTGGAACCGGGTGCCGATGCGCCAGGGAGCGCCGCCGACGTCGCCTCGCCGGCATTCTGGACATTTGATCAGACGGAGGTCTTCCGCCGGCCCAGGTTCGACATTATGATCGTTGGGCGATCGGGAGGACAGGCCGGCTGGGGCGCGGGACGATGGACCGACGCGCCGCCGAGGCGCGTCTCCTCTCGGCGGGAGCCCGTGCCATGCCCCATCGCGACGATAACCGGACCGCACGCGACCTGCTGCTGGCGATGATCGCGCTGGAGCGTGGATGGGTCGACGGCCGCCGGCTGCGCGAGGCGTTCGAGGCGTGGAAGTCGTCGCCGGAGCGCGCGATGGCCGAGGTCCTCGCCAGCCAGGGAGCGGTCGACGCCCGGGGCCGGGTGGTGCTGGAGTCCCTGGTCGACGAGCATCGCTCGCGCGACGGTGAGGGCGATGGTGACGGTGATGGTGAAGGCCGGCGCGGTGCTCCCGCCGTCGTGCAGCCGATGGGCGAGACGGTCGTCTATCAGGGGCCCCCGCGGCCCCGGCCGGCCCTCGTCGATGGAGCGATCCCCGCGCCGGGCGATCCCGGATCCCCCGACCGCTTCCAGATCATCCGCCGCCATGCGCGCGGGGGGCTTGGCGAGGTCTTCGTGGCCGTCGATCCCGAGCTCGAACGGCGGGTCGCTCTCAAGGAGCTGCGGGACCACCACGCGCACGACCCGATGAGCCAGGCGCGGTTCCTGCTGGAGGCCCGATTGACCGGCCGGCTGGAGCACCCGGGTATCGTGCCGGTGTATGGCCTGGGCCGGTATCCCGACGGCCGGCCGTACTACGCGATGCGGTTCATCGAGGGCGAGACCCTGGGCCTCGCGATCGATCGGTTCCACCTCGGCGACGACGCCCCGCGCGACCCGGACCCGGCCCGGCGCGAGATCGCCTTCCGCCGGCTGCTCCGCAGCCTGATCGATGCCTGCAACGCCGTGGCCTACGCGCACAGCCGCGGCGTCATCCACCGCGACCTCAAACCCGACAACATCATGCTCGGGCGCTTCGGCGAGACCCTGGTCGTCGACTGGGGGCTGGCCAAGATGTCGGCGGACGGGATGGACGACGCCCCGGACCCGGACGTCGGCCCCGCGATCGCCGACGATTCGCCGTACATGACGCGCCCCGGCTCGGCCCTGGGGACGCCGCAGTACATGAGCCCCGAGCAGGCCGCCGGCGAGCTGCATCGCGTCGGGCCGGCGAGCGACGTGTACAGCCTGGGCGCGACGCTCTATTGCCTGCTCGTCGGCCGCGGCCCGTTCGCCGACGGTGAAGTCGGCGACGTGCTGGAGCGGGTGCGGCGGGGGATCTTCCCGGCGCCCCGCCGGCTGCGTCGCACGATCGACCCGGCGCTCGAGGCGACCTGCCTGAAGGCCATGGCGCTCGACCCGTCGCAGCGGCATCCCTCGCCGACGGCGATCGCCGAGGAGATCGAGGCCTGGCTGGCGGACGTGAGGTATCGCGCCGAGCAGGACCGGGCGATGGCCGAGGTGAAGCGGTCGCTGGCCCGGCTGGCCGTCGAGCGCGCCGGACGATTGCTCGAGCGCGGGATGGTCGGCGAGGGGATGCTGTGGCTGGCCCGCGCGCTGGAGAACATCCCGCCTGACTCGCCGGGACTCGACCGCGCGGTGCGTGCCAGCCTGGGCGGCTGGCACGCGGGGCCGCGTCCGGTCGAAAGGACGCTGGCGCACCGCGCCTCGGTCCGCGCCGTGGCCTTCAGCCCGGATGGCCGGCTCCTGGTGGCGGCCTGCGACGACGGCCAGGCGCAGCTCTGGGACGTCGCCACCGGGGCCCGGCTCGCGGCGCCCCTGGGCGGGCACGACGGCGGCATCCGCACGGTGGCCTTCAGCCCCGACGGCCGGCTCGCGGCGACCGCCGGCGACGACGGCACGATCCGGATCTGGGACGCCCTGACCGGGGCATTTGTCGGCGGCGCGGCCCGTTACGACGGGTCGGCCCGGGCGGTGCGCTTCAGCCCCGACGGAGCGCGGCTGGCCGTCGCGGGCGCCGACGGCGCCGTGCGGTTGATCGACGTGGCGTCCGGGGCCGCGCTGGGCGAGTGGGCCGTGGCCGAGGCGCACGTCGTCTCGCTGGCGTTTGGACCCGACGGTCGAAGTCTCATCGGCGGCGGTCGGGACGGCCGGGCGTGGGTCTGGAATGTCGACAACGGCACGACCCTCGCCGAGCTGCCCCACGCCGCCGGTGCCGGTGCTGGCTCCGGTTCTGGTCCTGGTGCCATGGCCGCCGGCTCGTCCCTGCTGGCCGAGCTGCCGGGCGTGGCGCTCGGGCCCGACGGGCGCACGGCCGCCTCGGCGGGCGCCGACGGCTCGGCGCGGCTCTGGGACCTCGCCGCCGGCCGATCGATCGGCGAGCCGATGACGCACCGAGGGCCGGTGGACGCCCTGGCGTTCCACCCCGAGGGAACGCTGGTGGCCACGGCCTGCCGCGACGGCACCGCCCGGCTCTGGGACGCCGCCACCGGGCTGGCGATCGGCCCGCCGCTGGAGCACCGGGGCGCCGTGCACGATATTGTCTTCAGCCCCGACGGCCGCCGGCTGGCGACGGCCGGCTCCGACGGCCAGGCGCGGTGCTGGCGCGTGCCGCCGCCGGTTTCCGGCGACCCCGAGCGGGTGGCGTGCTGGGTCCGCGTCCAGACCGAGCGCGAGATCGACGAGGGGGATGCGATCCGCCCCATCGACCCGGCGGTCCTCTGGGAGCTGCGCCGTCGACTCCAGGAGCTGGGCGGCCCGCCCGTTCGCGCGACCGCCCACGCAGGCGAGCGCGACCGGACGCCGACGATCCGCACCGGTATCTCGCGAGGAGAACAGCCATGAGCGCCAGTTCGCCGTCGTCCGAGACGCCCGCGCGGCCCTTGCCGTCCTGGTATCAGCCCCGGATCTGGCACTACCTGGTGCTGGTCGTCTTCGTGGCCCTGGCGATCGCGGACATCCAGGCCCACCGGGTGCGCGAGCCGTTCCTGTTCGCGCTGGCGCTCGCGGGTTTTGTGGCCTACGCGATCCTCGCCTGGCTCGGCTGGTGGGCCGCCCGCCGCCGGCTCGAGCCGCGCCTCGGCCCGGTGCGGGCCTTCGCAATCTACGCGGTTGCGATGGGCGTGCTGTTCCTCGCCGCGACGGTGATCTACCTGGTCATCGAGTACGCTTATCGCAACCGATGAGAAGCAAGCGGAGGGCGGGTTACCGGCCGATCCGAACTGGACCCGAAGTAGGTCAGGCTCTCAGCCTGACGCCGGCCGAACCGCGGACCGGCCGGGCGTCAGGTCGATCCCTCACGACTTCTCGCGTCACCCTCCCGTCGGATTCCGACGATTGGCAGGGCGGTCGGGTAGTGGCGGGCGGTCGAGGCCAATCGTAAAAATGGAGACCTGCGACCAAATTGGTTGTGCCCCCGTTCCGCGTCCCCAGACAGGATCGGCGAGATTCGTGGGGCGTCCGCGGCCGCGCCGGGCGAATGGCAACTTCCAGCCTCGGACAAGATGGGGACTGGCTCCGAGTCTTCGAGGTGCCTGTCCCCATCTTGTTCGAGGCTCTTACCGAGGAGGAATCCGATGCTCGGAAAGGCACGTCCATGCTGGGCCGGACTCCGACTGGCCGCGAGCTTCGCGGTCGCCCTGCTGGCCGGCCCCTGGGGCGTCGCGCGGGCCGACGAGCCGGGCCAGAACAATCTCATCTATCACATCTTCGTCCGATCGTGGGCCGACACGCCCGGCGATCCGGACGAGGTCGGCGACCTGCGGGGGATCCGGGAGAAGCTCGATTACCTCAATGACGGGGACCCCGCGACCGATGGCGACCTGGAGGTCGGCATCCTCTGGCTGATGCCGATCTTCCCGTCCCCGAGCTATCACGGCTACGACGTCACCGATTACCGGGCGGTCAACAGGGATTACGGCACGCTCCAGGACCTCGACGACCTGATCGCCGAGGCGCACCGGCGGGGCGTGCGGATCATCCTGGACGTCCCGTTCAATCACACCTCCGACCGGCATCCCTGGTTCCGGCAGGCCGTGGAGGATCCCGCGTCGCGATTCCGGAAGTTCTACCATTTCGCCGACATCGATCGGCCGGCCCCGCCCGGATCCTGGCACATCGCGACCGACAGCCGCGGCCAGAAAGTGCGCTACCTGGGACTGTTCAGCCCCAGCATGCCGGACCTGGATTTCCGCAACCCCGAGGTCCGCCGGGAGATCGAGCAGATCGCCCGGTTCTGGCTGGAAAGGGGCGTCGACGGCTTCCGGCTCGACGCGGCGAAGCACGTCTTCGGCGACACTTTCGGCCAGCTCCCCGAGGCCGATATCCTCCGCAACAACGAGTGGTGGCGTGAGTTCTCCGATTCCGTCTACCGCCGGAACGCCGGCGCGGTGCTGGTCGGCGAGGTCCTGGGCGATCGCGAGGAGCTGCGCCGGCACGCCTACGGCCTGGACGGGCTGCTCGACGCCCCGTTTCTCCACGACGTCCGGTCACGGATCGCCTCCCCCGGCACCGGTCTCGTGGTCCGCTGGAAGGAGGAGGTCGGAAGCTGTCGCGACGTGAACCGAGCCGCCCATCAGGTCCCGGGCTCGTTGCCCCGGACCAATCTCTTCCAGCCCTTCGTGTTCCTCTCCAGCCACGACGAGAACCCGCGGCTCGCCTCGTATCTCGGCGAGAAGAAGGCTCAGGCCCGCGGGATGCAGCCGAGCGTCGACGAGGCCTACCGGCTCGGCATGTACGTCCTCACCTCGATCGGCAGGTATCCGATCCTCTACTACGGCGACGAGCTGATGCAGCCCGGCTTCAAGTGGAACGGGAATCCGCCCGACGCGCAGCCGCCGGGCGACGGGTCGAGGCTCTACGACGAGACGCTGCGCGAGCCTTTTCCGTGGCACGCGGCCGGGGATGATCCCGCGATCGGCGACGGCGACATGCAGACGTCCTGGTCGAGCCGCCTGCCGATCTTCGACCGGCCGGGCGACGGGGTCTCGGTCGAGGAGCAGGACCGGCCCGGCCAGATGCTGCGACTCGTCCGGGCCCTCACGAACCTCCGGACCGAGCACCCGGACTATGCCAACGGCGACATCGGCGAGATCCCGACCGACTCGACCGACTGGCTGGTCTTCGAGAAGGTGGGCGGCCGGAACCGCTATCTGGTCCTGATCAACACGACGGACACCGGCAAGGATTACCGATTCCAGGCGAGCTGGCTCCCCCGCTACCAGGGCGCCGACCTGATCTTCTGGAGCGACGGCCGGGGGAAGACGTGGAAGGATGAGACGACCGTCGGCAAGCGCATCGAGGCCCAGGCGTTCGTGCCGCCCTACGGGATGGTGGTCCTGAGGCAGAAGCCGAACTGAGCGGGGGCGGCCGGCGCCCGACGCTGCCGCCGGAACGAGCCGCGTCGAGCCCGGACCCGAAGTAGGTCAGGCTCTTAGCCTGACGCGGGCTCCGCCCGATCCGCTCCACTCCGCTCCGTTTCGGGGTCGGCTGGGCACCCGCCGAGGACGGTACGCGCGTCGGCGACGCGGATCACTCGGCCTCGATCCTCACGTTGCCCGTGCCGCTCGAGGCTTCCAGCGCCCGCCCGTCGGGCTCGTCCTCGGTGCGGCCATGGATCGCGCCTCCAACGACCGTTTTCGATCGCACGTCGCCCCGGAACTTCAGGCCTTTCGTGTCGAGGTTTCCGACGCCGGTCGTGGCGTCCACCTTCATGCCGAGTTTCGCGGGGAGCTTCACGGTCACGTTGCCGACCCCCGACCCGGCCTTCAGCGTGCTGTCCCCGGGCCAGGCGATGATGCCCAGATTGACGTTGCCCGTACCACACTCGAAGCTCGAGCTGCCGGTCAAGGTCTGGGTGGCAACGGTCAGATCGCCGACCCCCAGCACGGCCTTGACGCGGCCTTCCAGGCCGGACAGGGCCACGGTCCCGACGCCCGAGGTGAGGCTCAGGTTCGTCCGGGCCGGCGCCGTGATCGTCAGATCGGCCTTCCACGACTTCCCGTTCGGCCCCTTGGCGATGACGTTCGTCCGGTCACCATTGTGGACGACCGACACCTCCACGGCATCCAGGGTCGCTTGATCGGCGCCTCCGAGCGTCCCGGTCACGGTCACTTCCTTCGTCGATCCGGTCTTGATCGTCACCGAACCGACCGGCACCTCGACGACGAGCTCCGGACCGGCCGGGACCCTGGCGTCGATGGGCTTGGTCACCGTGATTTCGGAGACGACGGAGCATCCGCTCGATGCCACCAGGGCCAGCAGGAGGGCACCACGACGGTCGAAAAGTCGGAACATCTGTTTTCCTCGAGGGGGATGTCAGCACGTCGACGAAGGGTCATTCGTCGTGGACCCACGAAGATTATCCAGAAACCCGGCCCGGCGAACGGGGGCGCCAGCGCCCTGCCCGAACCGGAGAAGACAGGGGCCCACGCCCCCTCGCTCGCCCCTTTTGGGACGGATCCTGTCCCCCGGCTGGATATTGATCATCCGATCCGCCGGCCGTCATGGATCGGACCATCCCTCTCAACCCTCGATCTCAGCCCACGTCGGCGCGTGATCGCTCGTCTTCTCCATCGCCCGGACGTCCCTGTCCACACCCGCGCCTTTCAGCCGGGGCGCCAGCTCGGGGCTGAGCAGCAGGTGGTCGATGCGCAGCCCCGCGTTGCGAGAGAACGCACCCCGCATGTAGTCCCAGAACGTGTAGATCGTCTCATCCGGATGGACCGCGCGCACGGCATCCGTCCAGCCCTGGGCGAGCAGCCGCCGGTACGCCTCGCGCGTCTCGGGCCGGAACAGGGCGTCATCGACCCAGCGTTCGGGCTTGTAGACGTCGCGCTCGGTGGGGATGACGTTGTAGTCGCCCGCGAGGACGACGGGTCCGCCCTTCTCGAGCAGGCCCGCCGCGTGGGCGTTGAGCCGCTCGAACCAGCGCAGCTTGTAGTCGAACTTCGGCCCCGGTGCCGGGTTGCCGTTGGGCAGGTAGAGGCAGCCGACCGTCACGCCGCCCACGACGCCCTCGATGTAGCGGCTGTGGGTGTCCTCTGGGTCGCCGGGCAGGCCCCGGCGCGTCTCCCGGGGCTTCTCGCCCCGGGCGAGGATGGCGACGCCGTTCCACGCCTTCTGGCCGTGCCAGATCGCCTCGTAGCCCGCCTCGCGGAGCGCGCCCTCGGGGAACTTCTCGTCGGCCGCCTTGAGTTCCTGCAAGCAGGCGACATCCGGCCTCGACGAGTCGAGCCAGGCCAGGAGCACCGGCAGGCGGGCGCCGACGCTGTTGACGTTGTAGGTGGCGATTTTCATGGGCGGATTCTACCCGCCGGGCTCTTGCGGTTCGAGCGTGTTCAGCGGCTTCACTTCACTTCACTTCACTTCACCCCGGAGAGGATCACGATCGGAAAGGCGAACCGCAGGCCGCCCTCGCGGGAGGCGTCGATCCCCAGGCGGTTCACGCCGACATCGGCGTCGACCGTCCGGCGGAAGGCGTCGGCCCCGCCGGGCTCCGGGAACGCCCGGGCCAGCAGGTCCTCGACCGTGACCGGGTACCTGTAGAACTCCCGCCGTACGTCCCCCAGCCCGGAGAACAGGGCTTCGAGCTCGGCCAGTTGGAGCGCCCGGGTATGGGACGGGTCGCGGTACCGTTCCAGCCGGTCGTAGGCTTCGCCCTGCTCGGCCGAGGTGCTGAAGACGTCGCAGACGGTGACCCGCCCGCCGGGCCGGCAGACCCGGACCATCTCGGCGAAGACCCCGACGGGGTCGGTGAAGTGGTGGAAGGTATAGCGGGTGATGACCCGCGAGAACGCCGCGTCCGGGAAGGCGAGCGGCTGGGCGTCGCCGACGGCCCAGGTCAGGTTGGTCAGGCCGAGCGAGCCCTGCCGCGCCTCGGCCTGTTCGATCATCGCCCGGGTGAGGTCGACTCCGGTGACGTGCCGGGCCACCTTCGCGACCTCGCAGGCGACCAGCCCCGGCCCGCAGGCCACGTCGAGGACCTCGTCCTCGGGCCCGATCCGTGCCGTCTCGATCAAAAGCCGGTGGATCGTCGCGTCGTCGCGGGCGTGCATCTCGGCGAATGGCACCGCCTGCCGCGTGAACTGGTCCAGGATCAATTTCCGCTGCTCGTCCACGGGCGCCTCCGGGGTTATCCCGGCAAGGACAGGCGAGGGTGAAGGCAGGTTCGCGCCCCGCCCGGAGAACGCCGTCGACGGATGGCGGGAGTGGATCGGGGCCGGCGGAACGGACCGCTTCGGGACCCGATCCCGAAGTAGGTCAGGCTCTCAGCCTGACGCGGGCTCCGCCCGCTCCGATCCGAGCCGCTCCGGTTCGGCCGGCGTCAGGCTGAGAGCCTGACCTGCTGGTCCATCCAGGCGGAAGAGTCAGGTCTTCGGGGCCCTTCCGTCAACCTGACATCGATCGTCGGACGGACCACGACTCCGGTTGCCGTTGCCCTTGCCGTTGCCCTTGCCATTGCCATTGCCCTCGCCATCGCCGTCGCCGTCGCGGATCCAGCTTTCGTTGAAGGCGGCGTGCTTCATGCTCTTCATCTCGCCTTTCGCTCCGTTCTCGCGGGGGACGAAATGGCTGTAAATCGCGTGGATCGTGCCGTCCTTGCCCTGGATGATTGCCGGATAGTGGTACGAGCCGCGAGCCTGTTTCTCCAGGTGGCGGGTCCATTTCCAGGTCTTCCCCTCATCGTCGGAGAGCGAGACGGCCAGGGTATTCCGTCCCCTGGTCGAGTCGTTGTAGATGAGGATCCAGTGCCCGTTGGCCAGGCGGACGCCATCAATACCACTGCCCGGGTTGGGCAGGTCGATGACGCCGACCGGGCCCCACGTCAGGCCGTCGTCCTTCGATTCGGAGACCCGGATCTTCTTGAGTGGTCCGTTCTCGCGCATGTAGGCGACGAGCGTCCCGTCGTCCCGGCGCAGGACGGTCGGCTGGATGTTGCCGAAGCCGATCAGAGGCTTGCTGGCATACCAGGACTTGCCGCCGTCGTCGCTGACGGCCATCAGCGAGATCGAATACGTGTCGGTGTAAAGCGGGAGCAGAATCCTACCGGAAGGGAGGACAGTCGGCTTGCAGCGCGGCTGCCAGCCGAGGCGCTGATAGAGCTTGTCGCCGAGCCGGTCGCGGAGCCGTTCGATCCGCGCCTGCCTCTCGATCGCGGCCGAATCGGGGCGGTCGGCCAACCGCTCCTGGAGGAGTTTCAGGGCCTCGTCGCGGAAGTCGGCCGGCTTGAGGAACAGGACCCCCTCGCGCTCCCACTTCGGAGCGCCGGGCCCGGAGTAGTCGGACGAGACGCGATACTGGGTCAGGCACGACTCCCAGGTATTCGCGAGGATCAGCGGCCAGAACAGCCAGAGACGCCCCTTGCCATCGATCATCATGCAGGTGTTGCAGTCGGGGAATTCGGGATGATCGGCCATCAGGAACGGCTCGCTCCAGGACGATTGCCCCTTTTTCCGCCGGGCCCCGAGCACGACCACGTCGTCGGCGCTCCGCTCGCCCGATCCGCGATACCAGGAGGCCAGCAGGTCGCCGTTGGGACATTCGACAAGGCCGGGCGCGTGGTTGTGCTTCGAATCCGGCGGGAAGATCAGCTCGGCCTGGAACCGCGCCGATTCGCCCCGCGGGGCGGCGAAGCCGATCAGAGCCATGATGGTCAGCAGTTTCATGATGCGTCGTCTCCTGGGCTCGAGCCCCTGGTCCAGCGTCATCGCGAGCGATCCGGCGGCGGTTGGCTCGTACGTCATCGGTTTTCCATGGCACGAGACGGACGCGAGGCCGTCAAGTGCCCGCATGTGCGAAGATCATCCGACTTTAGACAAGTTTGATTGAGGAGGAATCCCTGGTCTGGGGCTAACAGATGAGAATCCTGCCCCTTCGACCAGGGAAGACCTCGCGTCATGATACTCCCACGTCGACCGGAGAACCATCGCCGGCCCGACCGGGTCCGACCGCGAACGACGAAGGTCTGGCAGTAGCGACCTGGATGTCAGCAGCGGCGTGCGTGATCCATGCATAAGCGGCACGAAGCGTGGGATGACACCATGGCGTGGATGAATCCGGGTGTCTTTGGGTCGTGTCCCGCCGCATGGAGCATCCCGTCCTCATCGAAGACCGGGGACATTCCTCAATCTCGCCGCAACCCAGGGGAAGACAAGGGCCGGCACCGGGGACATTCCTCAATGTCGTCCTGACGATTGGGCGGCTGAGTGACGACGGTCGGTCCAGGTCGGTCGGAAGCGCCCGCGCCAGGCCCCGGCGGCTCCGCGGCCGACCTGTCTCGACCAACCCGTTCGGCTCCCGATCCGGAACCGGCCGAGAGCGGCGGCCCGCGACCCGAACGCCGCCGGCCGGCCTGCCCGGAGCCGATCGGGGCCGGCGGAACTTGACAGGTTCACCTTACTGCGAGCCGGTCGACTCTTCGGCTCTCCGGACCGAAAACCCCGACCCAATCGGGGGCCGTTCCCGATGTGACGGCCTGTGGTTCATGTAGGACGAAGGACGGGTGGGGAAAGCGCTTCCGTTAGAGTTGCGAGCGTTCGTTGGCCCGCTCCGTCGTGTACGGCACGACTAACGGGGCCTTTCTCGGAGGGGCCGTCAAGGTCCAGTTCGCCCTCGACGAATCGCCTGGTATCTTGCGGGACCGTGTCGGCTTCCGCGCGGGGCTGAGGCGGCCGCGGCGGATTGAACCCTCGGTGAACGGTGACGAGCCCGACTACCTTCGACTTCACAAGACGAGAATGGGCCCCATAATAGGGTCGGAGGGCACCTTGAGGCGACGGATGTCGGGTCCAACCGGCGGCGCTGTCACGGCGCCGCGCCGGGGGGTGGGTGATGCGGATCGACCGGTTGAAGTTGGAAAACTTCCGCTGCTTCAGCCGGTACGACATCGAGCTCGCGCCGCGGTTTACCCTGCTCATCGGCGACAACGGAAGCGGCAAGACCGCGTTGCTCGATGCCCTCGCTGTGGCAGCCGGTTCCTTCTTCCTCGGGGTGTCCATGGAAGGGGTCGAGGCTCGTAATATCCACCAGGACGACGTTCGTCTCGAGATCGTCTGGTTGCGGCGGTCGTTCAGTCGCGAGGAACATGGTGCGACCGTCGTGACAGCGGAAGGTGAGGTCGCTGGTCGGGCGATTCGCTGGGGTCGTTCGTTGGCCAGCCGCAAGGGTAGGACGAATCGTCAGGATGCCCGGTCCGTTCGGGACATCGCCGAGGGTCTCGTCCGGCGAGTTCAGGCCGGCGAGGAGGCCACTCTCCCCCTCATCGCCTATTACGGCTCGGGGCGGCTTTTCCGATCGCTGAGAGATCGGCCGACTCCCGTCGGCGCCCTGGATTCACGCTTGACAGGTTATGATCAATGCTTGAATCCGGCGTCGGACCCGAAGCGTCTCTTCCGCTGGTTCAAGACGAATGAGCTGGCGGCCCTCCAGAAGGGGGAGGTCCGTCCCGTTCTCGAGGCCGTGCGTGCGGCGATTGTCTCCCTTGTACCTGGAACAACCACGGCCTACTGGAATGTTGATTTCGACGAACTGTTCATCGTGACGGATGGGCCGTCGGGCGAGCGTGGGATGATGTTTCACCTGTTGAGCGACGGCTATCGCAACCTCGTCGCACTCGCGGCCGACATCGCTTATCGGATGGCGGTACTCAATCCCCACCTCCTCGCCGAGGCCACTCGCGAGACGCCGGGGGGTCGTGCTCATCGACGAGGTTGATCTGCACCTCCATCCGACCTGGCAGCGAGTTGTCGTCGGCGCGCTGTTGCGAGCCTTCCCGCGAGTTCAGTTCGTCGGAACGACGCATTCCCCTTTCATCATCCAGGATCTCCACGGGGTGGCGGGGACGATGCTCTGGGACCTCAACACCGGCTCGCCGCTGCCGATTGAGACCAAAAGCATTGAGGACATCGCCGAGGACAAACAGGGAGTCGAGATCCCCCAGCAGAGCCGTCGCTTCCTGGATATGATGAAGGCGGCCGAGGCGTATTATGCGTTGCTTCGCGAGCCCGATCATCACGACCCGGCGCGTCGCCTGGAACTCAAGAACGAACTGGACCGCCTCTCTCTCCCCTACAGCGACGAACCGGCCTTCCAGGCATTCCTCAATCAGCAGCGGCTCGCCGCCGGTCGCAACGGGAGCCCGGAAGCATGAGGCCGGTCCATCGCGGCCCGGTGCCCGAAGCCGGCGGCATTCCCAGGACCTATGCCGCCTATGGCGACGCACGGGACGACCTCTTCGCGCGCCTGGGCGATTATTGCAGCTACTGCGAGATGCGCTGCCACGAGGGCCCCGCCGTGGAACACGTGCAGCCGAAACGAGGAAAGTCCGGACATCCCGAACTGGAATTGATCTGGGACAACTTCCTGCTCGGCTGCCCGTTCTGCAACAGCACGAAGGGCGACCGACAGGTCGTGCTCTCCGACTGCTACTGGCCGGATCAAGATAATACCTTCCGGGCCTTCAAGTACGAGCTGGACCGGGCCCCGCAGGCCGCGGATGCTTTATCACCTGCCCAACAAGCCACGGCCGAGAAGACCTTGCAGTTGACCGGCCTGGATCGAGAGCCGACCCATCCGAAACTGACGCGCAAGGACCGACGATGGTTCAAGAGACGGGAGGCCTGGGGAATTGCGCTGCTGGCGTTTCACGATCTCCAGAAAGAACCATCAGAGGCGATGCGCCGGCAGATCGTGAACGTTGCGATGGGCGTTGGATTCTGGTCCGTCTGGATGACCGTATTCGCCGGAGACGCCGACATGAAGCGGCGATTCGTCATGGCCTTCATCGGCACGGCGTTGGATTGCTTTGACGCAGAAATGAACCCGGTGCCTCGTCCCGGAGGTCGAATCTGAAACGCGCGGCAAGGAGAGACAGCGGGGACCTTCCCCAATCTCGCCGCAGCCCAGGGAGGGCCGGCAACGGGGGGATTCCCCAATCCCGTCCTGTCGATTGGGCGGGAGGGTAGGTGGCCGGGCGGTGGCTGGGGGGACGGAGCCGGCCGGAAGAGCGCGCGCCAGGCTCCGGCGGCTCCGCGGCCGACCTGTCTCGACCAACCCGTTCGGCTCCCGATCCGGAACCGGCCGAGAGCGGCGGCCCGCGACCCGAACGCCGCCGCCGGACGAACGGATCGGGGCCGGCGGAACGGGCTGCGTCTCGCTTCGGGTTCACGAAGCAGGCTCGAATTGAGAAGATCTCGCGTGTTTTCTCCTTGGGCGACTGGCGCCTGGTAACTTGCCCGCGCACGGGGTTAAGCTGACCCAGGACGGCGAGGGATACCCAGGATCATTGCGATTCCATCACGGACGTTCCCCATGAACGACACCATCGACCAACTCGACGCTTTGCTCCGTTCGGGCGCCCGGAGACTCACCGGGTATCAGCGGCGGCTGTTCCAGGCCGAGGTGACCGTGGAACTCTGCTGGACCACGACCCACCGGCGAAGGAGAAGCTGGTCCCGTTCGGAATCCTGACGGTGGCGACCGGGGCGTTGATGCTGCTGTTCGGGCGGCACGAGACCAGCGACGCCTGGGTGGACGCCCTGCGGGCGTGGTGGCTCAAGACGAGACGCGGAGGGGCTGCGGGCGCGTCAAACGGCTGGTGATCTACCTGGACAACGGCCCGAAGAACTCGGGGCCGTCGGACGCAGTTCCTCAGGCGGATGGTGCAGTTCGCGGACTGGTCGGGGCTGGTGGTGAGGTTGGTGTACTATCCGCCGTATCACAGCAAGTACAACCCGATCGAACGGTGCTGGTCGGCGCTGGAGAAGAAGTGGAACGGGGTGCTGCTGACCGGGCTGATGACGGTCCTGGCGTGCGCCTTGAGAATGACGTGGAGGGGCCGGTTGAGCGAGCGCCCGTCCGGCAGGATGACCTCGGCCACCGTCCGTCCGTGCCGGTCGGTGTCGCGGACCCGGACCGTGACGGTCTTGTCGAAGGCGAGGAGGCCGCCTGCTTCGCCCGGCTGCCGAAGTCCTGGCCGGTCTCGGGGGCGTCGATCCCGTGCAGCCGAAGGCGGACCATCGTATGATCCAGTACCTCCCTTATGAGCCGTCAATAATACCGCCGCAAGGTGCCCTCAGCGCGGCGACTGTGGAAGCTGGTTGACTCGCTCCCCTCCCGGAGGTTTCCACCCGGTGGCCTGAGCCTGGTCAGATCCGGCAGATCGTCCGGGTATCCGAAACTCTGCAAGAAGAGTCGATCGACGCGAGCATCGTCGGGATGCTCTCGCTTCAGGGCGATGAGATCGAGATAGTAGCATCGCACTCGCACCAGGGACTCGACGTCCAGCCCGAGCTGGTCGATCAGATCCTGGCCCTCCGCGGTCAGGGCCGCGATCGTGCCGTCACCGCGGACGCGTAGGTGAACCCCGGGCGGGGACGTCGTCGGATCGAGCACATCCACGTCTTGCCTGGCTGAGTTGCACCTCGTGCACGCGTAGACCATGTTCGCGTAGTCGCAAATGCGGTCGGGGGCTGAGACCTGGGACGCGATGTGATCCACGGAGAACGAGGCATGGCGGTCGGGATACCACGCCTCCCGAAAGAGGCAGTAGACGCACCGGAACATGAACTCGTCGCGGAGCCAGGGCTTGAAGGCCTGGTGGTTCGTGTATCCAACCGGGCCATGCCGACGTTGATGCGCCTCGCGAGGGTAGGCAAAGGGATCGGGCAACTCCTCTCCGACCCCTCCGGTCGGAAAGTTCATGGGCTCTCCCGCAGTCGTTTCAGGCCGTCCTCATCCACGACCGGAGGCGGGAATTTCTCTTCGATCGCGGCGAAGCAAAGGCGCTGGAGCCTCTCGAACTCGGCCTGTTCCTCCGCGGTCAGCCCTTGCCGATTCTTCTTATGAATGAGCTCGGAACGGCGCCGGTTCATCAAGCCCCATTTTTCTGTCCCAGGGGCCGGGAAGGAGTCGTCGATTTCGGGGGTGGCCGGCGCATCCAGGTCCCCTGATCTTTTGAGCCTCTCCGCCTGCATGCCGTTCTCCTCTGGCATCGAGCCCTGTGGGTCGCCCGCCCTTCATCCCGCCTCGCGTCACCAGCCTGCATCCGTCAGGCAGGGTGGAGATCGACATCCCTACGTCCTATTCTACGCCCAGACGCTCCGATCGAGCGAACGATAGCCGACCGCCTCGGCGATGTGCTGCGGCTTGATGTCGTCGTGGCCCTCGAGGTCGGCGATCGTCCGCGCCACCCGCAGCACCTTGTCGTGCGCCCGCGCCGACAACCCCAGGTCCTCCATCGCCGCCTTCAGGATCGCCGCCGCCTCGGGCTTCAGCGAGCAGAACTTCCGCACCTGCCGCGGCGTCATCCGCCCGTTGACCTGCACCCCCTTGGGCCCGAACCGCCGCGACTGCCGCGCCCGCGCCTCCAGCACCTGCCCGCGCAGCTCGGCCGACGTCGGGCCCGGCGGCATCTCGGCGAGCTGGGTGAACGGCACCGCCGGCACCTCGACGTGCAGGTCGATCCGGTCCAGAAGCGGCCCCGAGATCTTCCCCAGGTACTTCTCCACCTGCGGCGGCGTGCAACTACACGCCCGCCGCGGGTCCGAGCGATACCCGCACGGGCAGGGGTTCATCGCTGCCACCAGGATGAACTCCGCCGGGAACGTCGTGCTCCGCAGCGCCCGGCTGATCGTCACCGAGCCCTCTTCCAGCGGCTGGCGCAGCACCTCGAGCGTCTTCCGGTTGAACTCGGGCATCTCATCGAGGAACAAAACCCCCTTATGCGCGAGCGAGATCTCGCCCGGCTGCGGCGTGGTGCCTCCGCCGACCAGGCCCGCGTCGGAGACCGAGTGGTGCGGCGGGCGAAAAGGGCGGATCGCCATCAGGGGCTGGCCCGGCTTCAACAGGCCCATCGCGCTGTAGATCCGGGTCGTTTCGAGGCTCTCGGCCGGCGTGAGCGGCGGCAGGATCGTCGGCAGCCGCTTGGCCAGCAGCGTCTTGCCCGTGCCGGGAGGACCGATCATCAGAATATTATGCGAACCCGCCGCGGCGATCAGGAGCGCCCGCTTGGCGTAGTCCTGCCCCTTGACGTCGACGAAGTCCTCCTCGGTGTGCGAGAGCTGGCGGAAGACCTCGTCGATGTCGACGGCCTGAGGATCGATGTCGAGCTGGCCCGAGAGATACCCGACGGCCTCGGCCAGGCTGGCGATCGGGATGACGTTGAGGCCCTCGACGACGGCCGCCTCGGGCGCGTTGGCCGCGGGGACGAGCAGGCCGTCGCGCTTCTCCTCGGCGGCCTGCAAGGCCATGGCCAGGACGCCTCGGATCGGGCGGGTCTCGCCGGTCAGGGCCAGCTCGCCCACCATGGCAAACGACCCGGGCCGATCCATCGCCACCTGGCCGCTGCCCAGCAAGAGCCCGATGGCGATCGGCAGGTCGAACCCGCCCGCATCCTTCTTGAGGTCGGCCGGCGCCAGGTTGATGACAACCCGGTCGACCGGGCGGCGGTATCCCGAGTTCACGATCGCCCGCTCGACGCGGTGCGTGCTCTCCTTGACGGCCGTCTCGGCCATTCCGACCAGGATGGTCTTGGGCGCGGTCGAGAACGAGACGTCCACCTCGACCTCGACGGGGGTCGCGTCGATGCCGACGAGCGTGTATGAGGCGAGCTTCGCGAGCATGAGATGCCATCCGCGCCGGGGGCCACGTCGATCGCCGGCCAGGGGCCGTCCATCGTCCCACCCGAGGCCGACCGGGCGGACGCAAGGAATTCTACCATGCGTTGATGAACGGTTCAGCGCCCCCGTTGACCGGAATCCACGAACGCCGGCCGAGGCATGAAGCCGGCGCCCGGACAAGCATGCCGGCGGCATCGGCTCGGCGGACCTCCCGCCCGCGAAGACCGACCCGAAGTACCCACGGGTGTCGCCCGATGTTGCAGAAACCCAACAAAACTTTGTGAGATTTCACCCGATGTTCAACATTCCTTGACACTGGCGGGGGGACTGGAAGAACATAGCGGGCATGGCGCCCTCACGGGATTGGGGGCGGCGATGAGGGATTGACGCCGGCGCGATGCCGCGGGCTGGAACCACCAGGAAGTTGCGAACGTATGGGCTCCTCAACAGTCCTCCACCAGATCGACTCGCTCATCGACGAACTGCTCAACGATGGTGAGGTCGCGTCATCGACCCTGGCCTCGATGCTGATGGCCGCGCGGGATTCCGTCCGCGACGGCTACCACGTCGCCCTGGCTCGCCGGGTCTGGGACGCCAGCAATGACCTGAAGGGGCGCGAGCGCCCCCGGTCGCGCTACCGCGTCGATGTCCCCGCCATCGACTGAGCCCCAATCGATCGATCGACTCCGCAGACAGCCTGTCTCCGGCTGTCTCCTGACCCGCCGCGCGCCGTTGCGCCTCGCGTCCTCCGGCGAACGCCCAGCCGAGATGCATGATTCTCCCCCGCCTCCCTGTCCCCTCAGGAAGGCCGGGGTTTTCCTGCTTGTCCTGGGACGTCGTCTCGGGATTCCAGGACCGCGGTAACGCACCGATCCGGGAAAGCCGGCGGTTTGCCCCAGGTCCTTTCCAGGCAAGCATTAATGCCCCTTCTCTCTTACCAGGAGTCTTCCGGCGACCGGGCGGGTTGGCGGTCGTCCCGGTTCGTCGGAGCGGGGAGCGTTGACGGATCCGGCGGGCATTGGAGAGTGCGCTCGTGGGCGGGAACGGGAGAATCGGGAGGTTTTCCGATGGACCGGGGGGCTAAGATAGTGCCGTTCGCAGCCGAGGGCGCCGGCGGCCGGCCCATGAACCCGGTCGGCGCGAAACCAGACCGCGCGAGGTCGATCCGATGCAACCGATCGCTGGGGGAGTCCTGGTCGTCGCAGGGCTGATCGTGGCCCAGGGCCTGCTGGTCCTGGCGGAGTCAGCCCTGACCGGCGCGCGGAGGTCGCGGCTGAAGGACTGGGCGGCGCGGGGCGATCGGGGGGCCGAGGCGGCGATCCGGCTGGGCGAGGATCCCCGCCGGTTCGCGCCGGACCTCCGGGCGACGGGGACGTTCCTCGGCACGCTGGCCGGGGTGTTTTCCGGCTGGGTCCTGGTGCCGGGGTTGGTGCGCCTGGTGTCGCCCGCGGGGTGGCCGTCGCCGATCGAGCAGGCGGTCGCGATCCTCGGCGTGTCGGCCCTCGTCGCCGTCGGCACGCTGACGATCGCCGGGGCGGTCCCGATCCGCGTGGCGTCACGCGGGCCCGAGGCCGCCGCCCGGCGGCTCGCCCGGCCCGTCGGGCTGCTGTCGGCCGCGATCCGGCCCCTGGCCGCCGTCTCGGGCGCCGCGATGGACCGGCTTGTGGGCGGCCGGCCCGCCGCCGGGGCCGCCGTCAGCGAGGAGTCGATCCGCGACCTGATGCGTGTCGGCACCCGCGCCGGGGTCTTCGAGGAAGCCGAGCACGAGATGGTCAAGCGGGTCCTCCGGTTCGGCGACCGGCGCGCCCGCACCCTGATGACGCCGCGCAACAAGATCGTCTGGATCGACCTGGCCGACCCGCCCGAGGAGATCCGTCGCAAGGTCATCGACAGCCCCCACTCCCGCTTCCCGGTCTGCGACCAGGGGCTCGACAACCTGCTGGGCATCGTGCACGTCCGGGACCTCCTGGGCCACGGGGGCGACGTCGAGCCGTTCCGCCTCAAGGGACGGCTGACGATGCCCGTTTTCCTCTACGAGGGGACCCTCGGGCTGAAGATCCTCGAGATGCTCCGCGCCTCCGGCACGCACAGCGCCGTCGTGCTCGACGAATACGGCACCGTCGAGGGGCTGCTGACGCTCACCGACATCCTCGAGGCGATCGTCGGCGACATCCCCGACCGCTCGGGCGACGAGGCCCCCCGCGCCAGCCGGCACCCCGACGGCTCGTGGCTGCTCGACGGCCGGCTGCCCATCGACGAGTTCGGTGACCTGCTCGATCGCCCCGACCTGCCCGGCGGCGACTTTCATACCCTCGCCGGGCTGGTCGTCGCCCACCTCGGCCACATCCCCGGCGTCGGCGAGTCCTTCGACGCCTGGGGCCTGCACGTCACGGTCGTCGACATGGACGGCAACCGGATCGATCGGCTGCTGGTGCGCCCCGAGGACCGGCCGCGAGGCTGACGACCCAGGAAAGTCGCGGACCAGCCCCGTCGAACCGAGCGGCCCCCGGCGGCGTAAGCTCACTCAGGGAGGGGCAAAATGATCTTGCCCAGGCCCCGCATATTGACCAGAGCGACAGCGACCTGGAGCCAAATCGCCGTCAAGATCGACCCATGCTGAAAATTCCGCCGGTTTCCGGCCGATAAGAGCGTGCCGCGGGCCGGTCGGGGAAGGGAAAACCCGCGATCCGGAGGCCGGCGTGTTCAGGATGCCAGTCGGGGGAGGGTGTCTTGGCGGGGATCGATTCAGGAATGGCCGCTGCAACTTGGCACGGGCGGTCCTCCTTCGCGTATGATAGTTCGATGGGCATCGCCGCCCGCGGCGGGCGGGAGGCGTGCCAAGGGCCCGCGATTCGAGTGAATTCATCGGCCCAGGACGGGATCGGCTCGCCCGCGCAGCCGCCCGGCCGGCCTGGAAATCATCGACCCATGGAACGCGCGACCGTTGCCAATCGGTGGAACGTGGACCTGATCGAGGACTACTACGGACGATGGCGCCAGGATCCGGCGTCGGTCGACGAGTCCTGGCGGGTCTTCTTCGAGGGATACGAGCTGGGCCAGCAGGGCGGCGGTGGCGGCCCGGGCCCCGCGTCGGTGGACATCGACGCGGCGAGGGCGCAGGCGGCCGTCACGCGGCTGGTCGACGCCTATCGCGAGCTGGGCCACTACCTGGCCGACCTGGACCCCCTTGGCCTGACGCCCAGGCGCGAGTCGCACGAGCTGCTGGAGCCCTCGGCCTTCGGGCTGGGCGAGGCCGACCTCGACCGCGTCTTCTACAGCAGGTCGTTCGGCGACGCCTCGGGGTCCGCGACGCTCCGCGACCTGATCGCGTCGCTGCGCCAGACGTACTGCCAGACGATCGGCGTCGAGTTCATGCATATCCGCGACACGGCCGTCCGCGACTGGCTGCTCGAGCGGATGGAGCCGACCCGCAACCACCCGGCTTTTGACATCCGCAAGAAGCGGCGGATCGTCTACAAGCTCAACGCGGCCGAGCTGTTCGAGACGTTCCTCCACCGCAATTACGTGGGGCAGAAGCGGTTCTCGCTCGAGGGGGGCGAGATGCTGATCCCGCTTCTGGACGCGATCATCGAGCGGGCGGGGTCGATCGGCGGCGTCCGCGAGATCGTCATGGGGATGCCGCACCGCGGCCGGCTCAACGTGCTGGCGAATATCCTGCACAAGCCGTATGGCGTGATCTTCAACGAGTTCCAGGGGAGCCGGCCCGAGAGCGTCGGCGGCGACGGCGACGTGAAGTACCACCTCGGCTTCTCGGCCGAGCACGTCACGGCCGACAAGAACCGGGTCCACCTGACGCTCACGCCCAACCCCAGCCACCTCGAGGCCGTCAACCCGGTGGTCGAGGGGCGGATGCGGTCGAAGCAGCGGCGGTTCAAGGACAAGGACCGGAAGATCGGCCTGCCGATTTTGATCCACGGCGACGCCGCGTTCGCCGGCCAGGGGCTGGTCGCCGAGACGCTGAATCTCTCGCAGCTCGCCGGGTATCGCACCGGCGGCACGATCCACATCGTGGTGAACAACCAGATCGGATTCACCACGTCGCCCAGCGACGGCCGGTCGACGAAGTATTGCACCGACGTCGCCAAGATGATCGAGGTCCCGATCTTCCACGTCAACGGCGAGGATGCCGAGGCCGTCGTGGCGGTCGCCGAGCTGGCGATCGACTTCCGCCAGGCGTTCGGCAAGGACGTCGTCATCGACATGATCTGCTACCGCCGGCACGGCCACAACGAGGGGGACGAGCCGAGCTTCACCCAGCCCCTGATGTACGACCGGATCAAGGACCGGATCACCGTCCGCGACGTGTATACCAAGCAGCTCGTCGAGCGCGGCGAGCTCTCGAGCGAGGAGGCCGAGACGATCGCCGAGACGTTCGAGGAGCGGCTGCGCGAGGTCTTCGAGGAGGTCCGCAAGGGCGGCGTGGACCCGCAGCCGCACTACGGCTTCCACGGCGCCTGGTCGGGCCTGACGAATCGGTATTCGTTCGCCCCGGTCGACACGGGCGTCTCGTTCGAGACGCTCCGCGAGATCGCCGAGCGCGCCACCACCCCGCCGCCGGGCGTGACGGTCAACCCCAAGCTGCTGCGGCTGCTGTCGGTCCGGCAGAAGTCCGTCACCGAGAAGGGCGGGCTCGACTGGGGCACGGCCGAGATGCTCGCCTTCGGCAGCCTGCTGTGGGAGGGCACGCCGGTCCGATTGAGCGGCCAGGACAGCCGGCGCGGGACGTTCAGCCAGCGGCACTCGGTGCTGGTCGACGCCAACACCGGCGAGCGGCACATCCCCCTGAACCGCCTCCGCGACGGCCAGGCCGAGTACTGCGTCTACGACAGCCTGCTCTCCGAGGCCGCCGTGCTGGGCTTCGACTACGGCTACTCGCTGGATGAGCCCCACATGCTCATCATGTGGGAGGCGCAGTTCGGCGACTTCGCCAACGGCGCCCAGGTGATCATCGACCAGTTCGTCGCGTCGGCCGAGTCCAAGTGGGGCCGCGCCAGCGGACTGGTGATGCTCCTGCCCCACGGCTACGAGGGACAGGGGCCCGAGCACTCCAGCGCCCGGCTCGAGCGGTTCCTCCAGCTCTGCGCCGAGGAGAACATCCAGGTCGCCGTGCCGACCACGCCGGCGCAGTATTTCCACCTGCTCCGCCGGCAGGTCCGCCGCGACTTCCGCAAGCCCCTGGTCGTGATGACGCCCAAGAGCCTGCTGCGGCACAAGATGGCCGTCTCGCCGGTGGACCACCTGGTCGTCGGGAACTTCCACGACGTCCTGGACGACCCGTCCGCCCCCGAGCGCGCCCGCCGCGTGCTCCTGTGCTCGGGCAAGATCTACTACGACCTGCTCGCCCGCCAGACCGAGGTCGGCGCCCGGGACGTGGCCATCATCCGGATCGAGCAGCTCTACCCCTGGCCGCTGGAGGAGCTCAAGGCCATCCTCGACCGCTATCGCTCGGCCCGCGAGTGGTTCTGGGTCCAGGAGGAGTCGCAGAACATGGGCGCCTGGGCCTTTGTGGCGCCCCGGCTCCAGGAGCTCCTGGGCGAGTCGGCCGTCTACGTCGGCCGCGATGCCAGCGCCAGCCCCGCCACCGGGTCCAAGATGGTCCACGACCGCGAGCAGGCCGAGATCGTCGAGGCCGCCGTCGGCGGTGCCGCGGTGCCGCATCTCGTCTCGGCTTCGGGGAAGTGAGTGGTTGGTGGTCAGTGGTCAGTGGTCAGTGGTCAGCTTTTGGTGTTCCGCCCGGCCGAGAAGGTCAATCGCGCGGGAGGTGACGACGTCATGAGCAGATAGCAGCCACGCCCCCGCTGTGAAAGCGACGAGGGCACGCACTGACCACTGACCACTGACCACTGAAAAATGAACAAGGACCCCGTCATGTCCGCAGTCCCGATCAAGGTCCCGAGCGTCGGCGAGTCGATCTCCGAGGGCATCGTGTCGAAGTGGCTCCAGGCTGACGGGGCGACGGTGCAGGCCGGTGACCCGCTGCTGGAGCTTGAGACCGACAAGGCCACGAACATCGTGCCGTCGCCGGGCGCGGGCGTCTTGAAGATTGGGGCCGCCGAGGGCGAAACCGTCGCCATCGGCGCGACGGTGGGCACCATCGAGCCGGCGGGCGCGGGAGCCGCCGTTCCGGCGAGTTCCGGGGCGAAGCCGGGCCCGGCCGAGGCGGCCGGCGATCGGCCGAACGGCCAGAAGACCCAGGCCACACCCGTGGCCCCCCCTGACGGTGCAGGTGCAGGTGCTGGTCACGGCGGCGATCGCCCGCTGTCGCCGGCCGTTCGTCGGATCGTGTCCGAGGAAAATCTCGACGTCAACCGGATCGCCGGCACCGGGCCCGGCGGGCGGATCACCAAGGAGGACGTGCTGACCTCGGTGGGCACCGCGGGCCCCGCGGCGCCGGCCGCGACGGGCACGGCGACCGCTCCCGCGGCTCCCGCCCGGACGGCCACGCCCTGGCCGAAGGGACACGAGACGCCCCAGGCCCGCACGGCTCCTGCTCCGGCGACCGCGCCCGCGGCGCCGGGATCCCGCGAGACCCGCCAGCGCATGAGCGGGCTGCGGCAGAAGATCGCCCAGCGCCTGGTCGAGGCGCAGCAGACCGCCGCGATCCTCACGACCTTCAACGAAGCCGACATGTCCCGGATCATGGAGCTGCGCGCCCGCTACAAGGAGTCGTTCCAGAAGAAGCACGGCGTCGCGCTCGGCTTCATGTCGTTCTTCGTCAAGGCGTCGATCGAGGCCCTGCGGGCGTTCCCCGCGGTGAACGGCCGGATCGACGGGACCGAGATCGTCTATCAGAACTATTTCGACATCGGCGTCGCCGTCAGCACCGACAAGGGCCTGATGGTCCCCGTGATCCGCGACGCCGACCGCCTGTCGTTCGCCGCCATCGAGAAGGCCATCGGCGCCTATGCGACCAGGGCCCGCGAGGGGACCATCTCGGTGGACGACCTCCGCGGTGGCACGTTCAGGATCACCAACGGCGGAATCTTCGGCTCGATGCTGTCGACCCCGATCCTCAACCCGCCGCAGAGCGGCATCCTCGGGATGCACTCCATCAAGAAGCGGCCCGTGGTGGTCGACGACCAGATCGTCATCCGCCCGATGATGTACCTGGCCCTCTCGTACGACCACCGGCTCATCGACGGCCGCGAGGCCGTCAGCTTTCTGGTCCGCATCAAGGACTGCCTCGAGGACCCCGAGCGGCTCATGCTGGAGGTCTGACGACCCCATCCGGCGCAATATCCCCAGGTCGTCTTGCGTCCAGGGCAAACAGGCGGGGATCTTCGACCGGAGCCGCCTCCGATCGAGGCGATCTCCGTTGGCGGAGACGGCTCCGTCCGACTCGCTCCGACCCTTCGCCCCGGAAGCCAGACAACGTCGGGCGGCCCGGTCGGACCGGGTCTTTCAAGCAGGTCGGGACGGAGCCGCCTCCAGCACCGGACCCGGCCGGCCGCCCCGGCCCTCGGCCGCTCTCGGGCGAGGCGGCCGGAGCGGAGCGGGCCGGACCGGGCCGGGCGGCCGATCGTGCGTGGCGGGGTTGGAATCGGGCGCGGCCTGGGATGATGCGGTACGTGTCGGATTCGCGCCGTCTGGGCCGATGCGCCGCGGCCCCGTTCCGCGCCCATCCGGTTCCGCGCCCCGGCCGGGGGGCAGCCCGCGGCCCATGTTGGCGAGGGGCAGGCCATCCAGGAAAATGGATCGAGTCACCCGTTGGATCCTGTTGGGATCGGGACATCGCCAACCGGGGAACGAAACGGAAGCCCCTCTTCCGTGCCGAGGCGAGGATCTCAGGGCCGGCGGCGGCGGCGGGGATGGGCGGCACGCTTCCGGTCGGATCGGATGGGGGAGATCATGACGAGCACGCTGAATGGAACACGACTCCAGATCCCGGATTGCGGCGATGGCTGGCTTGACATCAGGGTCGCCGCCGATCAGGTCGACGAGGTTCGCAAGGTGCTGGATCGCCAGGGAATCCGGCACTGGGCGGACATGTTCGCGGTCTCGATCGACGGCAAGCCCGCCGTGACCGTCATCAGCCTCGGCAAGAATCACGATGCCGGCCGGGTCCAGACGGTCCTCGATGCGGCTCAGAGTCGGTCCGTGTACTGACGAAGTCGCTCGGCGGTCTGCGTCAGTCCCGCAGTCTCCAACCGGGCAAGGAGCGACTCGACGGTCATCGGCGGGTTCCTCAACCCCTGCCTCTGGAGCCGGACCGCCTCGCAGAACTCATCCACGGCGGCGTCGAGAAGCTCGGCAAACACCGGATCGGGGTGACGAGCAAACACGCCGAGCGGCGCCAGCGTTTCCGCCGGGAAATCCGACAGGTTGAAGGTGAGAATCAGGCCGGCGCCCGCGCGAATTGCGGCAGCGAGGACATGTCGGTCGTCTTCATCCGGCAACGTCAGGGAGTCGACCAGATCCGAGTAGCCCGTTACCAGGCAGTCGCGGACGGCGCGGTCCATCAGCGACCGCGTGCGCTCCAGCCGATCCCGGGCGAGTTGCGGGTGATTCTTCAGGACGTTGCGCATCCACTCGTCGTGGAGGTCATCGGTCCAGCGGGCGTTGAGCAGGCCCGCCTGGGCGAGACGCACGATGAGATCGCGGAGCGGGGCCGAATACAGGATGCAGGCATCAATAATGGCGGTCGGAACGATGTCCATCAGTAGCCCAGGCCCAGCTCCTGGGCGTCCGCCGTCAGCTCGTCGGCGATGCGGCGGCGGGCCTCGTCATCTTTCCGCCTGTAGGCCAGCAGGTCGTCGAGCCGCACGCGGCGATGCTGGCCGACCCGACGGAAGGGGATCTGCCCCGCCTCCAGCAGGCCGATGAGGAAGGGCCGTGAGACATTGAGCAGGCCCGCGGCCTGCTGGGTCGTCAGCTCGGCCGAGACGGGCAGCAGGGTGACCGCATGGCCCTGGGCCATCTCCGCCAGGATGTCCTTCAGCAGCCGGACGGCTGCCACCGGCAGACGGACCTCGGAGCCCGCCGATCTTTCGCTCCGGACGCAAAGGCGCAGGTCGGACGTGCCGGCTTCGAGCATCTGGTCCATCCCGGTCAGGGATTCCCTCGCCAACCGGGCGTCGGCGGCCGTGGGCGTCGCGGTCTCATAGATCGGACTGGTCATGGATTCTTTCCTCCCGTGCTCTCCCATTCGAGCCTAGCACGGAGTCGAAATAACCGCAACAGGCGAAATATCCGAAGTGATTCCGCGAATAGGGCGAGCGCGACGGAGGTCTTCCCGGGCTCCCTGTCCGGCGGGATGACTGAGCGTGGTCTTCGCCCGTCCGTCCCGATCCCGGCTCGGCCCCGGTCAGCATCGGGCGAGCCGGCCGGATCGGTCCGGACCGGACCGGGCGGCCGATCGGGCGGGGCGGGGCGGGTCTCGGGCGTGGCCTGGGATGATTTGGTTTGTCGCGGTTTTCGTTGTCCCGTTGCGTTGCCGTTCGTCGCCCTGTTCCGGCCCCGGGTTCCCCGTTCCCGGCCCGCGGTCCGCCGGCGGGGGTCGCGGCCCTCGTCACCCGGCGAACCGGAGGGCGATCCCAGGCGACTCGGAAGCAAGTTCCGGTATGGTAGGATACGCGTTACGGAGGCGCAGCCATGCCGATTCACGATTGGTCGCGAGTCCCGTCCAGGCTGTTCCACGACTTCCATCAGAGCTGGTCCATCCGGATCAAGGACGCGCTCAACGCCGGCCGGCTACCGGACGGGGTCGAGGCCCTCGTCGAACAGCGGGCTGGCCCGAAGGAATCGGATGTCCTGGCGATTGAGGTGCGCCCCGGGCGGCACCCCGGGGAGGAACCGGACGGCGGCGTCGCCACGCTGCCGCCCCCCGCCACGCGGATCGTGCGCCGGACCACCAGGGCGATGGATGCGAGCCGCGCCAATCGGATCGTCGTCACGCACCATCTGGGCCGGATCATCGCCGTGATCGAGATCGTCTCGCCGGGGAACAAGGACAGCCGCGCGGCCCTTCGGGATCTCGTCGAGAAGACGGTCGACTGTCTCCGCCGCGGGATTCATGTGCTGATCGTCGACCTCTTCCCGCCGACCGCGCGCGACCCGTTCGGCATCCACAAGGTGATCTGGGACGAGATCGTCGAGGAGGACTTCGCCTTTCCGGAGGGCAAGGACCGCATCCTTGTCTCCTACAAGACGGGCGACGAGCGCGCCGCCTACATCGAGCCCGTGGCCGTCGGCGACCCCCTGCCGGACATGCCGCTGTTCCTGACCGGCGATTTCCACGTGATGGTCCCGCTGGAGCCGACCTATCAGGCGACCTGGGAGGCCAGTCCGAAGGCCCTGCGCCTCGCGGTCGAAACGGGGATCATGCCGGGCTCCGAGGCGGAGTGAGAGATCCCTCCTGGAGGAAGGAAGGAGGGGGCTTCCTCAGTCGCCCAGGCCCGGCTCCCGGGCGTCCGCCGTCAGCTCGTCGGCGAGGCGACGGCCCATTTCTCGGCATGGGCCGCCCCACGGTCAGGCCGATCGAGCAAGATCCCCGTCCGTCCCGATCCCGCCTCGGCCCGGCCCCACCTCCGGTCGGCATCGGGCGAGCCGGCCGGACCGGATCGGTCCGGACCGGGCAGCCGATCGGGCGGGGCGGGGCTGGTCTCGGGCGTGCCCTGCGGTCATTCGGTTTGTCGCGGGTCTCGCCGCTGTCCCGGTTTTCGCTCCCCGGTCTTCACCTCCCGGAGCGGGCGTCGATGATCCAATGGGCTTCACCGGACCGTCACCCCGACCCGTCCGGTCGACCGTCTCGGCGGAAAAAACCAGGAACCTGGTCTGACACCCGTTCGCTCGACACCCGTTCGCTCCGTGGTCTGACACCCGTTCGCTCCCGACACCCGTTCGCTCCCGGGGGTATCGGGCGACTCGTTACAGACAGCGTGGATTTTGCCGAGACACCCCTGGGATCGAGCATACTTAAGGTCGCCGATGACTTTGCGGCTGGTGGCTAATATCCGCTGATGATCGGTCCCCCCGGCACCGGTAAGCCGCTGCTGGCCAGGCGCCTGCCGACGATCCTGCCGCCCTTGACGCCCGGCGAGGGCCTGGAGACGCCGCGGCAGGTGCGGAAGTTCTGCGCCTTGAAGCCGGAGGCGGCGGCGATCCTGAAGGCGGCGAGGGAGGATCTCGGCCTGTCGGCCCGGGCGCACGACAAAGTGCTGCGGTTGGCGCGGACGATCGCGGACCTCGAGGGCCACGACGACATCCGGCCGCAGCACATCGCCGAGGCGGTCGGGCATCGGTCGCTTCAATAGAGGGCGACGAACCCGTCGTTCTTCGCCAGCCGCAGGGCCCGTCGAAACTGGCGATAGCTGTCCCACATCCAGTGCAGATCCTCCCCCTCGTCCCACGCGAGGTCGGATCCGAAGAGGGCGCGAGTCAGCCGGGAGAGGTTCGCCAGGCCGATTCGCTTGCCGTGTGACCCGTCCCCGGCCGATCGCGTGGCCGGCCGCGCGGCGGGGAACACGTTGGGCTTGCTCGTGGCGAAGTATCTCCGGGCCCTGGGGGCGAAGGCGACGAAATCCTCGTACAGCCGGGCCGCGGTGATCGGGCCGATCACGCCGCCGCCGGCGTCCGGGAAGGTGATCAACTCGACGAGCGGGTTGCCGCGATACCGCCGCGGATGGGCCCAGACTTCCCGCGGCTCGACGCCGAGAGCCATCAGGCTCAGCCGCCGGATCCAGCCATCGTATGCGATGTAACTGAAATCCAGGCTGCACTCGCGTCCGCCCGGACCGGGGACGTAACAGCCCTCCTTCACGGCGTCCTTGCCCTTCCCCCGGCCAGGCGGGTCCACCGTGGTGTGCTTCTCGGCACATTCGTCGTAGCCGTCGTCATCGTCATAGGCGCCCGTGCAGGGCACGAGCTTCGCCTTGCTGAGGCCCGTGATGCCGATGCCCATGTCCCATACCCTCAGGTGGGAATTGCCTGAATGCCGACAGGATTGTACCCGTCGGGATGGTCGGTCGGGAGGCGCCGGGGCGATCCGCTCGCCCGAGGGCTCATCAGAACCGCTCAATCCAGTGCGGGTTGGCGAACCTGTCGGCCAGCAGCGCCGGCAGGAGTGCCCCGGGACCAGGGGGCGCCTCGGCGTCGGAGGAACATGGCCCCTCACCGGGACGGAGGGCCTCGACCAGGGCGGTTCGCGGCAGCGGGAGGTTGCAGAGGAAGTCGATGTGCGGCCGTCCTCGGCGATATTCGGGCTGGCGGGCCGGCATGGCGAGGTAGCGGGGGATCCGGTCGATGGGGAAGTCGTAGAGGATCGAGCAGTGGACCAGGAACCATCGGCGGAGCCGGCGCTGGGCGCTACCGCCGCACTTGCGATCGTCGAGGACGAGGTCGCCGTGCGCGCGGACGTCGACCGCCGCGCCGGCCTGTCGGATCGCCCCGGCCATCCGGCCCAGCACGTGCTGCTGGGCGGCGTCGACGGCCGAGAGGCCCGGGCCGGCGGTGTCGGGCAGGACCACCGTGACGTTCAGAGTGCCGGGCCCGATCAACACGGTGCCGCCGCCGCTGGAGCGGCGGAAGACCGGCACGCCGTCGGCGCGGCAGGCCTCGAGGTGGACCTCGTCGCGGAGCCTCCGAGTGGCGCCCAGCACGACGGCGAACCCGGCCGGCTCCCAGAACCGGACAATCGCCGGCCCGCGCCCCTCGTCGGCCTCGATGAGCAGGGCCTCGTCGAGCGCGAGATTCGCGGCGATCCCCGGCAGGGTCACGTCGTGGCACGAGATCGCCGCCGCATCGATCCGGTCCGACCAGGGCGAGGCCCGCGACGGCGAGGGGGTGGGAACGGGAATGGGAATGGGAACGGGCCGAGGCGCGGCGTCGACCGTCTGGTCCTCGCCGTCGCCTCGCCTGGTCGACTCGGATGGCATCTCGATGCGATTCAACGGGGTTGGGAGTCCAGTCCGTCCCGGAAGGCTCCGAGACCGTGACGTGGGACGGGCATCGCCCACCAGTTCGAAACTCCGACCGCGGAGTCGGGCGGGAAAGCCTGACCCGCGGGTCGGCCGCCCGCGGCCCTGGGGACAGACTTCACGTCCACGGTCCGTCAGAAGTTTTCCTCGACCCGGAAGACGTTGTGGCAGTCCGCGCAGGTCTTGCTGACGGCGCTGAAGGCCTTCTTGGTGGCGTCGTAATCGGGCGCCTCCTTGTTGGCGGCCTCGCTGAGCTTCTCGGACTTCTCGATGAAGGCGTCCATCAGGGTGTTCCACTTCTCCTGGGGGTTGGCCTCGTTCTTGGCCTTGCCCAGGGCTTCCTTCATCGGCTTGGACTGCTTGGCCAGCTTGACCATCTCCTTGGAGTTGTCGGCCACTTCCTTCTGCTTCTTCCGATAGGTGGCAGGATTGCGCACGCCCTGCTTGATCTTGGCGTTGGCCTTGTTGACCTTCTCCATGACCTTCTCGAGCGGGGAGTCATCGTCGTCGGCGCCGCTGAAGCCGACGCCGGCGATCGTGACGAGGAGCCCGGTGCTCAAGGCGAAGACCATCCATTTGCGAACCATGATGCAGATCTCCCGGTGCATGGGGGACTTCGAAAAGACGTCGAAAATCGGTCGGCGGGTTGAATGCAGGCAGGCAGGCCGGCCCGATCCGTAGGTTATCGGCGTCGAGGGCCGGTGTGGGAACCCGAGTTGGCTTCAGGATAATCGCGGTCCGTGCTAGGATCAAGGCGGCGGATGCCATGTCGGCGGCCGTGTCGTACGGCCTGCGCCGGGTCCGCGCGGCCGGCCGATGGCCGGCGGCGATCCCGGCCGCTTTCCTCGATGCCGGCCAGGACTTAAGATGTCGAGTCCCAGCGGGATTCGCCAGCCGGCATGCCCGCCGGGCGCCGCCATCGCCGAGCCGCGCCGAGAGGCGTGGCATGCTCGCGGCCGAGTCCCCGATCGATCGAGCGCGTCAGCCCGGCGATCGGGGTTGGAAACGTCGCACCGGGAAGGTAAGAAACGAGTCGCATTTCCATGGACTATCGCTCGGCCGGGGTGGACCTGGAGGTCTACGAACAGACCATCTCGCGGTTCCCGCCCCTGCTCCGCCGCACCTACACGCCGCGCGTCATCGAGTGGAACGACGGCTTCGCCGGCTTGTTCCGGCTCAACGACCAGATCGGCCTGCTGTCGCGCACCTACCGCGACCCCGTGCTCGTCGCTTCCACCGACGGCGTCGGCACCAAGCTCAAGCTGGCCTTCGCCACCGGACGGCACCACACCGTCGGCATCGACCTGGTCGCCATGTCCGTCAACGACTGCCTCTGCGCCGGCGCCGAGCCCCTCCTCTTCCTCGATTATGTCGCCATGTCCCGCGACGACCCCGAACTCACCGCCCAGGTCGTCAAGGGGATCAGCGATGGGTGCGTGGAGGCGGAGTGCGCCCTGCTCGGCGGCGAGACGGCCATCCTGCCGGACTTCTACCAGCCGGGGGAGTACGACCTGGCGGGGTTCTGCCTGGGCGTGGTCGAGCGCAAGCGGATCCTCGACGGCCGCGACATCCGCGTGGGCGACCGGGTCGTCGGCCTGGCCAGCTCGGGCTTGCATTCGAACGGATACAGCCTGGCGCGGAAGATCGCCCTCGACTCGGCCGGACTGTCGCCCGACACCTTCGTGCCCGAGCTGGGCCGGACCGTGGCCGACGAGCTGCTCCAGCCGACCCGGATTTATGTCTCGGCGGTGAAGGCCGTCGCGCGGCACTACCGGGTCAAGCGCACGGTGCACGGGATCGCCCATATCACCGGCGGCGGGCTGGTGGACAACCCGCCGAGGATCCTGCCCCAGGGGTGCAGCCTGTTACTCCGCCGCGGGTCGTGGACCATGCCCCCCGTCTTCCCGTGGCTCCAGCGCCTGGGTGCCGTCGCTCAGGACGAGATGGACCGGGTGTTCAACATGGGCATCGGCCTGGTCATGATCGTCGCCGAGTATTACGCCGAGGCCATCGTCCGCCACCTCAACGACGAGGCCCACATCCCCGCCTGGATCATCGGCGAGGTGGTGCCGGGCGATCGGAATGTGGTCTGGGACTCTGGTCATTAGTCATTAGTCATTGGTCATTGGTCATTAGTCATTGGTTGCTAGCAGGCGGCGTCGTTCCCTGGAGCGTTCTGGGTGGATGCGGCTATTCGGACACGCATGCTGTTCTTCGTTGGGCCGTGGTGCCCTGCATTGACCTGCGCCGTCGATGACCTAAGCTTTGGGGGACGGCAACGGGCTTCAAGTTCGGACCGCACCAATGACCAATGACTAATGACCAATGACTAATGACCAATGACAGCGCTAGCTGCTTGCCGGGGGCCAGAAAGCCTGGTAAGTTCAAGTGTCCTCATCGATTCGATTCATTCCTGTCATCCCCGATCTGTCGGTGCGGCCGGGTCGTCCGGATGGTCGTCACGGAAGCGCTTGCTTTACCGTATCTCACGAGATCCCCCTAGGACCCTCGCCATCCGCTAGCCCGATTGAGGAGTGGAGGTGACGCTGCCGTCGCGTCGTGCGCCGTCGGCCGTCGCCCGTTCCGCGTTTTGCGTCCGACCACGGAAGGATATCTCCGGAGTTGCTCAGTCATGGCCAAGAGTCGGGATTGGACCGAGATTCTCGTCCGTCGGGGGGTGATCGGCCCCGACCAGCTCAGGGAAGCCAGCCAGTCGCCGGGCGGGAGCGTCGAGGACGCCCTGATGCGGCTGGGCTACGCCGACGCCGATGACATCATGAAGGCAAAGGCCGAGCAGCACGGCCTGGCCTTCGTCGCCCTCCACGAGATCGAGATCCCCGCGTCGGTCATCGAGCTGGTCCCCGAATCGCTCGCGCGCGAAAACATCGTCATGCCGCTGGCGCAGGAGGGCGGGATCATTCGTGTCATCATGCATGATCCGCTCGATTTCGAGACGATCGACAAGCTGCGGTTCGTGCTGAACCGGGAGATCGAGGTCTCGCTGGCGCCCAAGGAGGCGATCGTCGAGGCGATCAACAAGTATTACGGCAGTAGTTCGTCGGAGACCGAGTCGGTCGACTCGATGCTCCAGGAGTTCACCGACACGGCGATCGACTTCGCCGACGACGGCGCGGGCGGAACGGCCAAGTCGGGCATGACCAACACGCTGGAGGAAGGGGACGCGCCGGTCATCCGGCTGGTGCATCTCATCATCCAGGAAGCCGTGCAGCAGCGGGCGAGCGACATCCACATCGAGCCGTTCGCCGACCGGGTGCGAATCCGATACCGGATCGACGGCGTGCTGATGGAGCGGGACAACGCTCCGAGGCGATTGCTGGGTGCAATCATCAGCCGTCTCAAGATCATGGGGTTCATCGACATCGCCGAGAAGCGCCGGCCGCAGGACGGCCGGATCAAGATCCTGGTCGCCGGCAAGGACATCGACCTGCGTGTGAGCATCATCCCAACCACGCATGGCCAGTCGGTGGTCATGCGGATTCTCGACCGCGAGAACATCAAGGTCGGGCTACAGGACCTGGGGTTCGGCGACGACGACTGGGCCCGCTTCAAGAACCTGATCAAGCGGCCCAACGGGATCTTGCTGGTGACGGGTCCGACGGGGTCGGGGAAGACGACCACACTGTACGCCGCGCTCAACGAGCTGAACCGCCCCGACGTGAAGATCATCACGGCCGAGGACCCGGTCGAGTATTACCTGCCGGGAGTGAACCAGTGTGAGGTGAAGGCGAAGATCGGAATGACCTTCGCGCGGATCATCCGGGCCATGCTCCGGCAGAACCCGAACATCCTCCTGGTGGGTGAAATCCGCGATCTGGAGACGGCTGAGACCGCGATCCAGGCTTCGCTGACGGGACACTTGGTTTTCAGTACATTGCACACGAACGATGCGCCCAGCGCCATTACACGGCTGGTCGATATCGGCATCCAGCCATTCCTGGTTGCAAGCTCGGTCATGGCGATCATGGCGCAGCGGCTGGTGCGGAAGGTTTGCCCCAAGTGCAAGGTGCGTTACGAGCCCCCGGCGCACCTGC
Source organism: Planctomycetales bacterium (assembly GCA_027452145.1). Lineage (GTDB taxonomy): Bacteria > Planctomycetota > Planctomycetia > Isosphaerales > Isosphaeraceae > JAKAUH01. Next base: position 111,259 of record DAIDHB010000030.1, read on the forward strand.
TGACGGGCCTGGGCCTGCGACCCGAGATCGTCAAGAAGGCCAACTTCATGAAGGGAAAGGGGTGCGCCAACTGCAACAAGACGGGCTATCGGGGCCGGATGGGGATCTACGAGCTGATGACGATGACCTCGCAGGTCCGCGAGATGGCCTTCAAGGGGGAATCGACGCTGAATGTGCGCAAGATGGCCCGGAAACAGGGGATGCATACGCTCTTCGAGGACGGGATGATCAAGGCCCTCAAGGGTCTGACGACCATCGACGAGGTGCTGCGCATCACCCAGAAGGAGTCGGGGACCGGCGAGACGGTCAAGAAGTAGGCGGGTGGGAAGCCGGCGGCCGCGCCGGCCGCCCACCGTGGCCGCGACCCGGCCCGGCAAGACGGTCCCGGATGTCGTGCCCCGGGGTTGATGTCGACCGTTGATGCTGTCAGGATTGCTTTGGGATGGGGGTCCGCGCCGGGCGCCGACCCCCCCGTCCGCTTGATCCCAGGGGGATTCGTCGAAATAATGCCTGTGCACCGGGGCCAGCGGCACCCATGCCCTAACCTCCTGGCGCATTGCCACGATTCGGTGGACACCTGGTTTTCGCGAACGAGTCAAGTCCCCCCAACGGGGGTGGCTTCGGGTTGGTTGGTCGTGACGGGTGGGTTCCATCGACGTAGTTGTGGAGGGATTCCAGGGCAATGGGCACGCTGCTGATCGACAAGCTTCTCCAGACGGTCTGCACCCAGAAGGCCAGCGACCTGCATTTGACGGTGGGCAGCCAGCCGATGCTTCGGCTGCACGGGCACATGCGCCCGCTGGCCACCAAGGTGCTGGAGCCCTCGGATACGGTGGGGCTCATGAAGAGCATCACGCCGGAGCGGTGCCAGCAGGAATTGCAGGAGGTCGGAGGGACGGACTTCGGGTTCGCGTTCGGTGAGATGGCCCGGTTCCGGGTGGCGATCTTCAAGCAGCGCGGGAACGTGGGGCTGGTGCTGCGGCGGATCCCCAACGAGTTCCTCACGTTCGAGCAGCTCGGGCTGCCGCCGGTGATGGAGCAGTTGATCCAGCGGCCTCGCGGGTTGATCCTGGTGACGGGTCCGACCGGCTCGGGCAAGACGACGAGCCTGGCGTCCATGATCAACTGGATCAACAACAACATGGACCGCCACATCATCACGATCGAGGACCCGATCGAGTATTTCCACAAGCACAACAAGTCGCTGATCAACCAGCGTGAGATCGGGGTGGACGTCCCGGACTTCCCCGAGGCGATCCGGCGTGCCCTGCGAATGGACCCCGATTGCATCCTGGTGGGCGAGATGCGGGACCTGGCCACGATCTCGGCGGCCATCACGGCGGCCGAGACCGGGCACATCGTTTTCGGCACCCTGCACACCAACTCGGCCGAGGGCACCGTCAACCGGATCATCGACGTGTTCCCCAAGGACCAGCAGGACCAGATCCGCACCCAGCTCTCGGTGGCGATCATCGGCATCCTGGCCCAGGCGCTCTTGCCGCGCAAGCCCAAGGGGCTGGTGGCCGCCTACGAGACCCTGGTGGTGACCCCGGCCATCTCGAACCTGATCCGCGAGAACAAGACGTACCGCATCGACTCGTCGATCCAGACCGGCCGCAAGCACGGGATGAACCTGCTCGACGACAGCCTGTTCAACCTGTGGAAGCAGGGCCTGGTCGAGGAGATCGAGGTCATCCAGAAGTCCCGCAAGCCGGCCGACCTGAAGGAGCGGATCGAGAACGCGAAGAAGGGCATCTTCGAGGACGAGGAGGAGGAGGGCGACGACGACGATTGATTGACCGGTCCGTCGATCGGGCGCACCGTGCCCCGATCCTCCGATCCGATCCGATCCGAACCGAATCGAATCGTCTCATCCGCTCGCACGCTCCTCCCTGGGCGGCGGCCG